>DASZZL010000030.1:0-22272 GCA_035545035.1 Pyrinomonadaceae bacterium
GCTGGGCTGGACGGTCTTTGTGATCCTCGCCGGGAAAATGATCGGGGGCCAGCACACGCCAGTTGATATCGCCGCCGGTGGCGCAGTGGCGATCGTCGAGTTGTCGATCTTTCAGTATGCAGCGCAACAGCGTCTGGGCCAGCTGCTCGACAAGTTGACGCCGTTAACCTTGCGCTATAGCGCGCTGTCGAGCGCGATCATTTTTGCGGTCGTGTTCGAAGTGTCCAGCACCCTGACCCACGTGCGCGCCTTTTTCGGATTGCTGGCGGCAGTCAGAAGGCACGTGCTGTTTGGGATCAGCTGAATCTCTTAATCAGATAGAGCCACGAGAGTTGAATTTATTATGAAGCGACTAAGTATCATTTTCGTCATCCTCGGTCTCTTGTTCATGACTTCCTGCAAGCTGCAAAAGGAAGGCCTGGTTGTGATGACCGACCAGTCATACAAAGCCAGCGTCTATGCCACGAACAAGATCGGATTTGGATCGCCTGACGGATTGCTCTGGCACAAAGGAAAACTTTATCTCGCCGACGAAGGCGGCGAGAGGCTGGAAGTCTGGTCCAAGAATCCGGGTCTGAAGACGCTGGTTGATTCCAGCTTTGGGTGTCTGTCGCCAGAGGACCTGGTAATCGACGCCGACGACAACATCTTTTTTACCGACGATGATGCCGGCGGGTTGTGGGAAGTTGACGCCCGCGGCACTCCGCGGCTGGTAGCCGGCAAAGACAAAGGATTGATTTCGACCGAGGGCATCGCGCTCGCGCCCGACGGATCGTTGCTGGTGGGCGACGGCGAGCAACACGAAGTTTTTCGAGTTACGAGAGACGGAACGGTGTCGGAGTTTTTGGGGAAACAGTTCGGGATCACAAAGCCCGAGAGCATGGTCTTTGACGAGCAGGGCAACCTTTACATCGCCGACAACGAGGACGATGTGCTTTACATGCTGGACACGAATCACCAGTTGCATCGCATCATCGATCGCCGAGATTCATTCTCACCGGAAACAATCTTCTACTTCAAAGGATCGCTCTACATCACCGACAGTCACAACGGAAAGCTCTACGTTTACAAACCGAACGAAGAGTTGCGGACCATCGCGGCCTTTGGCGGCCAGCTCAAAAACGTTCAGGGCGTCACCGTCGATGATCGGGGAAACATTTTTCTGTCGGTGCAAACCGATCTGAAGCGCAAAGTTGGTCACATCCTTGAAATCAGCAAAGAAAATACTGAAGTAGCCGCACGATAAAATCGCCGTGCCGGGCGACTTGCAATCGAGAGTGCTAACAGACATGCCCCAACCCGTTGTCGAGAATCGAAATCTCGAATCCGAAACCTTTACCGATGCCGCCACTTTGCAACCGTGTGCTCACTTTCGTGGCGCACGGATGGATCACTTCACCGAGCGGCCCTTCCCGCGATTGTTCGAAGACCAGGTGTCGCGCGCGCCGGAAAAGCCGGCAGTCATTTACGAAAACGAAAGGCTCACCTTTGCCGAGCTGAACGCGCGCGCCAATCAACTGGCGCGTTATCTGCGAAATCGCGGAGCCGGCGCCGAATCGCTCATAGGAATCTGCGTCGAGCGCTCGCTGGACATGGCGGTCGGCATCCTCGGAATTCTGAAATCCGGCGCGGCTTACCTGCCTTTGGATCCGGATTATCCGAAAGAACGCCTGGCTTTCATGCTCGACGATGCGCGGCCCGCGCTGGTCGTGACTAACGCTGATCTCGAAAAAGGACTCGGCCGAAAGTTTCATAGACAAGATCATTCCCCTCTCCCGTTGGGAGAGGGGCTAGGGGAGAGGGCTTGCGACGCGGCAAGCCCCCACCCTAACCCTCCCCCAAGGGGGGAGGGAAACCAGACCCGTGCCGTTCTTCTCGATCAAGACTGGCCGGCGATCTCAGAAAACCCGGACACGAACCTTACCGAGGGTCCGGCGCCGGGCGATCTCGCTTACGTGATCTACACGTCCGGATCAACCGGCCAGCCAAAGGGTGTCGAAGTCACGCATGGCAATCTGGCGAACTATCTGCTGGCGCTCGATCATGAACTTCAAATCACGCGCGACGATCTCTATCTCCACACAGCTTCGATTGCTTTCTCGTCATCGCGCCGGCAATTGATGCTGCCGTTGTCACAAGGCGCGACGGTCGTAATCACGACTTCCGAAGAGCGAAAAGATCCGCTGGCGCTGTTCAAAATGATAAGACACCGTGGCGTTACCGTCATGGATGCGGTGCCGTCGTTCTGGCGCAATTGCACTTCGGTGCTGGCGAGCCTCGACGGCGAAACGCGCTCGCGTCTTCTCAATAACAAGTTGCGTTTGATGCTTTCCGCCAGCGAGCCGCTCTGGTCCGACATCCCGCGCACCTGGCTGTCTGAGTTTCGTCACCCGGCGCAACACGTTCACATGTTTGGCCAGACCGAAACCGCCGGCATCGTTGCACTCTTTCGCATCCCAACGGACCTGAACGGCGAGACCAGGATCATCCCCGTCGGTAAGCCGATCGCCAACAGCGAGATTTTCATTCTCGACGAAGAACGACGGCCGTGTCCGAATGGGGTTGCGGGCGAGCTGTACATCGGCGGCGCCGGAGTTGGTCGCGGCTATCTGAACCGCGCAGAATTAACGTCTGCGAAATTCATCGCTCATCCGTTCAGCGACGAACCCGGCGCGCGGCTGTATCGCACCGGTGACTGGGCGAAACTCAACGCCGACCGTCAAATCGAATTTGTCGGGCGCCGGGATCAGCAGGTGAAGCTGCGCGGCTTTCGCGTCGAGCTTGGCGAGATCGAAACTGCTCTCGCCGGTCATCCGGCGATTCGCGAATGCGTTGTCGTTGCGCGCGACGAAAGCAACGGCAGTAGCCTGACCAACCGGGGTCCCCAGACGGGCAGCCCGTCTGGGGTGGTCGATAGGGAGGGCGTGATCGCTCCTCCCGCAGAGAAAAGATTGATTGCTTACTTCGTCGGCGAGGGCGCGCCGCCAACCGTGAGCGACCTCCGCGCGTTTTTGAGCGCTCGATTGCCTGATTACCTGGTTCCGTCAGTGTTCGTGATGTTGGACGCGTTGCCTTTATCGGCAAATGGAAAAGTGAACCGGCTGGCTTTGCCCGATCCAGCTCAGGCGAGACCGCAACTGTCCGGCGAATATCTTGCGCCGCGAAATGAAATTGAGAAACGACTCGCTACGATTTGGCGTGAAGTGTTGCGCGTCGAGCGCGTCGGCATTAACGATAATTTCTTTGAGCTGGGTGGGCATTCTTTGCTGGCGGCTCAGGTCATTGCGCGGATGCGCAGCGAGTTGGCAATCGAAATACCACTGCGTTTGCTGTTCGACTGTCCGACGGTCGCCCTGTTGGTGGGCAGCCTTGAAAGCGTAGACAGGCAAAATGATGATGCGCTCCCTCGATTAATTGAACCCGTTGCGCGTGACGGAACAGTGCCGCTTTCATTTGCTCAGCAACAGTTCTGGCTGCTCGATCAGGCGGGACCAAACAGCTCAGTCTACAACGTCCGCACAGCCCTCAGGATTTCCGGCGCGCTCGATATTCAGGAGTTACAGCGCGTTCTCGAGACGATCGTCGCGCGCCACGAAGTCCTGCGCACCAACGTCGTCATGAAGCAGGGTTCGCCGGTGCAGGTGATTGTGCCGTCGATGCCGCTCGCGCTTGGGGTTTCAAATCTCGCGTCGGCATCGCCTGCTGACCGGGAGGCTGAGATTGATCGGATGCTTGCGGCTGAAGCCGAAGAGCCCTTCGACCTCAGTCGCGGACCGCTGCTCAGGACTAAACTGCTGAAGCTGAGCGAAGCTGAACACGTCTTGCTCATCACCGTCCATCACATCATCTGCGATGGATGGTCGGTTGGTGTGCTACTTCGCGAAATCGCCGCGCTCTATCAAAGCGCAGCCGGCGATCGTTCCGTTGCTTTGCCTCAGTTGCCGATTCAATACGCGGACTTTGCCCTCTGGCAGCGGAGCTGGCTGCAAGGCCCAACGCTCGCCCGACAACTCGATTATTGGAAACAGAAGTTGGCGGATGCGCCGACGGCGCTGGATCTTCCGGCAGATTATTCGCGGCCGGTGACCCGAAACTGCAACGGTGCGCAGCTTTCGGTTTCGCTGTCGGACGCGCTTAGCAACTCGATCAGGATGCTGAGTCAGGGTGAGAACGCGACGTTGTTCATGACCCTGCTCGCGGCTTTTCAAGCACTGCTGTTTCGTTATAGCAAACAGGAAGACATCGTCGTCGGCTCCCCGATCGCCGGTCGCACGATGCTCGAAACTGAAAATCTGATCGGGGCGTTCGTAAACACGCTGGTCTTTCGCGGCGACGCTTCGGGCAATCCAACCTTTCGTGAATTTCTCGTTCGCACGCGCGAGACGGTTTTGGGCGCCTTTTCGCATCAGGATCTACCGTTCGAAAAGTTGGTAGAAGAGCTGAACCCTGAACGCAAGATCGATCGGTCGCCGTTGTTCCAGGTGATGTTCGCGATGCAGAACACTCCCGCGCCGGATCTCGCGGTTGAGGGATTGGCGTTGACGCCACTGAAGTTGGAAAGCGTCACGTCCAAGTTTGATCTTAGCCTGGAAGTCGAGGAGGAGACGGATCGACTCCGGGTTTCGTTCGAATATGACAGCGACTTGTTCGCGCCGGCGACCATCGAGCGCATGCTCGGCCATTTTCAGAATTTGCTGGCGGCCGTCGTCGCGGATCCGACGCAGCGCATCGCGGACTTGTCACTGCTGAGCGAATCAGAACGCCAGAAACTGCTGGTTGAATGGAACGACACCGGGGCCGAATTCTCGAATGACGCCTGCATTCACAAACTCTTCGAAGCGCAGGTTGCCAGGACACCCGAAGCCATTGCCGCGGAATTCCAGGGCGAGCAACTAACCTATCGTGAACTCAACGCCCGAGCGAACCGGCTTGCACGTTATCTCAAAAAGCTAGGCGTGGGGCCGGAAATCCTGGTGGGCGTATGTGTCGAACGATCGCTCGAAATGCTGGTCAGCATTCTCGCCGTGCTCAAGGCCGGCGGCGCATACGTGCCACTCGACCCCACGTATCCGCGTGAGCGAATTGCTTTCATGATCGGGGATGCCGGTCTGACGCTCTTGCTGACGCAGGATCGTTTGGTCAAAGACATTCCGACGTGCGGCGCCCAGATGATTCGCGTCGATGCTGACGGGGAAATCATCGCGCAGGAAAGTGAACAGAACCCGGCGATTGAAATTACTCCGCAGAATCTCGCCTACATAATTTACACCTCTGGTTCGACGGGAAATCCCAAAGGCGTCGAAGTCGAGCATCGCTCGCTCGTGAATTTTGTCGAGGCCGCGGTTGCAGCGTATGAAATCAATCCTGGCGATCGTGTCCTGCAATTCGCTTCGCTCTGCTTCGATCTGAGCGCCGAAGAAATCTATCCGCCTCTTATTCGCGGCGCCACGGTGGTTTTGCGAACGGATGACATGATCAGTTCACCGCCCGACTTCCTGAAGCAATGCGACGCATGGCGAGTGACTGTCCTGGATCTGCCGACGGCCTACTGGCACGAACTGACCGACGCGCTGGATCGAGAAGGCGTGACGCTGCCCACGTCCGTACGTCTGGTGATCATCGGTGGCGAGAAAGCCTTGCTTGAACGCGTTCGTATCTGGCAAAGACTCGCGGGCGAATCTGTGCGGCTGGTGAACAGTTATGGCCCAACTGAGACAACCGTCGTCGCTACGATGTGCGATCTCGGGCGACAGGATACAAACGGTTTACGGCAAAACGTTTCGATCGGCCGGCCAATTCTGAATACGACGGTTTTCGTTCTGGATGAACTGCGGCGGCCTGTTCCGATCGGAGTCCCGGGCGAACTGTACATCGGCGGAGCCGGCGTGGCCCGAGGCTATCATAATCGGCCCGAACTAACTGCGGAAAAATTTATTCCAGATCCGTTCAGCAAAGACGGAAACGCAAGACTGTATCGGACCGGCGACCTCGTTCGCTACGGAACCGACGGAAACATCGAATTCCTGGGGCGCGTCGACAATCAGATCAAGATTCGCGGCTTTCGCGTCGAGCTTGAAGAAATCGAGCAGACGCTGAGAAGTCATCCATGCGTATCGGACAGCGTCGTAGTTCTGCACGAGGACGATTCGGGCGACAAGCGTTTGGTCGCTTACGTCGTGCCAACGCACGAATCGCAACCAACGGCCACGGAACTGCGCAACTTTCTAAAAGCGAAACTGCCCTCGTACATGTTGCCGGCGGCGCTGGAAACGATCGCAGCCTTGCCGCTGATGCCAAATGGAAAGATTGATCGGCGCGCGCTGCCTGAACCTCGGCAAGTCCGGCCGGAAGCCGGTGAAAGCTTTGTCGCGCCCAGAACGTTAATGGAAGCGCTGTTAGCGAGCGCGTGGTGCGATGCCTTAAAGCTCGATCGCGTCGGTGTTCATGACAACTTTTTCGAGTTGGGTGGACATTCACTGCTGGCCGCTCGCGTCGTTTCGAACCTGCGCCATACGATGAAGATTGAATTGGGCATGGTCGATGTCCTCAGGTCGCCGACGATCGCTGAACTCGCCGCGCTGCTCGAAGAGCGTGTCCCGCGCGAAGAACAGGAAAGTGATCTGGCCCTGCTGGTTCAAGAAGTGGCCGACCTTTCGGAGGTTGAAGCACAACAACGGCTGGCCGCAGAGCTGGCCCAAAACGAAATCGAATACGCGCACTACGCCGCGGTCTGATTCCCGAAAACAAGCATGTCCGCCAACGTAATCATCAGCGAATCCCTGGCTGGTTTCTCGCCTGCGAAGCTGGCGCTGCTTGAATTCAAGCTGAAGAAGAAACGCCGCGCCACCGTGGCGCAGTCGATTCCGCGCGCGGCGGACTGTGACTCAGCGCCGCTCTCATACAACCAACAAGGTCTTTGGGTTCTCAATCGGCTAATGCCCGGCTCTTCGATCTATCACACGCCGACCGCCGCGCGGTTAACCGGCACACTCGACGTCGCCGCTCTGAAGCAGGCGCTGAACTTCATCGTGGCGCGCCACCAAACGTTGAGAACAACCTTTTCACTAGTCGGTGGAACTCCGCGGCAAGTAATTACGGAGCACTTATCGCTTGAGTTTCCGCTTATCGACTTGCGCGACCTGCCGGAATCAGAGCGCGAACTGGAAGCTGGGCGGCGGGTGAAACAAGAAGCAATGCGCCCTTTCGATCTCGCTCGCGGCCCATTGATTCGAGCAATCTTGCTGCGACTCGGCGCGCGCGAACACATCCTGCTCGTGACCATGCACCACATCGTCACCGATGGCTGGTCCGTCGGTGTCTTTCATCAGGAATTGACGGCGCTGTACGAAGCGTTTCTGGCGGGCAAGCTGTCGCCACTAGCGGAGCTCCCGATCCAATACGCTGATTACGCCCAATGGCAGCGCCAACGTTTTGGAAGCGACGCCTATGGATCGCAACTTTCGTATTGGAAGCAGCAATTCGAAACGTTGCCTCCAGTGCTGGAGTTGCCGACAGATCACTCTCGGCCAAACGCGCAAGCTTATCGAGAGTTTCGCGGTGCGCAGCACGAAATCTGTCTGTCGGAACAACTCACGAGCGATCTGAAGTTGCTGTGTCAGAAAGAAAACGTCACGCTTTTCATGACGCTGCTGACTGCGTACCAGCTTCTGCTCTATCGCTACAGCGGCGAAGAAGACATCGTCATCGGCACGCCAATCGCCGGACGCTCGTTGCCCGAGACCGAGGGCTTGATTGGGCTCTTCATAAACACGCTCGCGCTGCGCACAAGTCTGACCGGCAATCCCACGGCTCGCGAATTGCTGCGCCGCGTGAAAGAAACCGCGCTCGGCGGGTTTGCGAATCAGGACCTGCCGTTCGAGCAACTGGTGAAAGAACTGCAACCCGATCGGTCGCTCCAACATAACCCGTTGTTCCAGGCGATGTTCGTGCTGCAAAGCGAAGAGCTGCCGCCGCTGCAACTTACGGGACTGACTGTCAGCCACTTTCGCGTCGGCAACACGAGGGCAAACTTCGATCTCACTCTGGACATTGTCGAGCGAGACGGGCAACTGGTGTGCTTGTTCGAATGGAACGCCGATCTTTTCGAAGCTGAAACGATCGTGCGGATGATGGGCCATTTTCAGAACTTGCTCGCAGGCCTCGTCGCAAATCCGGAACAGAGAATTTCCCAGTTGCCGCTCTTGAGCAAAGGCGAGCGCCGACAGTTGTTGGTTGAGTGGAACGACACGAAAACCGATTACCCAGCCCACAGATGCGTTCAGGAATTGTTCGAGCAGCAAGTTGAAAGTGCGCCTGACGCCATGGCGCTGATTTGTGAAGACAGGCGAGTGAACTATCGTGAACTCAATTCGCAAGCGAACCAACTCGCTCACTATTTGAAGAGACGCGGAGTTGGCCCTGATACGCGCGTGGGCATCTGCATCGGGCGTTCACCTGAGATGATCGTGGCTCTGCTTGGCATCTTGAAAGCCGGCGGCGCGTACGTGCCGCTCGACCCCGATTACCCGCAAGCGCGCCTGAAGTTCATGCTCGAAGACGCGCGCGTGCCGGTGCTCCTGACGCAAAACGCCCTATTCCAGAATTTGCCGCCGAGCGCTGCGGAAATGATCTGCGTTGATGAGTTGTCGGAGGAAATTGCGCGGGAGAGTCAGAGCAATCCGGAGATAGCAACGACCGCGGACAATCTGGCATACGTAATGTACACGTCGGGTTCGACGGGAAAGCCTAAAGGCGTAGCGGTGAAACATCGCAACGTCGTGCGACTCGTCAAGAATACAAACTATGCGAGCTTCTCGCCTGATGAAGTCTTCCTGCAGTTCGCGCCCGTCTCGTTTGACGCGGCGACGTTCGAGATTTGGGGGAGCCTGCTGAACGGCGCGCGGCTCGCGCTGATGCTGTCCGCAAAAGCTTCGTTGCAAGAGTTAGGTCTTGCGCTCAAGCGATATCGCGTGACGACGCTGTGGCTAACCGCGGGGCTGTTCAATCTGATGGTCGACAATCATCTCGATGACTTGCGGGGCCTGCGCCAGTTGCTTGCCGGCGGTGATGTTCTGTCCGTTCCGCATGTGCGGAAAGTTTTTGAGGAGCTGAAAGACTGTTGTCTGATCAATGGTTACGGCCCAACTGAGAACACGACTTTCACTTGCTGCTATCCGCTAAAAGATCTCGCGAAGGTCAACGGCTCAGTGCCGATCGGTTATCCGATCTCGAACACTTCTGTTTACATTCTCGACGCCTGGATGAGTCCCTCGCCCATCGGCGTTCCGGGCGAGCTTTACATCGGCGGCGACGGACTCGCGCATGGTTATCTCGATCGTCCCGAACTCAACGCCGAGCGATTCATTCGCGATCCGTTTTCGACTGTGCCCGGCGCGCGGCTCTACAAAACCGGCGATCTGGCTCGCTATCGCGCAACCGGCGAGATCGAGTTCGTCGGTCGCATCGATAATCAAGTCAAAGTGCGCGGCTTCCGCGTCGAGTTGGGCGAGATCGAAGCGGCGTTGGCCGAGCATCCATCGGTTCGCGAAGCCGTCGTCGTCGCACGCAGAGATGAAGGCGACAAGCATCTGGTCGCGTATTTGGTGCCTTGTGAAGATCGATCGATTGCAATTGATGAAGTGCGCGACTTCCTGAAACAGAGACTTCCCGACCATATGGTCCCGTCGGTTTTTGTGGTGCTCGAATCGTTGCCGCTCTCGCCCACCGGCAAAGTCGATCGCCTCGCGCTGCCTTCGACCAACGGCGCCAAGCCGACCACGGTGACCAGTTTCAGCGCGCCCGCCGATGAGTTGGAGCTGAAACTGAAGAGAATCTGGGAGAGAGTTCTGGGCATTGATTCGATCGGCGTCAACGATAACTTCTTTGAACTCGGCGGACACTCGCTTTTGGCGGTACGTCTGTTTGCCCAAATCGAAGAGTCGTTCAGCAGAAATCTTCCCCTGGCGACGTTGTTCCAGGCGCCGACTGTCAAACAACTGGCGCGCGTGCTGCGCGAAGAAGGCTGGCCTGCGCCGTGGTCTTCGCTGGTGATGATCCAGGGTGGCGACAAGCGTCCGCCATTCTTTTGCGTCCACGCGGCCGGCGGCAACGTGCTTGAGTATCGCGATCTCGCGCGGCTGCTTGGGCCCGATCAGCCGTTCTACGGATTACAAGCGAAGGGTTTGGACGGCAAGCAAGAGCCGCACACCACGATCAAAGAGATGGCTGCGCATTACATTGAAGAGATGCGCGACGTGCAGCCCGAAGGACCTTACCTAATCGGCGGTCGCTCGTCCGGCGGCACGATCACGTTCGAGATGGCCTGCCAACTTGCAGCCGAAGGACAGCAGGTAGCGCTATTGGCTTTGCTCGATACTTACCCCGCCGGTTACTTCAAACTCTTGCCGGGTTCAGGCACTTTGCGTCAGCGCGTCACGCGCTACGCGAAGAAGTTAGAGTCGCACATCGATAACCTGTGCCAACTCGGGGCGCGCGAAAAGGTTGGTTATCTGCTCAACAAGCTCCGGTACGCTCCGGAAAAAATCAAACACAAGTTGTATCGTCGCGCCTACAAGATCTACAAACGCGTCGGCCGGCCACTGCCTCCGGTCTTGAAGAATATCGAAGAGATCAACTTTGCCGCTGTGAAGGATTACGTGCCGCAAGCCTATTCCGGCAGCGTGACGCTTTTCCTCGCCAGCGACCTGACCGCTGATTACGACTTGCACGACGGCTGGCGAGAATTAGTCGAGGGCAGCATCGACACCTATGAGATTCCCGGCAATCACATCAACATCATCAAAGAACCGCACGTGGGCGCGCTGGCGGAAAATTTGAGAAGCTGCCTCGACAAGGCTCAGGAAGATCATTCCATTGTCCCGCAACCGGCTTGATATTAGTTATGAAGCGACTGTCTTACATATCGTTTTTCTGCATCGTCCTGGTGATTCTTCTGCCCGGTCGCGCTTTCGCGCAGTGCGGAGTCGAGCGCTGGTCGGTGAAGACCGGCACCGATCCGGATGCTTCACTGGTAAGCCTCAGCTCAGTAAATGCCACGACGATCAGCAACCTTTCAGCGATCGCCACGCCCGGCTCGCTGCCCGACAACAATCGCGTGCGGCCAACGGAAACGACGGTCTGGGTGATCAATGCCACGCTGACTAAGTATGTGCTGGCGTACGATTCCGACTATCACATGGTGCTCACGGATGGCGCGGGACACACGATGATTGCGGAAATTCCGTCGCCGAGTTGCGTCGGACCAGGTAGCCCTTTTGCCGCCGGCATTGCGCACGCGCGCGCGCAGTTTGACGCGATGTTCACAGCGACAACGACTTTCCAAGCGGCCAATGTGCCGGTGCAAATTACCGGTGTGGGCTTTTTCGATCATCTGGAAGGACAGGAAGGTCTCGCGCCTAATGGCATTGAACTGCATCCGATCATCGACATCATCTTCAATCCAAACTTCTCGATTTCTTCATCGCCATCGTCTTTGACGATCAGCCAGGGCGGATCGGGAACGTCAACGATTACGACGACGCTTTCAGGAAACTTCAATTCGTCGATCTCGCTTTCGGCGTCTGGCTTGCCTACCGGGGCGACGGTTAGTTTCAATCCCACATCAATCGCCGCGCCCGGCGCAGGCTCATCTACTTTGACTATCTCCGCCGGTGCTTCAACCCCGGTCGGCACCTACAACGTCGTCATCAACGGCGCAGGCGGCGCACAGACGCATTCCGTCGCGATCAACCTGACGGTGACCAGCGGCGGCGGCACGACGCAGCAGTTGCTGGGCAATCCCGGATTGGAAAATGGATCGTCGAACACCGCGCCCTGGACTGTGACTTCGGGCGTCATCGACAGCTCAGCTTTCGAAGCGCCGCACACAGGATCGTGGAAGGCCTGGCTGAATGGGTACGGCTCAGTTCACACCGACAGCATCTTGCAGCAGGTCAGTATTCCGTCAACCGCGACGCAAGCCGCGCTCTCGTTCTGGTTGCACATCGACACGGCGGAAACTACGACGACTACGGCGTACGACACTCTGAAGGTGCAGCTGCGCAACTCATCCGGCACGGTTTTGGCGACGCTGGCGACGTATTCGAATTTGAATGCCGGCGCTGGGTATTCGCAAGTCTCTTTCGATGTCACGTCTTACAAGGGACAGACGATCCAAGTCTTTCTGGTCGGCACTGAAGACGCGGGCCTGAAAACTTCTTTTGTTGTTGATGACTTTGCGCTGAATGCCACCAGTTCAGGCGGCGCGTCTGCCGACTTCGCGATCTCGTCATCACCGTCAGCACTGACGATTGCGCGTGGGACCTCAGGCACGTCGACGATCACGACGACCCTGTCAGGAAGTTTCAATTCGGCAATTGCGCTTGCGGCGTCGGGATTGCCGACGGGAGCGACAGCGAGCTTCAGCCCATCATCGATCGCCGCGCCCGGCGCGGGTCCATCGACTCTAACAATCTCAGTCGGCTCGGCGACGCCTGTCGGAACTTACACTGTTATCGTCAACGGCTCAGGCGGTGGACTGACGCGCGCCACCATGATCAACTTGACGGTGACGAGTGGCGGCGGCACGACGCAGCAGTTGCTCGGCAATCCCGGATTTGAAAATGGATCGTCGAATGCGGCGCCGTGGACCGTGACTTCAGGCGTCATCGACAATTCAAGTTTCGAAGCGTCCCACACCGGATCGTGGAAAGCCTGGCTGGATGGTTACGGCTCTGCGCATACGGACACGATTTTGCAACAGGTCAGCGTGCCATCGACCGCGACGCAGGCGACGCTTTCGTTCTGGCTGCACATCGACACGCTGGAGACTTCGACCACCAAGGCGAATGACACGCTGAAGGTGCAAGTGCGAAATTCTTCGGGAACGGTGCTACAGACGCTGGCCACCTACTCGAATCTCAACGCCGGCGCCGGCTATACGCAGGTGTCATTCGATCTCGCGGTTTACAAAGGACAAACGATTCAGATCTATTTGATTGGCGTTGAAAACGCGAGTCTGAAAACTTCTTTTGTCGTGGACGATTTTATGCTGAACGTCATCACGCCGTAGTGAACGCTGAGTACGGAACCGCTTGCCGAAGCAAGCGGGTGACAGTTAGCCTCGCGGGAGTTAATTATGCAACTCAATTTGATCGTTCTGGTCATCGTCGCATTCGCAGCCTCTGTCCAGGCACAAGAGCCTTGGCCTCAGGAGCGACCCGACGAGCGCGAACAGGTTGTTATCAACGAAGACGGGGGCCGGTCTTTCATTATCAAGCCCGCATCTGCCCCGCTGCACGGCGTCGCCAAACCGGGCGGGCCGATCGCCGAGCTGCAGCAGCACAGCATCTTTCTGGGAAGCCATTGGGCGGAACCAGCACAGCGATCACGAGAGCCACAGCTAAGCAGCTTGCTCGCCAACATCCGCGATCATGCTCAATTGGATGAGCTGGATCAATCGGGAATAAAGAATCTGTTCGGAGCCACGACCAGTCAGGAGAAGCTGGACGTTCCCAGCGACCGCAACATCAACGACCTCGAGATCCAGAGAGTGCTGACGGCTATGTTCAAAGAAGGCACGCTCCCGCGTCCGAACGACGGCGCAATTTACGTTGTCTTTCTTGATCCGGGACTGCATTCAACGCTCGGCTCTCTGATTGCCGGCAAGCATTACGTTGCATATCACGGTTTTCTCAACGCATCCGGCGCCAAGATTCATTACGCGGTAGTGCCGTTTCAGACGGATCCCAAAGGCGCCTACCAAATTGCGTTGCGCGCGTTGGTGGTGGCCGCCCTCAATCCCACCGGCTCTGACTAGATTGATTAGGCGTCAACATAGGGGTTGTGAAAGTTATGGAGCCGGCCGACGAGACTCACGATAGTCTAAGCTACTCGAATGACTGGCAGATTTGTATTCTTGCGCAACTTCCGATTCTTAGTACTCTCGCCACCGCCATGAAACTCGGTTATGAGTTCTGAAGGATCTGAATTGGCCGATTGATCCTGAGCGCGAGCTTTTCGCGTCTTGCCATCGAAAACGGTCTCGTAGTTCACAAACACTTTTCTGAAAGCTTGACTGACACGAGTTTCAGCACCGGGCCGGAAAGTCTTCTCTCGCACTTTCTGATTTAGCCGAAACATGAAGGCTTCGACATCGTAGTAGTCCTCGACTTTCAGGTCGTATCTTCCTCGCATCTCTCTCCGGTTGTACTCAAGAAAAGGAAGCAGCTTCCCATTGAGATCCTGAAAATCGAAGCCACGTTCATCGATGTAGGACCTGAGCTTCTCGAACAACGGAGTTCCAGGCACCGGTGCGAAGAGCATTGGAATTACTGACCCGGCGCGATTGGCCGCGTAAATAGCGGTGTCGTAGACGTGCTGAAGGTCTTCGCCAGGCAATCCGAAGAGCACGAAGACATTAATGTCCTGTGGCTTGGTAAACCCGGCCCGTTCGAAAGCGCTAACGGCCAAGTCAAAATGCTGTAGGTTGTAGAAGTTCCGCTCAAACTTTGCAATGAAGTCATGGTTTATGGATTCCAATGGCAAATATATGCGCCGAAATCCGGCTTCCTTCATCAGCTTAGCCAGCTCGAAATCGACGAGACGAATCTCCAATCCTTCCGGAGAATGAAGTTCAATGCCTTTCCATTCTCTCTTCCTTTCAATAATGCCTTCGAGAATTTCTTGAAAATTCTTCTTAGCCATCAAGAGGTTGTCTTCGTAAAAGCAGAAGTCTCTTACGCCTTGCTCATACTTCGCGCCAATTTCTTCGATAACAGAATTCGCATTACGTGCGCGCACTTTCCGCCCGCTGAGTACATACGCTGCGCAGTACTCGCAGTCACGAGGACACCCACGGCTAGTTGTTAGGATCGTGTAGCTTGGATGGGCAGTGCCGGCTTCTGAATAAAGTTCAAGATCAAGCGGCAAATCGTTAGCTGAAGGAATCTCTCCCTTTACAATGAGGTGACGAGACAACTGTGCCTGGTCTCTCAGGTCAAGGCTCTCCCCTGAAATAACGAGAGGCGCCGGCAATCCCAAATTCTTGGCGGCATGATCCGGAGCGAGGGTCGGATAAATCCCGCCAACTCTAATCACCGCATCTGGGTAATACTGTCGACAAACCTTGACTACGTCCCGAGTGGACTCCCACCAATAGCTCATTATTGAGGTAATCCAAACTTCGTCGGGCACCCATGAAAAGAACACATTGCTTCTTAGCTCGTCTTTCAGTTCTTCAACGGTTTTGCCAAAGCTGTAAATAACCTTAACGTCACTCGGAAGCCTCGCGCTCACACCCCGCGCGCTCCGTCGTTCGCTCGTACCAATCTGCACCAACTCCTTCTTCTTCATTCGGAGCTTCTTTTTCCCGTCAGGACATGCGAGACAATCTATCAGTCGAGTTTCATATCCCGAATTCTTCAGAAATGTGGCGACCTTCAGGAGTCCGTGAGGCATACTCCACCGCTCCCAGTACTGGGTGTCATATACTGGCGGACTAATCAGAAGCGCTTTCTTCATGCCGGCAAACTCCACACTTTTTTGTCGAGGCTTCTGCTTATCATTTCATATGCCAGGGTTCCTGGGAAGGAATCAAAGGCGCGGCTGCGTACTTTTTGGTTTAGAGCCGCAACGAGAACATACAACTCTTCGTACTCCTTTGCTGTAATGCCATTTACCGCAGAGAAAGGGAAGACATGCGGACTCAGTAGCTCAATCCGGTCCGTTTCAATTTGATCCTTATGTGTTTCGTACAGCTGTGAGCCGGGCATAGGCGTCCAAGGTTTAAGAATGACAGAACCAAACACTTCGAATAGGTTCAAGGTGTGTTTGATTATTCGTTCCAGATTGTCGCTTGGCAGACCGATGTAAACAAACCCGGAAACCTGATCAGGTTGCAGATCATAGCCCACCTTCTCAAAAGATTCTTTCACCTGCCTGTATGAATCCAGATCTAGATTTTCTCTTTCAGTTTCATATTCAAAATGTAGTTCGACGAATCCGACTTGATGCATCATCTCTGCCACCTTCCGAGTAAACGCGCTCGGATAAAGACCGCATAAGGCGTAAAGCCTCGGGCGGAGATTCGTCTTACTCTTGAGATTCAGCCTCAAAAATGAAGCCATCTGCTCACAGAAGTCATCACGGTTACTGACCAGCGGATCGTTGAAGAAGACAAAGTTGGCAACACCATCAGCAAACTGCTCGGCCGCTTCTTGAACCCAAGTCTGTGATCTTACGTCCAGCGCACAGAAGCTGGGCTTTTGATTTTCATACAAATCAAAATCTGCCGAATAGTCGCAAAGATCAAATTCATCTGTAATCAATACGTCAGCGAATGAGTGCAGTGCGGCATGAGCATTTTCAAGTTGCGGGTATCTACCATAAAGCATAATTGGAATATCCGAGTATCTGTTCTTCAGCCTGGCTATTGTGTTCGCGATGCCTTTCCACCAATAACTGGTTAACGATGTAATCCATATCTGAGTTGGACGCCACGAGGCCGTTACCTTGTCCAACCACTTTGAGAAATCTGCTTCGCTGTTGCCATAACGCCAGAGGCTGAATGCATGGCCATTCGCTACGATTTTACTGTCTGGTTTGTTTGCGGTTCTGAGTACCTTATTATTTACTGGGAGCATGAAGTCGTAGAGCTTGGCGTCGCAATCGAATTGCATTTTCAAAAGCGTGCTTAGTTTCAGTAAGTCCAGCGGTTGATTCCAGCGAACCCACTGATAGCGACTCTCGATTACTGGTGGATTGACAAGGAGGATGCGGTCACGACTCGAACAATTCTTCTTGAGGTAATCCAGACCAGATGCGTTACTCACGTCACACTCCATTGAAGGTGAGAAGGTTCAACGCTAAGTCCATCATTGCTTCGATGTTTCCCCGACAAGCGTGATAAGAAAGCTTCCACGCCACGGATGACTTGAGAAACGCGACATCGCCCATTTGCTGGCGGAGCGGGTGCCCCCAGTTAATGTAAACCTTTCTCTCAGCCGTATCGATCTCGCAGAGAGGGTCGCTACTACTCCCCATCTTTGGCGCCACTTCATAATGCTGCCCTAATACGAATATCCGATTGCTCCAGCGTTCGTGTTTGAAGTTAAAATAGACTGTCCTACTGCCGAAGTCGATGAAGTGTTCCTGCTCCAGTTCAGGTTGGGCTTTGACACGGAAACCTGCAACACGAGGACCGGGTAGGACATCGTAGTCTTCACGCTCGCTTAGCCCATTAGCGCTCAATGAGTCAGCGAAGAAGCCTCGCAAATCTACTCCGCCATTTGAATTCGTTCCGTAGTGATTGATTGCCATCGAGAGATTCAGCAACGCACTTCTGTAGTTGTTGGCTCTGGAGAGATTTGACTCTACCGCGGAGAGCACTTGCAGTCTTTCCAGCATTCCCTTAATGACAACCCCAAGCAATCCCGTTGCGGCCTCGCCATCGCCGACAATGTGTCTTCTCAGGATCTTGTAATGCAGGTTCTCTTCATAAAAGCTGTCGCGGCCTGGGTTGAGCGCGTCCGTCGCATCGAGGCCATCGAAGACATTGATCTCACCAGTGATTTGCGAAAGCATAGCGCGTGAGGCGCCGGTGAGCGTTTGCTCCAATCCGAAAAATCCTGGAGCGCCTATTTGCACATTTCGAACGCGGATCGCGATACCGCGATACTCTGCGGGGAATACTGCTTCACTGTGACCCAATATATAACCTCGTGCTCGCAATCCCTCTTGATCAATCTTGACCGGCATCGATATATCTTTTCCCGGCACCCACTCTCGCTCCGGATTCCCTCCCCAAACAGGCCGTCTTAATTCCAGGTCTTCGCGGCCAGGGCCAGAGAAGACCGGGCGATTGATAGCTTTAATTCGTCGCGATTCTAAATTGTCACCGCCGAACATCTCTTGAATGGGTGTGGGCAGGTCATATTTGATTGGCGTGCAGCGCCGCAGATGCCAAACAAAACGCTCCAGGCCAGAGTCTGACTCGACGTTTCTTACCCGTCCTGATTTCTTCGGAGCTTTTAGATCACGAATGACAAAATCCTTCAATCCTCTCAGGGTGATCCTTGTGTATTGCTGTTTTACCCGTTCATCGTTCTTCTCGAGAGGATAGACGTCCAGCACGCAGAAGTCGGAGAGCTGTGAAAGATCCCTCTTGTTTTCAAGGCTCAGAAGATAATCGTAATCAATGACCGCCTTGAATTCTAAAC
The DNA here is from genome assembly GCA_035545035.1 of Pyrinomonadaceae bacterium. Classification (GTDB taxonomy): domain Bacteria; phylum Acidobacteriota; class Blastocatellia; order Pyrinomonadales; family Pyrinomonadaceae; genus UBA11740. Next base: position 18,216 of record DASZZL010000030.1, read on the forward strand.
TGCGACAATCCAGAGAATACCGAATTTCGATCATATCTGATGAGTACGCTCGCTTCTTGTTTTTGATGATCCTAACTCGTCCACTTGATGCGAGCACAAAATCCGACGAGCGTAGCTGTTTTCTCTTACCAGCAGTAACTAGCGTTAGCGACGTGATTTTCAACCGGCCTGAAAGTAAGTTGCAAGGAATTGGAACTTCAAAGAACGCTATTAGATCAAGCGTGGTTCTGTGACCCTTGTGGTGAATCTTGCCCCGATGTTTTCTCAAGGTCGTCGAAATGATTTCGATCAGACCACAGTACCGCGCGACCGCAAGAAAACCGATGCCCTTGCTGCCAATCTTGCGACGCCCCTTTTTAGAAACTGTACGAGAGACCTTCTTCTTACTTCCGCCTAGCTTTGCGAACTCGCTTCGAAACTCGAACGGAGTCATTCCAATTCCATCATCAAGAATCTCGAGTTGATTGTAGTTATCAGATAGTCGAATTCGAACAGCGTCGGCGTCCGCGTCGTAAGCGTTACTAATCATTTCCTTAAACGCTTTGACGAAGGGTGTATAAATTCCAGAGAGTTCCCGAAGTATGCCGGGGTCTACTCCTGCAAGCTTAAGACTTCTGCCCATAATATTCGTCCGCGCGAGAAATAGTCTTCAATTATGAACGAGTGGTACCAAGCTCGGCGTCGGCAACCCTGGACTGTAAACACAACAAGGTGAACTCAGCAGCGTATCGGGACTTTCCATCAATAATTTACAATTCGGGTCGACCCCTTTGCTGTACACGATTATGAGTGTGCTCATCACGCTTTTGTACAAGGCGTGATGAAAAACGTTCACCAGCATACCGTGTTCGCGCAAGCTCTGCAGTAGCAGTAACCTAATAGCGACCGAGCGGAGGCTCACGCCAGCAGATTTATCGATTATGGAACTGAGAGATTGCGGCATGATCTTGCCAAGCGCTCTCTTGTAAGCTTGTGGGCCTGTGTCTCGGGGCATGTAGGTCCACGCCAGAACAAATGCCTGCTGAGGATGTTGCGCGTTCTTCGCAAAGTAGCTTCGCAAACCCGCTATCTCCTCAGCAAAAGGATCAGCTTTCCGAATTCCGCCACCGAGAAAGTCGAAAAACGAAACATCTGCAACCAAAGGCTCGCTGGGATAATCGTCGCGCAAGTATTCCCACAGATCCTTAGCAATAAACTGCCGCTCTTTCAGGCGCATGCTCGCAATACTCCGGCGGGTTTCGTCCAGCACGGCCTTACTCTTGTCGATAGAAATAGCATTCCTTAGTAGTCCATTAAGCGCCAGTATGTCTAACGCTCGCTCAGCCGGCAGTCCCAGGTACGTTAGGCCGGGCCGGTGTAACGATTGAGCAGCATCCCTGATCAAGAGACGAATCGTCTGCTTCGCTTCGCTCTCCTGGAAACTATCCATCCAAATACCTACTCAGCGGAAAGGAGATCGTTGATAATTTCAAAGACTTGTTGAATTTGGTCCGAACCTAGTCCGATGGCAGTAAATCGGGGCATTGCGCGTCCGAGGCGTGACTGCAGCTCACTCACTGTTATCAACTGACTCGGCGTCTGCTTTCTTGCCCCGTCCTTTCTTGAAGCCTTCTTCTTCTTGCTCGAGCTGGTTTTCTTTGAACCGAATTTGGCAAACCAGCCCTCCTGTATCAAGGCAGCTCTGGCTTTATGCCTAGCCGATTGAACTTGCGGATCTTGCACTGCCTCGCGCTCGCGCTGTTCCTTCGTGTTCTTAGGTTTCTTTCTGCTGGACGTCGACTCAATAATTTTGATAGCCGTAGCGATCTTCGCCTCTTCCTGAGCTTTGTCTGCGGGGGAAATGGAGGCTTTCTTTACTGACTCAGCTGCTTCCACTCCTTGGCGTAGCTTACGCGCCATGCTCAGGGCGATCGACTTGCGTTCAGCCTGATCTTCTAGTCTTCTGTAAAAGCCTTGAAGAGCTTCCATAAATGCGTCACGAACGGTTCCAGCCCGCAAATCCTGTCCGCTAGCGTCAGGCTGTACATCACGCAACAGGATATGCACCTCACCGACATACCAGTTGAGAATGGTGGCCCGTACAACGCCATCGCTGTAGATTGCTTTAGCACCAATAGGAACGTTCAACTTCATGAGTTGGATAGATGAACCACCCAGCAAATGTTTGTCTTCAATTCCTCTAACCTCGCCGCTATACTTCGGGGAGGTGGTAACCCAAGCCTTGGCCGCGATCTTCGTACCAATCATAATGTCGTGAATGTCAGGTTCAGGAAGATCCTCCGGCAGGCCACGCTCAAGTCTATCGCCGTCCAAGCTTAGGTGGGTGGGAATATATCCAGATAGCTCATAAATTTGACGGATGCGTTTGTACGCACCGCCTTCAGACGAGAAAGGAATTGGGCATGTCTGTACTATCAAGTTTCGGAGTTTTTGATCTTTGGGATCTGTATGTTCGTATAGCCGATTGAGTTCATGACCATTTACTAAAGTTGGCGGGCCGTCGCAAATAATCTCGACCGCCGTCCCATGAATTGCGCCTCCTGCCGGTCGTTCACCAAAAGAAATACATTTTGGATCGTTCAGAATGTCATCAAGCGTGACGGTCGGCGCCATCTTCTTATAGATTCGGCGTACGTCAATAATAAGCTGCGACTCAGACGGCGTTCCTTTCTTGTACGAGGTCACGACAATCTTTGCGCCACCGCCGAGTACTGCCCATGATCCAAGCCCTCGGAAGCCGGTCGCATTCTCCAGCTCCTCGCGCTTCGTACACAGGCTGAGTTGGACAAATGCCTTAAGTTCGTCAACAGTAAGACCGATTCCGCGGTCTGCGACTATGAGTCGTCCATCTTTTTTCGAGGTTCTTTCGCGTGAGATCACTATCTCGCGCTCAACCCCTTCATCGTCAAGTTCGTCCTGATCGACTCCCAGGTAGGAGTCATATGCGTTCTTTACTAATTCGCGAAGAATTGACCCCGGGCCTGAGTAGACGTCGCTGGAAAGTTGATCGACTAATTCAGATCCTATGTCGCGCAAGGTAAATTTGAGGGTCTTGGGCTTGAAGGTTGTTGCCATTCAGCGACTCTCCTTTGAGATTCCCGAAGCGGTCTTTATCATGGAGACGCGAGGCATTGCTGAGGCGGTCAGAGAGCAAAACAGGACTCTTCCAGCCTAAGCGAGAATCGGTATTGCGTTAGCGATTATACAAGTCATTCGGTATTCGTCAATGGAGCGATAGTTAGCAGCGATAGTTAGCAGCGATAGTTAGTAGCAGGAGGGCGATTTCAAGTGGGCGCAGGTTCTGCCATCGAATGGACAGAGGCGACGTGGAATCCGGTAACGGGATGCACGAAGATAAGTCCAGGCTGCAAGCATTGCTACGCCGAACGCATGGCTTTGCGCCTGAGAGCTATGGGGCAGCGCAACTATGTTAACGGGTTCGACCTCACGCTTCACCCCGGAGCTTTACCGATTCCGCTGCGCTGGAAAAAGCCCCAAACGATCTTCGTCAATTCAATGAGCGACCTCTTTCATAAGGACGTTCCAGCCGATTTCATCCTTCAAGCTTTCGACATAATGGTACGAGCCGACTGGCATCGTTACCAGATACTCACTAAGAGATCAGATCGGTTGTTGGAACTTGATTCCCAGCTACCATGGGCACCTCATATCTGGATGGGAGTTAGCGTTGAGAGTGAAGACTACACTTTCCGTATTGATCATCTACGAAGAACAAACGCTCAGGTAAAGTTTCTTTCTCTTGAGCCGCTTCTGGGACCGCTTCTCAATCTGGATTTGCGCGGAATTCACTGGGCGATCGTCGGCGGCGAGTCGGGTCCGGGCGCGAGGCCGATGCCTAAGGAGTGGGTTGTTGACATTCGCGACCAGTGTCAACGATCTGGCGTGCCCTTCTTCTTCAAGCAATGGGGTGGGGTCAACAAGAAGCGCGCCGGAAGAATTCTTGAGGGTCGCACCTGGGATGAAATGCCGACAATACCAAGGGCGGATGAAGCCTCTCTAATTTCAGTAACCGGCTAAGCACACGGTTTGCCTTTCT
>DASZZL010000031.1:0-69289 GCA_035545035.1 Pyrinomonadaceae bacterium
AAAACTAGCGATTGAACGACTAGCTGAAATGCTTGGATGGGATGATCTCTGCTATGACACCATACCATCCGACAAAATCAATATCTGGCATTTCCCGATTGAGTATCGAGCGTTTCCAGCCACTCGTGCAGTTTTGTGGGGTCGCGAACCGAGATATATATCAGGCGTGGATCTTTTGAGATCTCGGACACCTTCGCCTGCTAAGGACGTGATAGTTCGGAAGACAGCCTGAGTATCTACCACGCGTAGGATATCACCCTGTATCCCAACTAAATGAAGAATCCTACGGCAGAGCATATTAGGCGCGAAGTAAGCGGGACTGCGAAACGCGACGCAGACCTTAGACCATTTTTGAAATGGGCCGGCGGAAAGCGGCGACTCGTACCGAAGATTCGAGAGTATGTTCCGAGCAAATACGATCTGTATTTCGAACCGTTTGTTGGTGCCGGTGCGGTGCTTTTTGATCTCCAACCGCAGATGGCGTTAATCAATGACGCAAATAAGGAACTGATCAATTGTTATCAAGTTATAAAACGAGAGCCCGAGAAATTGATTGCTCATGCAAGCAAACATCGAAATACGAAGAAACACTTTTATGAGTTGCGTTCGCTCGATCGAGAACCCGGCTTCAACGAGCTTTCTGCATTGGAACGCGCCTCTCGCATCATCTTCCTCAACAAGACCTGCTACAACGGCCTGTTTCGTGTGAACAGTCGCGGGCAATTCAATGTACCGTTCAGCAAGTACTCCAATCCTCGAATCGTTGACGAGGTGGCTATTAGGGCAGTAAGCCGGTACTTCAACGAGGCCAAGATTGAAATGTCCAGTGACGACTTTGGAGACGCGTTGAGTGGCGCCGGGCCGGGAGATTTTGTTTATCTCGATCCGCCTTACGATCCACTTTCGGATACCTCTTCGTTCACAGGCTACAACCTTCCGAGTTTCGATCGCGAGGAACAGACCCGGCTAAAGAGCGTATGCGACGAGTTGACGAGTCGCGGGTGTAAGATTCTACTCAGCAATTCTGCAACTCCCTTCATCAGGGGCCTCTATTCCAACAAGCGTCGATACACCATTGTTGAAGTGAAAGCCAGCCGCAACATAAATTCGGTGGCGACAGCTAGAGGAAAGATCAAAGAGTTACTGATCTTTAATAACTATTATGTTCGGTAAGCTATAATTGCCACCTGAAGTAATCGTGCTAAGAAGAGCGTTAGTTCTAACCAACATGCCATGCCCACCAGTCGCAATCAACTAGCGGAGTTAGTTAAGGCGCATCGCGAACAGAAGGAGCTTTCGCAAGAACAGCTAGCGGCGCATTGCGGAGTAGCAACTAATCGCTCCGCCATCGCACACCTTGAACAAGGCTTACGCATACCTAAACCCGATGTTTTGACCACGATCTGCAGATTCCTTCAGATTCCCCCTCTTTTTTGGGAGCCATTCACGAATGAAGACTCTCGGGAGCGGCTTGAGTTTGAGGAAATGCTCGTAGAACTTGTGGGTAGACCGCTAACTCTAAATCATCTTGACGGAGAGTCGCTTACATCTGCCGAGAAACAGGTGCAACGCTTACTTTCAGTGTCGGTTTCCCAGGAGCAAACTTATGACCTGTTCAATAGCGTACTGGTCTATTATGGGGTCAGCGCTGTTTCCTGGAGTTTCTTCAAGCGGTACTTGGGACCCGAGGCTTTCAGTTCCCTCAGTTCATTCGAACAGAAGATCACTTTATATCAGCATGATGCTGTTCAACTCTTTAGTACACTTAGAGAGGCCTACAGAGTTCTTAATTCAGTGCCAAATGTTGAGTTAATTCTAGCTCCGTTGGAGCCTCGATCTATAGACTCATATTCTGAAAGAATTGAGTGGGATGTTAGCGAGGAGATAAGCGATGAACGGCTTCCAGATCTAGGCTATATATCAGCGGCTCGCGTTCGCAAAGAGGCCGCCGAGCGTCAGGTTCTCAAGACATTCTTGGAAACCCTGGCCAAGACCGCACGAGAACAAGGTAGACCCGACTTGACAAGCACGAACGAAAAGACCAAACGGCGAATGGACTCACTCTTGCGAAAGTTTAATAGCAGTCTGCATGGATTGTTTTCGCCACTCTTTGCTCCTGACGCTGACCTCCTAGAGCGCGAAGCTGCTAGACTTGCGCCTAAGAGCGATGTCGAATTAGCGCGCATGAGCGAGACGCAGCACATCGCGCAACGTAACTTGGCACAGTGTCTATCTGCGGACCACATGGATGTCTACGTCGCCACGTCAATGAGGACGGATGCCGATTTTGTATCTGTGAATCAATTCGTCCGCTCGCTTTTCGAAGAAGATATTGTCAGGCCTCTGAAGCTAAGATACTTCAACCCCACTCAATCTTGGATAGACGATAGAATTGGCAAGGGTTTGGTAGAAGCTCTTATGCTTCGGCGCGCTGCCGTGACGATATACATGGCGCAGAAGAGCGACACGTTTGGGAAGGACTCGGAGGCGTCGGTTGCGCTTGGACAAGGTCGACCTGTAATTGTCTATGTTCCAAAACTGGTGGTCGAGAATCTGGACCTCGACACAGAGGATCTATTTCGACGGACGCGAGCGGAATTGGTCGCAATGCTCAAGTCAGAAGATGAGTCGCTGGCAGAGGACATTGACGAGTCAATAGACGACGAAGCTTTGGTCTCTAGAGTTCTGACGAGCCGGTTGCAGGCCGCAAGTGAGGAACAACTTGTTGTGGCGGCTAAAAGTCAGTGGGCAGACTTTGATCTCTACGGTGAGGCAGAGCGGATTCCAAGCACCGGCCGGGCCGCTTACCGAACGTGGCTTGATAAGACCGTTCAGGGAAAAAACGGCGACGCATTAACCGAGCCGCTGCGCTCCCAATTGATCAGTGTGCTCGTTGCGACCGCGGTTAGATTTGAGCGGCGCGCACAGTTATTTCGCGAGATTCATCCCCTAGCTCTCCAAATCATCCTGAGTTCCGGAGTACTTAATGGAATTCTGGTAGTACGATCTGTGCGGCAGTGTGCCGAGGTGTTAAATGCGCTCATACAGAATAAATTGAATTTGAAGCTTGTTAAGGACGAGCGAAATTATCGGCTCGTCGAAGTTGGTACACAGTCAACGATTCGCGTGATTTCGCGCCACACATTGCTCCGCAATGCGTTTGAGGCCCAATACGAGAGAGAAAGACGTGAGCGTGGACAACTCACAGTCTAAAGCCTTTCTGGGGTTAATCGCTTGCGGTCTTCATTAGAATCAACAATTGGAAATCCGCGCGTGAGGTGTTGGCGAGCAGAAATCTGTAATTGACTGTCGAAAGTCGGAGGGCTGCGTGATCTCAAAAGGTCCCACAGCCCTCTTTCTGCACTTCAAAGGAGACAAAGGCTACGGCACGTGCACATCTCCGGCCGGACTGCTCGGCGGCGCGTCGGGATCAGCGACCGCCTGACCCGCAGGCGAGATGCCATGCGTCTTGATCTCATGCTCAATATGCTTTGACATCACGCTGTGCCGGCGGCCATAGAGGAAATAGATCAAGAGGCCAATGAGCAGCCAGATGATCAGCCGATACCAGTTTTCAGCCGGCAGCGAGAACATCAAGAGTAGGCAGGTAAGAATACCGAGGATCGGGACCAGTGGAACAAAGGGCGCGCGGAAAGGCCGCACGGCATTCGGATTAGTCCTCCTCATGACCAGTACGGCGCCGCACACAATCACGAAAGCGAACAACGTCCCGATGCTGGTCATCTCAGCCAAAATGCTTAGCGGTATTAATCCGGCCATCGTCGCGACGAACAGGCCGGTTAGAATTGTTGACTTCCACGGTGTGCGAAACTTCGGGTGAATATCGCCAAAGAAACCTCTCGGCACCAACCCATCGCGCGCCAGCGCCAGCATCACGCGCGGCTGGCTGAGCATCATTACGAGCAGCACGGAAGTAATTCCGGTCATCGCGCCCGCGGCTACCAGATACTGCATCCAGGTCAAACCAGCTCGCCTGAACGCGTCCACGACGGGCGCGTCGATATTAATGTCTTTAGAAGGAACCATTCCCGTCAGCACCGCCGCGACGAGGATGTAGAGAATTGTGCAGATGATCAGAGAAGCGATGATGCCAATGGGCACATCCCGTGCCGGCTTTTTCGCTTCTTCAGAGTGCACCGAGACGGAATCGAAGCCGATATACGCGAAGAAGATGATCGCGGCGCCGGCAAACATGCCTAACGGCTGCCCTCCTTCCGCGGTCTGGCCAAACAGTGTGTGACCGAAGAAGCTGACGCCGGTGTAGCCGTACGGCGCGAACGGATGCCAGTTGGCGGTGTGAATAAAGAAGACTCCGATGCCGATCACCATCAGCACGATAACCAGCTTGACGCCCACCATGACCGCGTTGAAGGACGCGCTCTCTCTGATACCTTTCACCAGAATCACGGTGAGAATGAAAGTGATCAGAACTGCGGGCAGATCAAAGTATGAGCCAGTCGGAACGAATCCCGTATGGGGGCATCCCTTCCCGACGCTCACACAATAATTGAACGGGGCCGTATGGTAGAGGGCAGATATCTTCGCGGGGATCCAGGGAATACCCTCGTGAAATATGGGAATGAACTCCTGGAAGTGCGCCGACCACCCGTGCGCGACTGTTGCGGAGCCGACGGCGTATTCAAGTATCAAATCCCAGCCGATAATCCACGCGAACAGTTCGCCGAGCGTGGCGTAGGCATAGGTGTAAGCCGAGCCTGCGACGGGCACCATCGAAGCAAACTCTGCATAACAGAGTGCGGCAAAGACGCACGCGAGTCCCGCCATCACGAACGAGAGCATCAGCGCGGGCCCGGTGCGGTCATGAGCGGCTACGCCGGTCAAAATAAAAATGCCGGTGCCGATAATCGCGCCGACGCCGAGTGCCGTCAGTTGCACCGGTCCCAGGATGCGACGCAGGCGGTTCTCGCCTTTCATCTCTTCGAGCAAAAGGCTGAGGGGTTTTGTCCTAAACAGTTGACTTGCCATTAGTGACCTCCGCTTCGATCTTAGACAACTATGAACGCGGAACGCTGAATGATGAACGATGAATAGAAAACATTTCAACAGTGAACGCAGTTTAATTCTTAGTTCATACGTCCGCGTTCATCGTTGCGGTTAATACTCGCCTTTGGCTTCGTCCTCGGAAATCGATCCCTGCTCAGGCATAGGAACTCCCACTTTCCGCCAGATGAAATAGACGGGGATTCCTATGGCGACGATCGCGAGTCCGGGCCAGGTCTGCGCCGGTTGATAGACGAACAAGACGATCGTGATCACGGCAGCGCCGATAATGTAGAGCACCGGAACGATCGGATAACCGAAAGCTCTGTACGGTCGCTCGGCGTCAGGCCGCTTTTGTCTGAGCACGATGATTCCGAGAATGGTAAGAATGTAAAAGATCAGCGCCGCCGAGATCACGTAGGTAAGCAAATCGTTGTAGAGTGATCCGAATGTTCCGTCTTTGTTGATGGTGCGTGGCAGAACCAGCGCCGCAGCCCAAATTCCCTGTACGATCAATCCCCACGCCGGCACGTGCTTATGATTCAACTGGCCTGACGATTTGAAGAACAGACCGTCGCGGGCCATCGCGTAATACGCGCGTGCTCCCGCGAGAATTAATCCGTTGTTGCAGCCGAAGGTCGAGATCATGATCGCGACCGCCATAATTGCGGCGCCGCGTCCGGGAAAGATCACGTTCATAGTCGCCGAAGCGACGCGATCGGCAGGCACCGTCTTGATAGCTTCGATGGGCAGGGTCACGAGATAAGCAACGTTGGCGAGAAGATACAACGCGATCACCAGAATGGTTCCAAACGCGAGCGAGAGCGGAATGTTTCGCTTCGGGTTTTTGACTTCACCGGCCGTGAACGTGATGTTGTTCCACGCGTCAGCAGAGAAGAGCGAATTTGTTTGCGCCACGCAAATGCCCACGAACAAGCCAAAAGGAGCGGCCGCAGTCAGACCACGACCAACCTCCTGCAACTTGCCGCCAACGTGCCAGAGATTTCCGAAGTTCAAATGAACCGCGTCAGCATTCCAACCCAGGAACACTCCCAACAGAATTAGAGCGATGAGACTTCCTGTTTTCGTAATCGTGAAAACATTCTGTACGAGCTTGCCCAGTTTCAATCCGCGCGTGTTCATGAAAGTGAGCAATACAATCATCAGAACGCCGACGAGCTGTGCCGTGGAAAGCGAAATCGCGTAACCGGACGTGATTCGAATCGGCGAGACGATGTAGTTTTCCACCGAAATCCTCGGCCACAGCACGCCCAGGAATTTTGCGAATCCGACGGAGACCGCCGCCACGGTTCCGGTCTGGATAACGAGAAAGAGTGTCCAGCCGTAGAGGAATCCCCACAATGGCGAGAAGGCTTCGCGCAGGTAAACATACTGGCCGCCGGCCTTTGGCATCATCGCGGCGAGTTCGCCATAACTGAGCGCCGCCATCACGGTGAGCAAACCCGTAACGAGCCAAACGACCAGCAACCAACCTGGGGCGCCGACTTCTCTGGCAATGTCTGCCGAGACAATAAAAATGCCGGACCCGATCATTGAGCCGGCGACGATCATTGTCGAATCAAGCAGGCCCAGCCCGCGAATGAACCCGGTGCTCTTGTTTTGCGCGCTAGCGGCTGCTTCGGCCATTCGTTCCTCCAGCAATCATGCTGAGATTCCGCGACACTGCCTAGCTTGCTCGGGACTGCTTCAGGGAGAGACTTGCGAATGCAAGCCGCAATTATTACTGAATTCTCCCGCTCTGTCGAGAGTTTTTCGGCTAGGCAAGCCGAGCCGCCCCCTTGCTACGCTTGGGCGTGGGACGTGAGCGCGCCAACTGGGTCAGGTGGCTGTGGCTAACACAAGACCCTCTCGTGGACAGCCGCGTGGCGTGATAGCCGTGCGCCGAGTCTAATCCAAGTCAGGATGAAAAGAGTCGTTCAATTCATAATAGTCGTCGCTGCCGTGGGCCTGCTACTGTCCGGCTGTCGCACCAGAATGCAGACACCGCCGGTTGCCGCAACGCCCGCGCCGACACCAGCAGCCAGTACGTCTCCTACACCAGTGGCTGAAGCGATTCCGTCAAAGGAGCAAGAGCCGACTCTCTTGCCCGGTCCCAACGCCGTGCCAAAGGACACGCGCATCGTCGTCAACATCCCCGCCTTTCGCATGGACGTTTTTCACGATGGCACGCTGATCAATTCGTACCGAATTGGCATCGGCTATCCGCAGTTTCCGCTGCCGACGGGTTTGCGGAAAGCGCAACTGATCATCTTCAATCCGACCTGGACGCCGCCCGACTCGCCGTGGGTGGACTCGATGAATGTAACGCCCGGCGAAACTGTGCGCGCCGGAAGCAAACTCAATCCGCTGGGGCCGATCAAAATCCCGATCGGCATGCCTTCGTTGATTCATGGCGGCAAGCCACTGGCAAAGATCGGCACGTTCGCTTCGCACGGCTGCGTGGGAATGACCAACGCGCAGGTGAAAGACTTCGCGAAGGTGTTGGTTCAGGCTTCGGACACGGAACTGTCAGACGAGACGATGTCGGCGTATCTGGACAAGAGGACAAGAACGCGAATAGTGAACCTGAATAAGCTAATTCCAATCGAACTCCGTTATGAAACGATCGTGGTTGAGGACGGCGTGCTGCATATCTATCGCGACGTCTACGGCCAGAACACGAATACCGAAGAAAGTCTGCGCGAAGTGTTCAAGGCGAACGGAGTAGACTGGAAGGATCTAACGGAAGACGAACGAGCACAAGCAATGGACGGCGTGAATGCAATGTCGCGTCATCCGAAAAAGACGGCGAACGCCAGGACTGGTAAGGCCAATGCGACACCGTCGCCGACAACGTCTGCCAGCCCAGCAGCAGTTGCTCAATCCGCCCGCGCCTCGGCCGAGGTTCTAAAGAAGTCAACTGCCAAAAATCAAAAAGAGATCGTGATCGACATCGCGGCGTCGCGAGGCAAGGGTTATCCGGCGCCGGTGATGCTCAACACGGGAAGTACTACGGTGAGCAAGGACAATTGAGACCGCTTGTCGCCCTTCCCGGCTTCGAACCACCGAGAAAAATTCTCTGAAACGAGTCCGGCCCTAATCGATCGAGCTTTTCATCTCGCCGATGAATTGATCGAGTTTCGCGACGCTGTTCAGCACGACTCTGATTGATGCATCTGGAAAGCCTGACTCGAGCGTGAAGTTGTAGCCGGCAAAGATGTCAAACGTGTCGTCCGCACCCCAATAAAGAAAATTCTTGTCGCTAAATCGGACCATTTGCCGCATCAGTCCCGCGCTATCTCTGACTTTGTCGACGTTGAGATAGGCGCCCTTGTAATGTGGGTAGATGCGAAAATGAATCGTGTCTTGGCCGCTTACCGAAATAACGATTTCAAAGCTGTCTGCATTTGTGAGACCCGTGCTCATGATCCCGACAAAGTTGTAGGGCTGCTTCTCACTCTGCTTGAAAGCGATGTTGATCTTAGGGCCCGTGGCATCGAGCAACGTGCGCAGCTTTTCTCTGGTGGCGTTGCGCGACGCCTGCTCCTGTGTCGTGGGCGTGGTCGTGGTCGTGGGTTGCGTTTGATGTTGCGGTTGCGCGGCGGCGGCGACGCTTACCGCAAGCAGGAAAATAAAAGTGGCTGGAACTGTGATGCGGTTCATTTTGATGGCCTCCGTTAGAAGAAAATTGTGTAACGAAATACTAATTTCTAAGACGCAACAGCCGCTGCTTCGCACGAATCCAGCAGCGGTGCTTCGATTTCCGGTCGGCCGGCTTCGCCAAAGTACTGGCGGCCGGCAGAGATCGTTTCGAAGTATTCTGAAATGCGATCGAGAATCTCCGTCACCGAATGCGAGTGATAGATCGCCGTGCGGAACAGCGCGCCACCTTGAAGTCCGCGCGTGAACTGTCCGGCCAGTTGTTTCATGCGACCGATAGCGGCCAGCTCCGGCATGTCTTCGCGCAGCATCTCAAAGTATTCAAGCAGCACCGCGCGTTTGTCATCAAGCGTCGGCCGAAAAACGTCGCGGCCGGCAATCGTGTCTTCAATTTGGCGAAAGATCCACGGGTTGGCCATCGCGCCGCGCCCAATCAAGACTCCATCGCAGCCGGTCTCGCGAAAGCGTCCGAGCGCCTGTTCAATCGTAGCGACATCACCGCTGCCAGAGACAGGCACGCTCACGTTTTCTTTGATCGCGCGCACCAGATCCCAATCCGCCATGCCGCGATAGCCTTGCTCTTTCGTGCGGCCATGCAAGGCGATGTGCTCGACGCCGCAGGCTTCGGCCAGCTTCGCGGTCTCGACTGCGTTGATAGCGTTGTCTGAATAGCCCGCGCGAATCTTGATCGTCAGCGGAATCGTGATCGCTTTTTTGATTTCTTTCAGAATCGTTTCCAGTCGCGGCAAATCTCGCAGCAGCCCCGAGCCACCGCCATGCTTCACGACTTTCGGCGCGGGACAGCCGCAGTTCACGTCCAGAATATCCGCGCCGATTTCTTCGGCCATCTCGGCGGCCATGCGCATGCGCTCAGGCTGCGCGCCGAAGACTTGCACCGCGAACGGGCGCTCGTCTTCGTAGAAACGCATCTGACGTTTCGATTTCGGATTGTTGCGCGTCAGGCCTTCGACCGAAATGAATTCAGAAACAGTCAGCCCAATGCCGCCGCGCCGCTTCAGCAAACGCCGAAACGAAACATCAGTCACGCCCGCCATAGGCGAAAGGATCAGCGGCGGGTTGATCTCGATGTCGCGAATCTTGAATGGCTTGATCATTGAAGGATGTTTGAAACTATGCGAATCATAACAAAATGCTACCTTATCATCACCCGGGTCTAATCGTAGACATCTTTGCGATGGCCGATAGTAGCAAACAACGCGGTATCTGAGTCGACGAATAGAAAGAGGAGGTAGTGGTGTAAATCTGTGTTGCTGGGGAAAAGAAAATTTTAGGGGCAGGTTCTGGGTGTTAGAAGGCTCGCCCCCGAGCCTCCCTAGGGTTGTTCCCACGCATACCTGCCAATGGGGTTGTTCACCGCGTTTTGTTACCAGTTGGTCTTCTTGTCTCTCCTCGCTCCAAGGTAGCAGAGTATTCTTGAAAACGCGCGAAACTACCATACTGCCGCGCGTGGCGATATTATGGAGCAGTTTTGATAATATTCAAGTAGGTTATCTTGACTCATGTGTTTCGGTCGGAAGAAGATGGAAACCGTCCTTTGCGGTGTGTGCAAGACTGAGTTTCAGGACAGAGCGAACGTTCAAGCCGACGCTCGGGCGTCTTGCCCCTCCTGCGGGTCGACAGCGCGGTCGTTCTTACATACCGTTGCGGTAGACGTGACGTCGTTAGTCACGCTTAACTACGAGGGTAGGCGTGGCGGAAAGGGTAAACCATTTGTCATCGGAAAACTCGGCGTAGATCTGTTCGTGAAACTTGAGAAATGGGTACATCTTGAACGGGTTATAGATCGAGCCAACGATCGCTACAAAGAAGTGGTAACCGATCCAACTAGTAAGGAGGTAATACATCGTTGCGAAGAGCCACTGAGTCAACACCAAAATCATGGTTCTGCGAAGAAGCGTCCCGAGTAAACCAGGGAACGTGGGATAACAAATGGTTGGACGCGAGCGGCGGGAGCGCGTTTCTCAACGAACTTACTGAGGGGAATCGGCTGACCCGTCGTCCGGGAGAAAGCGAAGTATGGTTCGTGACATTGAGTTGATTCGGCTGATAATGCTGAATGTTCAAGCTGAAGACTTCTACGGCGGCGTCGAAGGTTATACCGACGACGCGGTGAACTATCATAAAGCGCTGCTGATCGACAAAGGCCTCGTTGAAGGATCGGCCACTTACTCAACCTCCAAAGATGCTTCTCCGGATATACCACGCCTTGTCCTGATCAAAAGAATCACTTGGGAGGGTCACGATTTCATTGACGGAATTGTTACGGACACAAAATGGAACAAGGTCAAGACTTTCTTGGCGGAAGCGGGCAAAGACGTAACAATCGAAACTATTAAATGGGCGGTGATACGGTTATTTAGCGTTGGCGGTTGAGTGATTGGTTTCGCGCCCGACACAGACGTTATGCGGAAGA
Organism: Pyrinomonadaceae bacterium; assembly: GCA_035545035.1. Lineage (GTDB taxonomy): Bacteria > Acidobacteriota > Blastocatellia > Pyrinomonadales > Pyrinomonadaceae > UBA11740. The sequence continues at coordinate 11,117 of DASZZL010000031.1, forward strand.
AACTCGCACTTGAAAATTGTCAATCAGACGTTGAACTCGTGTACGCGGACTTGACGGATTCGTTCGCATGTCTCAATGATGCCAGACCGTCGCCCGTTAACGTCCGTCGTGCCTTCACGAATTTTGTGAATCTTACGCAGAAGGTAACTGCCGCGATGTACCGGGACTATTCCGCACGAACCGGTAAGAAATGGAACGAGGCTGATTTTTCTGGCTGGAACCCTGTCACTAAGGTGTTCGAATCGCTACGTGACATTAGCGAACATGACGCTGCAATCCTTATTCTCGTTCACGAACGTCACACGATTAAACCATTTCCGGAATCATCGGCCCTCTTATCTTTCGAAGGGACCTGGGAACTCCACGACCAACTCATCGATATGCCGCCGGACGCGATTGCCGCTGTTCGAGCGGATCCGGATACCGGCGAGCCAACCGATGATGTTATCGATCCATATTCGCGCGGAAGAACCTTATATTCATTACCCCCTTCGCTTTCCGGTCTTTGCCGATGCGTTACAGATAGGGGTAGTAGGAGAGTTATGCATGACTCGTGCCATGGGTTTGAGTTAGCAACACAGAATTACACCACTACCGAAAGAGGACGCGGTAGGAGCGAGTGATTCGAAATGAAAAGGGAAGCGGATGGTCCTTCAGCTTCTTGACCTTAAGCCGGGGGATCGCGCCAGTTCTCCTTGAAAATATCTTCCTGCTTGCGGTACAGGCGCTGCACCCTAACAGGGAGCTTCTTAAATTCCTTCGCGAACTCCTTAGCGTAGAAAATCTTCATAGAGTCATGGTAGCACTCAGGAAGGGTTTACGTTTCAACGTCGCGAATTCCTTAGCGGAGACAATTTCACAGCCGGGTTTGTACACGGCCAGCACGCCAGTCACTAAGAGCGCGCCCGAAGGACGACTTAAGCTTTTCCGCATCCTCGTAATCCCCGAATGACTCTTGAGGAAAGGCTTCATCCAGTTCAGCGAGCACCTTACGGGTAAATTCAGGCAACGATAAACCGTAGCGTAGAGCTAACCGACTCAAGCGCTTCATTTCCGTCTGATTTAGCTTAATTGTAAGATTCTGACTCATAAGCTTCGAACAGATGTTACCGCATTAGGGTTCAATTACGACAGACGTTCCGACGCTCACCGCGTCGAACAGCTCGCGAATGTCTTCATTCTCCAACGCCACACAGCCCCATGTCCAATCGCTCTGCGCGCCGTTCCCGTGAATGTAGATGTCGCCGCCCAAATGTGTGTTTTGCGGCGGCGCCTTTCTTGCCCGCAGGGCGCGCGTGATCGCGTCATACTGGGCGCGCGTGATTAAACCATCGCGCAAACCTCTCTCAGCATGCGCGGCGTTCGGATAGCTCAAGCCGAGCGAAAGATAGAAAGCGCTCTTGTCATTCTTGGTGAAGACGTAGAACTCGCCTTCAGGCGTGCGCCAGTCCCCGGCGCGCACCTTGTCGCCCGACGGGCTCAGGCCCAATCCGATGCGACAAGTTCGCACCAGCTTGCCATCGGAAAACAGCAGCAACTGTCGCTGAGCTTTCTTAACCACGATTTTGGGATCGCGTAGCGGCAGGTTCAGTGGCGAACGGTTGACGGCAGATTGCGCGAGACGGCTGCTCTCTTTGCTAGCGGCGCGAGATTCTTGCCGGGTTGCTGAGTTCGTCAGACAAGCTGCCGACAGACAGAGGAGCGACGCGAACGCCAGGCCTGCTTTGAAGAATTGCTGCTGAGCCAAAGTGAGACGCGGAGATAGCCGGGTAATCTTAAGAAAAAGGCACCTGTTATCTTTTCGGGTGCGGAGAGACTCGAGTCAATGCGGTTGTCAGGGCCTCGGGAAGATTCCCAAAATCTTGCCCTTTTTCTTTTCCGGCTTGCGGGTCGAACCGTCGCCGCTTCGCTCAACGAGGAAGTCCTGCTTGACCTTCAACAATGGCTGCACCGATTCGTTGTAGTCTTTGGCAATCTTGATGAACGCATCGTCGCGCAGCTTCTGCAAATAGTCTTCGTGGGCTTTGGGCGAACGTTCGCTGGTCATCGCGAGGCGCACGTTGTTCTCATTAAAGGTCGGAGTGTTACTGCCCGCGGTGCGTACATCAACGCGCAAAATCTGATAACCCTCGTCCGACTTCAGCGAATCGCTGACGCCGCCGGCCTTCACGTTCTTGATCGCGGCCGCGATGTCCGGACGCAAGTCTGTCACTTGAAAGAGACCGACCTTACAAGGTTTCGGCGATCCTGGTTTGGCCTGCCGCTCGGAATAAGCCGCCGCCAATGTGCAGAAGTCCGCGCCCTTGCGCAACTGATCGACCAGTTGGCCGGCGCGCGCTTTCACATCCGCTTCGGGCTTGCCGGCCAGACTCAGGAATATCTCCGAGAGTTCGACGCTCTCAGGTTTGAGAAACTTATCGCGGTGCGCGTCAAAGTACTTGTGCAGCTCGTCCAGGCTAAAGCCATAGAACATCTTCGAATCGACCTCGTTCTCAAACACCGCCTGCTTCATGATTTCCGTGCGGAGGGTTCGACGCACATCCTCGCAACTCAATCCTGACTGCTGCATCGCTTCGCACAGCTTGTCCATGCTGGTGATGCCGTTCTCTTTGGCCGTTTCCAGCATGCGCTTGTTGACTTCGGCTTCCACCTTTTCAGTGAGGTCAAGCTCTTTGCCTTTTTGCAGCAGCAACTGTTCACTGATCAAAAGGGAAATCAACTCGGCCTTGTGCGCCTGGACCTCGGTGTTGGCCTGCTGCTCGGGCATTCCGTTCTGCTTCAGCGTATCAACGCGCTCTTTCATTTCGCGCTTGAGCTGCGACAGAGTGACCACGCCGTCGTTGACCTGCGCGATCACTTCGTCGACGACGACCGGCTCGCCTTCCTGAGCGCGGGCCGCTGCGGGCAAGAACATGAAAGCGACGATTGTTGACAGCGCCGCGGTAACTAACTTGGATTTCACCTTAGTTTGATACTCCTTTAAGTCCGGCCATTCTAATCGCTGGCCCTGATTTGCAGCAACACGCGGCGAGCGACCTCCAGCGCGTGATCCTTCTCGTCTTCATCAAGCTCAAGCCGCAAAACCCCGCTGGGTGTGAAACTTGCGCCCGATCGCTGCTGCACCATCTCCATCAATTTTTCCGGCGCCACGCGAGCTTTTTCGGCCATTTTTATGGCCACGCCGTCGCGTGTTCGATCGATCGAAAGGACGCCGACGCCCTCTGCTGTCTGCCGCAGCCGCGCATAAGCGAACAGACTCTCGACCGGTTCGGGCATACGGCCATAGCGGTCTTCGGTCTCGGCGCGAATCGCCGCGAGCGCTTCGTCATCACGCGCCGACGAAACACGTTTGTAGGTTCGCAGGCGCTGGCCCATGTCGGCGATGTAGCTTTCCGGAATCGCGACATTGGCGCCGAGATTGATCGAAACGGTGGTTTCGTCTTCGACCTGCTCGCCGCGCAACTCTGCGACGGTGCGCTCGAGCATCTGCGTGTAAAGATCAAAACCGAGCGCGTCCATGTGACCCGATTGTTGGCCGCCGAGAAGATTTCCCGCGCCTCTCAATTCCAAATCGAGAGCGGCAATCCTGAACCCGGAGCCGAGATCAGAAAACTCACGGATCGCTACCAGCCGCCGGCGCGCTAGCGGCGACAACTCCTGTTCCGCCGGAATCAGCAGGTAGGCGTAAGCGCGTCGATTCGAGCGGCCCACGCGCCCGCGCAACTGATAAAGCTGTGAAAGACCGTAGTTGTCGGCGCGGTTTATGATGATGGTGTTGGCGCGTGGGATGTCTATGCCATTCTCGATGATCGTGGTGGCGACCAGCACGTCGTACTTGTATGCGATGAAATCAAGCATGACGCGCTCCATCTCTTTTTCGTTCATCTGACCGTGGCCGACGGCCATGCGCGCCTGTGGCACCAGCCTTTTGACCAGCGCGGCGATCGTGTCGATAGACTCGACGCGATTGTGAATGAAAAAGACCTGGCCTGCACGCGACAGCTCGAGTTCAATCGCAGACTTAATTACCGAGTCATGCGATTGCACAACTTGAGTCTGAATCGCCAGGCGATCGCTGGGTGGCGTTTCGATCAGCGACATGTCGCGCAGGCCACTCAAAGACATGTTCAGCGTGCGCGGAATTGGCGTCGCCGAAAGCGTCAGCACATCGACGCGCTTCTTTAATTGTTTCAGACGTTCCTTGTGCGCGACACCGAAACGCTGCTCTTCATCAACGACCACCAATCCAAGATCGCGAAAGCCGACGTCCTTCGAAAGCATTCGATGCGTGCCGATCACGACATCGACAGCGCCCGCTTCGACTTGCTTCACAACTTCCTTCTGTTCCTTCGACGAACGAAAGCGCGACAGCAATTCAATCTTCACCGGAAAAGGCGCGAAGCGTTGGCGAAACGTGTCAAAGTGCTGATACGCGAGCACCGTTGTGGGCGTCAGCACCGCGGCTTGCTTTCCGTCCATCACGGCTTTGAACGCCGCGCGCATCGCAACTTCCGTCTTGCCGTAACCGACGTCGCCGCACAACAAACGATCCATCGGCGTCGGCGCCTCCATGTCTTGCTTCACGTCTTCGATCGCGGTTTCCTGATCCGGAGTGAGTGAGTATTCAAATCCTTCTTCGAATTCCCGCTGCCACGGCGCGTCCGGCGGAAACGCATGGCCCGGCACCAGCTTGCGCTCAGCGTAAAGCCGCAACAACTCGTCGGCCATGTCGCGCATCGCGCGCTTGGCTTTCGCTTTCGTCTTCTGCCAACCAAGCCCGCCGAGACGATCGACCGCCGGCTGATGTCCTTCCGCGCTGGAATAACGCTGCACGAGATCGAGGCGCTCGACGGGAACGTAAAGCTTTGCTTCCTCGGCATAGTAAAGCAGCATGAACTCGCCGCGCGTCGCGGCAGTTGTCAGAAGCCCGCGCGTTAGCAAGGGCTCGGTCGGCCCAAGATCGAGGGTGACAAGTCCGCCGAAGCGGCTGATGCCGTGATCGATGTGCACGACGTAGTCGCCGACTTTCAAATCGCGAAAGTCGGAAAGGAACGCCGCGGCGCGCGTGCGTTTTCGCTTTACCTCCGCTTTCTGTTTCTGAATCGAGAGTCCGCGGCGTTCCAGCGCAGAGTCGGCCGCCTCGTCAAACAGATCGCTTTCCACGTGAACTACCAGCCGCGCAGACGGCAGCTCGAACCCGCCCGAAAGCCGCCCCGATGTGACCAGGGCATCGACGGTCGCCGGAGATTCCGAACGTTCAGTCGCGGTTGTCAGGCGCACGTCAGCCTGATATTCGCGCAGAATTTCGGCGACCCGCTCGGCCGTGCCTGAACCCGGCATCACAAACAGCGTGGTTGCGGTACGGTCCGCGTGTCGTTCGATCACATCGCGCGCGAGATCCGGCAGTCGCCCGTGATAGCGCATCGCTGAATGCGCCTTCCATTCGACTTCGTCTAATCTTTCCCGTTCGCGTTTAGAGGGCGCACTTGTGCGCCCATTCGAAGGCGGGACAAGTCCCGCGTCTAAACGAGGAGCGGGAAACAAAAACAACGGCTTTCTCTTCGCCCGCTCCTTGCCAACCGAAACCTTTGGCTCTTCGGCATCCAAAGCTAGTTCCTGATCGATCTTCGCCGCCGTGCGACCGAGCGCGCGCAATTCAATTCGTGGCAGCGCATCAATTCTGGCGCGCAATTCTTCAGGGATGAGATAGAGTTCGTGCGGCGCGAGTCCGAGATCGTCCGCGGCGTCAGTTTCAGCATGACGCTCTTCCAGAGTTTGAAAGACGCTCGCCAGGTAACTCTCGATCGTGGCGGGCTCGTCAATGACGAGCACCGCATCCTTAAAATAATCGAGCGCGCTCGCGCCATTCTCGCGCACAATCGGAAGCAGCCACTCCCATCCGGGAAAGTCCTCGCCTTCATCGGCGTAAACCGTTCTGTCATGGAGCGAGCGCGCGAACCTTTCATCGCGCCAACGCTCGCGGGCTCTTCCCGCCCACTCGCGAAAGTCCGAGGGCCTGACGGCAAACTCGCGCATGGGGGCAATCTCGAGTTCGGCTAATTGCGCGGTCGATAACTGCGTCTCCGGGTCGAAGCTGCGAATCGAATCAACCGTGTCGCCAAAGAATTCGATCCGCGCCGGGGTGTCTGATCCTGGCGGCCAAACGTCGAGAATGCCGCCGCGAATCGAGAACTCTCCGACGCCGCGCACCGGATCCTCGCGCACATAGCCACAGGCGAGCAGCTTTTCCACCAGCTCTTCGGGCGAATGATCTTCGTCACGTCTGACGACCGCGCCCATGCGTAAGATCTCCTGGGGCGAAGCTGTGCGCCGCGCCATCGCTCGCGCCGTAAGCAGAACAAAACTCTGTCGGCGCCGCGCCAGACGCCAGAGCGCGAGCGCTCGTTTTTCCAGCGTCTCGGCGTGTGGCGAAGCGCCTGCATACGGATCGCTCTCTGATGCCGGCAGCACCGCAACTGCGTCTTCGTATTCGGCCACACCGTGCAGCGCGCAGTACCAGAAACCAATGTCGCGCTCCCAGCTTTCGAGGTCGCGTTGCGCCTGGGTCACGACCGCAAACTGTTTTCCGGTTTCGCGCTGCAACGCCGCCAGAACGAGCGCCTTCGCCGGACCAGCGACGAGCCCGCTGATCGAAAGCACGCGCGCGCCGCGTTTGATTTCATCGAGGACGCGGCGGCATTCCGCGCCTTCGATCAGTGAACCCAACGCAGTTTGCAAAACCGGTGTTGTTTCGGTGGTAGTACTCATTACAAGCAAATGCCAATGAGGCCGAGTCCGCGAAGCGGACGACCGATAATAGCCCAGCACTTCAGTGCTGGGTTCGGGATAGAAAGAGAATTGAGAGCCCGTGAAACGGGCGACAGAAAGCCGCGACTCGAAATCTCGCCGAGAATTTCTGTCGTCCGCTTCGCGGACTCGGGATTCTTGTTGGTCCTTCTTACCCAGCGATGAATCGCTGGGCTATTATCGGTCGTCCGCTTCGCGGACTTGATCGCGGATCGCATCAGCTCTCTTCTCATGCCTCATCACTTTGCTTTCATTCGCTCGATGATATCGCTACTGGAAACCCCTTCGACGAAAGGCAAACTCACCACGCGCCCGCCGGCGGCTTCGACTTCTTCGCGACCGTGAATTTCGTCAAGCGCGTAGTCGCCGCCTTTCACCAAAACATCGGGCAACAGTTCCGTAATAAGCGATCGCGGTGAAACGTCGTCAAAGATCGTTACGTAACTGACCGCACGCAAGGCGGCCAGAATCTCGGCGCGCTCGTTCTCGTTCATCAATGGCCGACTCGGGTCTTTCAGCTCGCGCGCGGTGCGATCGCTGTTGATAGCGACAACCAACACGTCGCCCAACGTCCGCGCCTGTTCCAGATAACGCACGTGTCCGACGTGCAAAATATCAAAGACGCCATTCGTGAAGACGAGCTTCTGCCCCGCATCGCGCAAACGCGCGCGCTCGGCGAGGAGTTCATCCTTTGACAGAATCTTTTTGGGCATCAGGGCCAAACCCAAATTGTAAGGGCGCACGTCCGAAACGGCAAAAAGTGCTAGTCTATTGACGATTTACGATTTACTATTCACGGATTCTTATGACTGTCCCTTTCATCGAAGAGAATGATCAGACCCGCGCGCGACACGAGCACCTCGACGCGCTGCGTCAGCTGGTGGGCAACGTCTATCCAAACAAGTTCGAGCGCAGCAACGTCACTGAGACGACGGCAGGCGAAGACACGATTACTTCCATCGTTGCGGCGTTCAAGAAATTCGAGCCGCAAGTTTCCGAAGGCTCAAAGCCATTACCTGATGCGCTGGAATCTGCGAATGCCGAGCTGAACAAAGTTCGCATCGCGTCGGCTGGACGCATTGCCGCGCCGCCGCGCGTTATGGGCAAGGCTGCGTTCGTGCACCTTTCTGACGGCACGTCGCGTTTGCAGATCTACGTGCGCCGCCAGGACGTGGTCGGTGCGCGTAATGATGCCGGCGGCGGCGAAGTTGATGGCTGGGAGCTTTTCGGCCTGCTCGATCACGGCGATTTTATCGGCGTCACGGGCTTCTTGTTCGTGACGAAGACGGGCGAGTTGTCGGTGCATGTTGAGAAGTTACACTTCTTAGCAAAAGCTTTGCTGCCGATGCCCGACAAGATGCACGGGATCCACGACGCGGAGATTCGCCAGCGGCAGCGCTATGCCGATCTGATCGCCGGCAGTTTGAAGCTGGAGCGCGACGAAGACGGACTGACGCCGCGCGAAGTGTTCGAGCTGCGCTCGAAAGTGGTGCGCGAGATTCGCCGCTTTCTCGACGAGCATGGTTACATCGAAGTCGAGACGCCGATGCTGACGCCTTTGGCCACCGGCGCCGCCGCGCGAGCTTTCGAAACCCACCACAATGCTTTGGACATCAAGTTGTATGCCCGCATCGCGCCGGAACTTTATTTGAAGCGGCTGGTTGTCGGCGGTTTTGAGAAGGTCTATGAGCTGAACCGAAACTTTCGCAACGAAGGCATCTCGACCAAGCACAATCCTGAATTCACTATGCTGGAATTCTACGCGGCCTACATGGACGTAAACGGAATGATGGATTTCTGCGAGGAGCTTCTGCGTTCAGTGGTGTACACAGTCACCGGGCACACGCATGTGCGTTACGGCGAGAAGCAGATCGATTTTTCGAAGCGGTTTGACCGGATGACGATGAAGGACGCGATTGCAAAGTACTGGCCTGACGAGTGGCGAGAACTCGGTGGCGAAACTTTCGACGTCAGTTGGTTCGGCCATCCTTCAAGAATCAACTCTCTCTACAGTTTTTGGCCAGCCATGCAATATCGCATCGGTGCAGCGATCGAGAACGTGGAAAGCGAAGCAGACCGCCGTGTTGTTGCTTCGACGGTTAGTCGCGAAGCGAAGGATGAAGTATGGAGTGGAGCAATGGCTGGCGTGATTGGTACGGCGTTGCCACGACACATAACCACTCCCGGCGGGTCCGAAGAAGCTGCGACTGCAGAGCTCACTGCTTACCTCTTCGAATGGGTGGCTGAGCGTCAGTTAATTCAACCAACTTTCATCACCGATTTTCCAAAGCCAATCTCGCCGCTTTCCAAAGCTTCGCCGATGGATCCGACTGTTGCCGAACGCTTCGAGTACTTCGTTGGCGCGCTCGAATCGGCGAATGGCTTTTCTGAACTAAACGATCCGGAGGAGCAGTATCAGCGCTTCAGGGATCAAGTGCAGCAACGCGAGCGTGGTGATGAAGAGGCAATGGTGATGGATGAAGATTACATTCGCGCGCTGTCTTACGGCATGCCGCCCGCGGCGGGAATTGGGATTGGCATTGATCGTCTGGTAATGTTGCTCGCGAACAAGCATTCGATTCGGGATGTGATCTTGTTTCCTCATATGAGACCTGAGAAGCACGCCGAGGGAGACGGGCAGTAAGGTTCAACGAGCCTGCGAAGCAGGCGGCATATCAGTAGCCCACAGCGTCAGCTGTGGGTTAACGGTTGGTTTGAAATTTACGGAGCCCGCGAAGCGGGCGACATAGATCCAACACGGTCTTATGCCGCCCGCATTCGCGGGCTCACGTGTTCTGGTGCGGGCAAGGTACCCACAGCTGACGCTGTGGGCTACTGTTATACCGTCGGCTTCGCCGACTGGGGGCGCATCTTCTACAAAAGGCCCCACGGGGCGTTGTTAACCACAGCTGACGCTGTGGGCTACTGATATACCGCCTCGGCGTCGCCGACTGGTTGAATCATTTCGAGGCGTGATACCATTCGCACTCTAAAGCTAAGCTCTTAAAAATTAAGGAGACCGAAAGATGATGCGCAAAGTTTTCGCTTTAACGATCGTAGCATTGATGGCCGGAGTTTTGTTCGCTCAGGAAAAGACCGTGACGATTACCGGCAATCTGATCGACAACGCCTGCGCCGAATCCGCCAAAGACCTGGGCGCGCGCGCCAAGAACCATTCGACGAGCTGCGCGATGCAGGACGCGTGCGAGAAGAGCGGCTATGCGGTTTACGCCGACGACAACAAACTCTACAAACTCGATGACAAAGGCAACGACAGCGCCGCCCACTTGTTGAAGAACACGAAGACCAAGAAGGGCGTAAAGGTCTCGGTTGAAGGCACTGTCGAGGGCAACACGATTCACGTTACGAAGCTGACCGAAGTCACCGAATCGATCGACTAATAACGAAGCGACGATTCCCAAGTCGAACAAAAGGGCGGGCGCATCGGTCCGCCCTTCAATCAACAGAGACATCCGCTCGCGATGTCAATCTCAATCCAATCAAACGACCCGTTAGTCGAATTCCGCGGCGTGAGTTACGCCGTGAATGGCGGCGCTCCGATCATCGATCGCTTGAGTTTCGAAGTCAGCCACGGTGAAACGCTGGTGCTGCTCGGTGAATCGGGTTGTGGCAAGACGACGACGCTTCGGCTGGTGAATCGTCTGCTGATGCCGACCTCGGGACAGGTTTGGGTCGAAGGAAAACCGACGACCGAGTGGGATGCGATCCGTCTGCGGCGGCGCGCCGGTTACGTGATCCAGGAAGCCGGCCTGTTTCCGCATTTCACTGTGCAGCAAAACGTCGCCGTGGTGCCGAGCGTGGAAGGCTGGGACGAAGCGCGCATTCAGAAGCGGGTGCGGGAGCTGCTGCAACTTGTTGGTCTCGACGCGGAAAAGTTTGCTGAGCGCTATCCTCGGGAACTATCCGGCGGACAACGGCAGCGCGTGGGCGTCGCGCGCGCGCTGGCCGCCGATCCGCCGCTGCTTTTGATGGACGAGCCGTTTGGCGCGCTGGATCCGCTGACGCGCGCGTCACTCCAAAAAGAGTTTGTCGAGTTGAAATCGCGTCTGGGCAAAACGGTCATCTTCGTGACGCACGACGTCCGCGAGGCGCTGATGCTTGGATCGCGCATCGCTCTGATGGCCGCGGGGAAAATCGTCCTGCTGGAGACGCCGGAAGGATTTGTGAAGTCTGAGAACGAACTCGCGCGGTCTTATTTGGAAACCTTGAGAAGTGATTTCGTCGTGTAGATAAAGCATCCAATGAGTCCGCGTTAGCGGGCGGCAGAGTGTAGCCCCGGGCGTAAGCCCGGGGTATCAGGTCTCAAGGAAGTTATCAGAGCCCCGCAAGGGGCGACAGAAGGCCCGGCGTGGCTTCGGTTTCAGATCTTCTGTCGCCCTCTTCGAGGGCTTGCAGGAATTTCTCTTGGCTCTGTACCCCGGGCTTACGCCCGGGGCTACATTCTGCCGCCATCTGCGATGGCTCGTTGAGTGGTACATCTTAACGGCAGATTGTTTAGAGAATTGATACTGCCTAATGCTTGAATTTCTCAAAGCCAACTGGTCCGACATTCTCGAGCACATCGCGCAGCACGCGTGGCTCGTCTTCATCTCGACGGCGATTGCGATCGTGATCGCTTTGCCGTTGGGGGTTCTGATCACACGGCGAAAATCTCTGCGCGGCCCGGTGCTGGGAATTGCAAATGTGATGCAGACAATTCCCAGCCTGGCGCTCTTTGGCTTTCTGATTCCGCTGCCGTTCATCGGCGGCATCGGTCCGCGCACGGCGATCGTCGCGCTCGTCTTCTACGCCCTGCTGCCAATCATTCGCAACACGGTCACCGGCATTCTGGGCGTCGATCGAAACGTTAGCGAAGCCGCTGTCGCGATGGGCATGACCGACCGGCAAGTCCTTTTTCAGGTCGAGCTGCCGCTGGCGATGAGCGTCATCCTCACCGGCGTGCGCGTCGCGGTAGTCATCACGATCGGCGTGGCAATCATCGCTGCCGAAGTCAGCGCCGGCGGTTTGGGCGAGTACATCTTTCGCGGGCTGCGGATGAATGACCCACGCTTGCTGTTGGCGGGCGCCGTGCCCTCGGCGATGATGGCGCTGCTGGCTGATTTTGGTTTCAGTGCAATCGAAAAACGATTCGACACGAGCACGAATCGCGTAACGACTTCAAATCAAAGACTGTTGCGCAGAATTGCCTGGGCCACAGTGGCGCTGGGAGTCGTCCTGATGGGATACGCGGTATGGCGCGGAATGCGGCCGCGCTCAAACTCATCATTGAGTCACGGTCACGTAACAGTCGGTTCGAAGGACTTCACTGAATCGATTCTGCTCGCTGAGATCGTCGCACAGATGCTCGAAGCCAGGAACGTCGAAGTCGATCGGCGTTTCGATCTGGGAGGAAATCTGGGCCACAGCGCGCTGGTCGCGGGCCAGATCGAACTCTATCCTGAATACACCGGAACGTCGTTCGCCGCGATTCTGCATCATCAATCCATCTCCGATCCGAAGGCAGTCTACGATCAAGTCAAGCGCGAATACGCTGAGAAGTTCAACCTTGAAGTAAGCGCGCCGCTTGGTTTCGAGAACACGTTTGCGATTCTCGTTCGTGGCGAAGACGCGCGCCGGCTGAATCTGAAAACGATCTCCGACGCGGCGCGCTACGCGGGCCAGTGGCAAGCGGGTTTCGGTCATGACTTCATGATTCGCGCCGATGGTTATCCCGGATTCTCGCGTGCTTACGGTTTGCAGTTCGCCGCCGCTCCGCGCGAGATGGCCCTCGATCTCAGTTACACGGCGCTGGCCTCGCGCAAAGTCGATCTGATTGCCGGCAACTCGACCGACGGGCGCATCGCCGCGCTCGATCTGGTCCAACTGGAAGACGATCGGCACTACTTCCCGCCGTACGAAGCTGTCTTCATGACCCGCCAGGACTCGCTTGCCCGCCTGCCCGCGTTGCGAGAAGTCCTGCAAAAGCTCGCCGGCGCGATCTCGACCGACGAAATGCGAAAGCTGAACTATGAAGTTGATAGTCAGAAGCGCGACAAAAAGAATGTCGTGCGCGAATGGCTAAAAGCGAAGGGATTGGTTTAGGTTTGCCCCTCTCCCCATGGGAGAGGGGTTAGGGTAGAGGGTGCCGAGCATGAGTGACCCGCAAGCCCTCTTCCCCAACCCTTCTCCCAGAGGGAGAAGGGAGGTTGGTCCCTTCTTCCTTCAATCCGCCTCCTTGACCCGTTAATAAATCACCCGCCGAGCGCGTCTTGTAAATGGAACTCCGCCCGGGAGTTTTTCGTCTAAGGATTCAGACTTTTGCGGTTGTCTCGTCGTATTCGAATTCTGACCGACGGAAAGCCATGCGCTACTTCTATTCTGTTTACGCCGACTCAGCCCGAATCGCGCTGCAATCGATCCTGGCGCACAAACTGCGCGCGTTTCTCACGCTGATTGGGATCATCATCGGCGTGGCCGCGGTCGTGGTCGTGGGCGCTTCGGTCAGCGGCCTGAACACCTACGTCACGGACCGCGTGGCAAAGCTCCTGGGCGCAAATCATTTCATGATCGCGCGCATCGCCTTCAGTGGTCACATGTCTGACGAAGATTTCGAGAAAATGAATCGCCGCAACAAACGTCTGAACTGGGACGATTACGAGTGGGTGAAAGAGCACTGCACGTCGTGCTCCGAGGTCGGCGCCGAGGTTGGCAGCTCGTCCGATCTGAAGCAGGACGGCATCGAGTTTCCCGGCGCGATCGTCTTTGGCGTTACTTCGAACATGTCTGAGATTGAAGATAAAACCATCAGCGACGGCCATTTTATCTCGCCCGACGAAGTGCAGCGTTCAGCGCTGGTCTGCGTGCTGGGCAGCGACATTAAAGAGAAATTCTTCGCGAGCACCGATGCGATTGGAAAGACTTTGAAGGTCCGCGGACTGCCGATGCGCGTCGTCGGCGTGGAAGAAAAGCGCGGCGCGTTCTTTGGGGATTCGCTCGATCGACACATTTATATTCCGGCCACGACGCACTTGCAGATTTTCGGGCGCAACGGCTTGCAGATTCACGGCAAGGCCGGCGCCCGCGAGAACTTTAAGCCGACAATCGAAGACGCGCGCATCACGATGCGCAACAAGCACCGGCTTAAAGGCAGCGAAGAAGATGATTTTGGCGTGGTCAATGTCGAAGATCTCAATAAACAGATCGATCAATTCACCAGCAGCATCGCCGCGGTCGTGGTGCCGATCACAGCGATCACTCTGCTGGTCGGCGGCATTGTGGTAATGAACATCATGCTGGTGAGCGTAACTGAGCGAACTTTTGAAATCGGTTTGCGCAAAGCCGTCGGCGCGACTCGCAGACAAATCCTGATGCAGTTTCAGATCGAGTCGGCAATGCTGTGCGCATTCGGCGGCTTGATCGGATTGTTGACCGCCTACGGAGTTGTCAAACTGATCACGGCACTGGCGGGCATCACGATGACGATTACGATTGGTTACATTCTGCTGGCGCTGATTGTTTCGACGGTGATTGGAATGATCTTCGGCATCTATCCGGCGTTCAAAGCGGCGCGACTGGACCCGATCATTGCGTTAACCAAGACAACGTGATCGAGCAAGTCAGTACCACCTGCGGTAGCGGGTGGGTATTTTGGTTTTAAGAATGAAACTGAGACTTCCGAAAATCTTCCCGCGCGACACCCTCGCCATGGCGCTGGACAGCGTGCGCGCGAACAAGTTTCGCAGCTTCCTGACGGTGCTGGGCATAGTCATCGGCGTGATGGCCGCAATCGTGGTCGCGTCTATTCTCACCGGCATGCGCCAGAGCATCGTCGCCATCATCGAAGAGTACGGAACGAATAACATTTACGCGTTTCACTTGACCACCGGACCGCGCGTGAACGTCGATCGGTCTGAGCGTCTGCGCAAGCCCTTGACCGTTGCGGACGCCGACGCAATCAAGGCTCAGGCAAGCTCAGTTGAAGATTTAGCGGTCGTAGCGCCGAACGTCGGCTACAGCGGTGGGCTGTTCGACGACAACATCAGCTATCAGGGCCGGAATTACCGCTGGGGTAATACGTCAGGTGTCACACCAAATTACTCAGACATCTCAAACATCACCATAAGGGAAGGGCGCTTCATCACCGAATCCGATAACGAGCAGCGCCGCAACGTCGTCGTGATCGGAGTCAACGCCGCCGACGCGCTTTTCCCTGGCCAGCAGGACAATATCGCGGGCACGGAAGTGCGCATGGGAGGCCTGAACTTCGAGATCATCGGCGTGCTTGAGAAGCGCAAGAACGCTTTCTTTGGCGAAAACGAAGAAGACAATGCGGTCTATATTCCGCTGCGCACAGCGCAAAAGGTCGCGCCCGGTCGCGGCTGGCAGTTGTTTGTGATTCGCGCGCGTTTGGGACAGTTGAACGAGGCATTGACGCAATCGGAAGACATTCTGCGTCGCCGCCGCAACGTAAAGTTCGGCGATTCGGATAACTTTGACATCAAGACTGCCGACAACTTCGTCAAACAATTCGACAGCATCTTCGCGATGGTGGGGCTGGTGGCGATCGCGATTTCCAGTCTCGGTTTGCTGGTTGGCGGGATCGGCGTGATGAACATCATGCTGGTCAGCGTCACTGAACGCACGGCGGAGATTGGCATTCGCAAAGCGCTGGGCGCGCGCCGTCGCGACATCATCAATCAGTTTCTGTTTGAAGCGATGACGCTGACGTTCCTGGGTGGGATGCTCGGCGTTGCGCTGGCGATCGGCGCCAGCAAACTCATCATGCAGCTGGTCCCCAGCCTGCCGGCATCAATTCCCATGTGGGCCGTCACCGCGGGTGTGACCGTGAGCGTCGGCGTGGGCTTAATCTTCGGCGTGTGGCCCGCGCGCAAAGCCTCGCGACTCGATCCGATTGAGTGTCTGCGGTATGAATGATTTATAGATCTGCGCTATTTACCCGCCCGCTACCGCAGGCGGTTCTGACAGGGTGCCGACAATCCTTTGAAACTCGGGATCGTTGCGCAGGGAATCCCAGTTCTTGTCGCGTTTGAACCACGGCTTGTTTTCGTTTCCCAGCTCGATCGCGCGACGCAGCCACTGCAATGCTTCGGCGCGCTCGCCTTCCAGCGCGTAAGCAGACGCCAACCAGTACGCGACGTCATGATCGGTGTTCGCCGTCGCTCTGACTTCATCCGTTAGTTGCGCGCGCGCTTCGTCGTGCCAGCCGAGCGCGCTCAAAAACGTCGCATAGATCGGGCGAATGCCGTCGAGCTGCGGATGCTGCTCCAGAACCTGTTCGAGAATCTCCGCCGCCTTCACCGGCTCGCCGTGGTAGTAAAGCGCGCGCGCGCGAAAAGTTTTGATCAGCGGATGATCGGGTTCGATCGCGGCGCCCCGATCGAGCTCAGCCAATGCTTCGTCGTATCGCGCCAGATAAGTCAGCAACCGCGCGCGATTGTAGCTGACGACAACGCGCTCAGCCGGATTCAAACGCGCCATTTGATCCAGACTGCGCAGCGCTTTGTCATAATCGCCATCCAGCCGCGCCACGACGCCGCGCACAAAATGCGCGCTGGCGTCATTTGGGGCTTCGCGCCGCAATTCATCGGCAGCGTTGCGAGCCTTTGCTTTCTCTCCGCTCGACAGAAAGATGAAGATCATGTTCATGCGAGCTTCGATCAAATGCGGATCGAGGGCCAGGGCTTTGTCGAAGGCTGCTTGCGCGATCGCGTGATCGTCCGGCTCGCCCTGGCCTTTCATCACGCGGCTGGAATACGCGGCGCCCAGCCCGCTGTGCGCCAGCGCAAAAGACGGGTCCATATCCGCCGCGCGCTCAAAATGCTCGATCGCTTCATCGACGTCCTTGCGCGCCACAGTCTTATAAACAAATTGGGCCAGACAAGCGCGGCCGCGCAAATATTCTTCGTAGGCTTCGGCGTTGACGGTTTTCTGCTGCTCGAGCCGATCTTTCTCGTCCGAAGTCAGCTCCAGACGCAGGCCGTCGCAAATCTCCTGCGTGATGGTGTCCTGCACGTTGATGATGTCAGTGGCGTCGGCGTCGATGCGATCGCTCCAAAGCAAATCGCCTGAGGCCACATCCACCAGTTGCGCGGTCACGCGAATGCGATCGCCGGCGCGCAAAAAGCCGGCGGACAAAACCGCGGCGACGCTCATCTCGCGCCCGGCCTGGCGCGGATCGACCTGCACGCCCTGGTACTTGACGATTTCCGAAGACGGTCGCACGACCAGCGAGCGCACCCGCGCCAGCTCCGTAATCACGGCGTCGGCCAAAGAGAATTCGTAAAAGCTTGACTGCGGATCGTTACTTAGATTTTTGAAAGGAAGAATCGCCAGGCTTTTTCGCTCGCGATCGCCGGCGCTCGTCGCCGGCGTGTCGTGAGTTGTGTGCTCGGACGTGGACAAGCGCTGCTGCAAAGTCTTTTCGCCGGTCACGCTGCGCAGCCAACGGAGCGCGCGACCCATGCGGCCTGTGCCTGAAAGATGGCGCGGCGCGACGGGCGTGATCGGTTCGAATCCCTGCGGCACTCCTGATTCAACTTCGCGCAGCACGACGCGCAAGTCATCGCGCAGCTCGCCAACTTTCTGATAGCGGTCTTTCGGATCTTTTGCCAGCGTCCGATCCAGGATCATCTGCAGACGCGGCGGCACGGCGCCCGGTCGCGCTTCATCCAGAGGCTGCGGCTCTTCATGCAGCACGGCGTGACGCACATCGACGCTGGACTTTCCCTGAAACGGCCAAGTGCCGGTCAACATTTCGTAAAGCAGCACGCCGGTCGAAAAAATGTCCGCGCGCGCATCGACGCGTTCGCCGCGCGCTTGCTCAGGCGCGGCGTACGTGGCGGTACCATACGGAATGCCAACTTCAGTTAGATCGGTGTGATGAATTCCGCCGGGGCCCGTGCCTTCGCCATCTAAAAGTTTCGCCAGACCAAAGTCGAGAATCTTGGCTTGACCCGCGGGCGTCACCATGACGTTGCCGGCCTTGATGTCGCGATGAACGATGCCCCGACCGTGTGCGGCGGCCAGCGCGTCGGCCACCTGGATCGTGATCGAAAGCGCGCTGCGCAAATCCAGTGGCCGGCCGTTTACAAGCTGGCGTACGTTCTTCCCGTCGACGAACTGCATCGCGATGAAGTGGACGCCATCGATATCGTTGAGATCAAAAATTGTGCAGATGTTCGGATGATCGAGCGAGGATGCCAGCCGCGCTTCGCGCTCGAAACGTTTGAGGTTGGCTTCTTTGACCGTCAGTTCCGGCGGCAAGACCTTGATCACGACCGGCCGGCCCAGCTTGGTATCGGTCGCTTTGTAAACTGTTCCCTGCCCGCCGGCGCCAATCTTTTCGAGGATTCGGTAATTCCCAAGTTTTGCGCCGATCATTCTTGCGTCTATTTAACTCCCGCGACGCAGCGACTGCAACCGTTACGGGAGGCAGTGAGGACAAAAACTAGATTTCTGCGAGATTCTTCTTAGTGAATTCGTTTTCGACGTTGCCGGTATTCAGAGTTGACGCCGGTTCGAACAGAAGGACCTGGGCTTCTTCGTCGGCGACGGGGCGGTGCTCGACGCCGCGCGGCACGGTGATCATTTCGCCTGCTTCGATCCAGATCGATTGCTCTCGATCGGAGTTGTCGCGATACTCCATCCGAAATCTTCCCTTCACGACCAGGAACATTTCGTCTTCGTTATCGTGATGGTGCCAGGTGAACGGGCCTTTGAACTTCACCAGCTTCAGATGTTGCCCGTTCAATTCGCCTATGATGCGCGGGTTCCAGTGGTCATCGAACAGCGAAAGCTTTTGTGCGAGATTGATTTTGTCCATAGGTCAGAGATCGGAGGTTAGTTTTACAGAACCCCGACCAGTCGGGGTAGCAAGCGGGTAAACGAAGTGAGATCAGACCTCGCTGGGCCGTATCTACTTCGCCACGCGGTCGTTATGAATACGGCTAACTTCATCATTAATCTTGCCGACGAGCATCAGCGCCAGCATCTTCCAGTCACCCATGAACGACCAAAGCGGATGCGTGAAAGTTGCGGGCCGGTTCTTTTCGATGAAGAAATGCCCCGTCCACGCGAGGCCGTAACCGGGCACGAATGCCAGCGGTGACAGCCACCACCGGCCCGTCGCGATCAAGAGAACCAGCAGCACCAGCGCGGTGATCGTTCCCACGGCGTGCAGCAGGCGCGTGGCCGGCTTGCTGTGCTCGCTCAGGTAGTGTGGCCAGAAGTCAGCGAACGAATTGAACTGACGTTGATTCATTGCGGGATGTCCGCGGCCATTCTATCAGAACCCGCCGCCCGGACTAACTTGACCAGTGCCTCGTAGCGCGGGCAAGATCAATCGCTATGCTCGAAACGTCGGTCTTTCATCGCGGGCTTCGTCATCAGGTCTGCCGGCGGACTCTTGTGTTGATTGCCGCGGGTCTGCTACTGAGCATTCTTCCAGCGCAATCATTTGCGCAAGCGTACGAACGCGAAATTTCGAGCTCGGGCAAATCGCTGTTGACGATCAGAAATCGCAACGGTCGCGTGACGGTTATCGCTTCCGACGCACAAAAAGGCAAGCTGAGTTTGCAGGCGACTTCGCCGGGCGCGCCGGTCGAGCCCGGCGACATCAGCGCCTCCAGCGGCGAGATCACCGTGCGCGCACGACGCCCGCAGGATCGCATCGATCTGACGGTGCACGTGCCGGCACGCGCGCGCGTGAAAATCGAAAGCGAGAGTGGCATGGTTGACGTCCTCGGAGACTTTGAAGTCGCCGACGTGATCACCAACACCGGAACGATTCACGCTGACGTGCCGCTCGACGCACTCAAGTTCAAATTTCTGTGGCAGGCGAGCCACCCGCGTTTTTTGAGCGACGTTGAGTTACCGCCCATCAAAGAAGGCCGCGCCGGCGCGTTCACGATTGCGGGCACAGTCGGGCCCGACGCCAAACGGAGTAAGCACAAGAAAAAAGCGGAGAGCGACGACACAACCACGGACACCGCCGACAACAAAGTTCCGCCGGACAAAACCGCCGAACCGACTCCGGACAACGCCGAGAAGCCGCCCGCAAAACAGGAGTTGGTGCAGTTGAATTTCACGACGCAGCGCGGCGTCATCCTGCTGAACGTCGACGAGAGCATGGCGCCCAACGATCTGCGCGAACGCCCGCTGACCGAAGCGGCGCGCGCAATCGTGCGCAGCGGAAATCTCCCGCTGATGGAAGCCATTCGCAAAGTCAGCCCGCGCATGTTCGGCGATTTCGCCAAGACTCTGCCGCCACGACAGACTGAGCCGGCGCTCGTCACCATGCTTCCGCCCGGCGAGTTGGCAACTGCCGTGGCGCCGCAGCTGATGCGCGTCAATGCCAGCGTTACGGATCGCAACGGGCGGGCAATCGGCGGAATGCGCACTTCCGACTTCAGCGTTTACGAAGACGGCAGCGAGCGCCAGATTGTCAACGTGACGCCGACCAGCGAACCTTTCAATCTCGTCCTCTTGCTCGACGTTTCGGGCAGCATCGAAGAGCGGATCGATTTCATTCGCAAAGCCGCGCGCGATTTTCTGAACACGGCCAGCCCGCAGGATCGCATCTCGATCATCAGCTTTCGCGAAGACATTCAGATTATCTCCGGCTTTTCCACAGACCGTAGTCTGCTCTCGAAAAAGCTCGACGCATTCGATGCTGGCGGCGCTACGGCGCTGTTCGACGCGCTCGGTTACGTTTTGAGCGATACGGTGAAGCCTTTGCGCGGCGAGCGGACGGCCATCGTGGTTCTTTCCGACGGCGATGACAACAAATCGTTCGTTCCGTTTCCGGCAATCCTCGAAGCGACGATCGAATCGGGCGCTTTGATCTATCCGCTGTACGTGCCGTCGGGTCTGATTCCGGAATCGAGCGTGCCCAGACCGTCGATCACGGTCGATCCGATGCGCACGCGCTATCTGACGATTACCACGCGCGCGGCCGAGGAGGGACAAAAGCTGGCCGACGTGTCAGGCGGCGTGTTCTATCCAATCAAGCGTTTGGAGGATTTACAAAAAGCTTACGACGATGTAGTCGTGCAACTGCGCACCGCATACACAATCACTTACGCCTCGAGCGCCGACGGCACCAGCCATCGCCGGATACGAGTACGGACAAATCGCGACGGCGCCGCAGTGAGATTGAGTCCGGTAGTTTCAGCGCCACATTAACCGAGAACTCGGCCCGGCTTCCTGCCTTGAAAGCTGAACCTTCAAAATCTTCGGACGGCGATCTCCTGCGGGCGTTGGCTCGCGGTGACCAGGCCGCGCTCGCCGACATCTATGATCGTTACCGGCTAATCCTGTTCAGCCTTGTCATGCGTATATTGCATGACCGCGCCGAGGCGGAAGATGTCTTGCAGGAAACTTTCTTACAGGTTTGGCGGCGAGCCGGCGACTTTGACGAAGCGCGCGGGCGCGCCTTTACCTGGCTGGTGACCATCGCGCGCAGCCGCGCCCTCGATCGTTTGCGTGCTTCTGCATCGCGCGGTCGAGTGGCTTCGGAAGCGGCGCAAGTGCCGCGCGACGACGTTGGCGACGCGGCCGAAGATGCGTTGCGATCGGAACAGGGCAAGATAGTGCGACAAGCGTTAGCTGAACTGCCCAGCGAGCAACGCCGCCCGCTTTTTCTGGCCTACTTTGAAGGCTTGACGCAAACCGAGATCGCCGCGCGTTTGGGCGATCCGCTGGGGACAGTCAAGACGCGCATGCGCTCAGGAATGATCAAACTGCGAGAGCTTTTGCGAGACAGGTTAGGCGATTTGAAGTGATGGACGACCATCAAGAATATCAGGAGTTGTTGGCCTTGCATGCGCTCGATGCGCTTGGCGCGGCGGAGGCACGCTCGCTCGAAGAGCATCTCGCGTCGTGCGCTGAGTGTCGGGCCTCGCTCATCGAGTGGCGCGATGCGACAGGTTTGCTGGCGCACGCGTCAACGCCCGCAGCTCCGAATGATGAACTGCGCGCGCGGATTCTTGCGGCCGCGCGAACCGAAACTCGTGCGCCGCAAACCGAAAACTCGGCGCGAGTTGTGCCGATGCCGATCGCGCCGCGCCGATCCAATCTCTGGCCCAATCTCATGAAGATCGCCGCCGCGATCGCCATCGTTGGCTTGCTAGTTGGGATGATTGTCTTCTGGCGGCGTGACGTGGGAATGCAGCGCGACATCGCGCGGCTTACTCGCGAGAGGAATCGGACGCAGGACCAATTGGCGAGAGAACGCGAGGCGCTCGCGAAAGAGCGAGAGGCGATTGCCCTGCTAAACTCGCGTGACACAAAGAAGATGGAACTCGCGGGCACGCAAACGGCGCAGAACGCGCGCGGAACTTTCGTCTTCGATCCGCAAACAGGCCGCGCAATGCTTTTGACGGAAGGCTTGCCGGCAACTCCTGCCGACAAAGCCTACGAGGTTTGGTTTATCCCAAAAGGTCATACTCCGATGCCGGGCAAAATGTTCACCGTCGATTCATCGGGGCGTGCAATGGTGTCGGGGGAAATTCCACTTGAAGCGCGCGCGAACGCAGTGATCGCGATTACGCTGGAGCCGAAAAAAGGATCGGCGGCGCCGACTAGCGCGATCTATCTCAGCAGTCCGAGTTCGTAAAAGCAGTAAGCAGTAAGCAGTAAGCAGGAATGGTCCGGGGCACTAGCCCGACCGTCAGGGAGGGCTCAGCCCAACGGGATGAAAGGGCGCACACACAGGTGCGCTCCCAACGTCCTAGAATCTTCCACTGCTTCCGATCGAATACGCGCCGGTGAGAAACGGATTCGTCCGCCGCTCTTTCCCGATGGTCGTGGTTGGTCCGTGTCCTGAGTAAACTTCCACGTCGTCGCCCAAAGGCAGAATCCTGTTGAAGAGCGAGTCCATCAACTGCTCAGTCGAGCCGCCGGGCAAATCCGTTCTACCGATTGAACCTGCAAACAGGCAATCGCCGACGAAAACTTTTCTTTCGTTCGGTTCGAACAGAACCACATGTCCAGGCGTGTGGCCCGGACAGTGAATGATTTTGAAACTCAACTCGCCGACTTCGTAAGTCTGTCCATCGCTCCAGTGCTCATCGGCCTTTGGCGGTTGCTCGTAATCGAATCCATACTCGGCCCACTCTGAACGCGGGATTCCAATCCAGGCCGGCTGATTAGGCAACTGCTCGTAGATGGACTCGTCGGCGGGATGAATGATGATCTTCGCTTCAGGTTTCAGCTTCTTCAGCGCCGCCACTCCGCCGATGTGATCCATGTGGGCGTGCGTGCAGGCAATCGCCTGCAATTCAAAGCCATGCTTGTCGATCGCTTGACCAATCTCATCTGACCCGTCGCCCGGATCGATGCAGATCGCGCGTTTGGTCTCCTCGCAGCCGACGATGCGCGTGTGCTGCTGGAAAGCAGTGACGGTAATTTCTTCGATGATCATGGTAATAATCCCACAGACAGTAACGCAACGCGTTAGTGCCTCCAAAGGAGTATAATTCCTCGTAGGAATTTCTACCACGAACGGTTTTTAGCAGCCATGCCACTCAGCGCTACAGCAACTTCACTCGCTACGGTTTTGGACGAGATGACCGCCGAAGGCGCGCCGGAATTGACCGAGCATCTTGCGGACGGCGCGTTGCGCTGTTTCGCGTGCGGCCACCGTTGTCTGATCAAAGAAGGTAAGCGCGGCATCTGTAAAGTTCGTTTCAATGAAGGCGGACATCTGCGCGTGCCGGTGAATTATGTAGCTGCTTTGCAGTGCGATCCGACCGAGAAGAAACCTTTCTTTCACGCGCTGCCGGGCTCGGACACGCTGACGTTCGGCATGCTCGGCTGCGATCTGCATTGCGCTTACTGCCAAAACTGGCTCACGTCGCAGGCGTTGCGCGATGACGCCGCCGTGTCCCCGCCAAACGCGGTCACGCCGGAAAGACTGGTGGCGATGGCGCACGCGTACGAAGCGTCGATGGTGGGTTCGAGCTACAACGAACCGCTGATTACCGCTGAATGGGCGGTTGAAGTTTTCAAGAAAGCGCGCCCCGAAGGCTTTCGCACCGCGTTCATCTCCAACGGCAACGCGACGCCGCAAGTGCTCGATTACCTGAGGCCGTGGACCGACTGTTACAAGATCGACTTGAAGTCGATGAGCGATCGCAACTATCGGCAACTCGGTGGCGTGGTCGACAATATTCTCGACACGGTCAAGATGGTTCATGAGCGCGACTTCTGGGAAGAAATCGTGACGCTGGTCATTCCTGGCTTCAACGATTCTGAAGATGAGTTGAAACGCGCCGCTGATTTCATCGCCTCGGTTTCACCGGACATCCCCTGGCACGTCACTGCGTTTCATCAGGACTACCGGATGACTGAGAACGCAAACACTACCGCGGAACAATTGATTCGGGCTTGCGAAATTGGACGCGCCGCGGGTTTACGTTATGTCTACGCAGGAAATTTGCCGGGAAGAGTCGGGCGTTGGGAAAATACTTATTGTCCGTCTTGCGAGGAGTTATTAGTCGAGCGCTACGGCTACGTCATTCGACAGATGAACGTGACGCCGGAAGGAAAGTGTCCGTCATGCGCCGAGGCAATCCCTGGCATTTGGTCCTAGCGGTTTTTCTCCAAGAACGACAAGGGCACGACGTAACCGTGCCCTTTTCATTTATCTTACTGCTCACTGCTCACCGCCCACTGACTACGGCGTCTTTGTTTTCGCAGGCGACGTAGCCGGAGACGGCTTCATGGCCGGCGAAGCTTTGATCGCAGGTGAAGGTTTCGCTGTCGGTGATGCTTTGGCTGCTGGCGAGGCTTTCATCGCCGGCGATCCGCTCGGTGATGGTGACGGTTTCGTTGGCACAGCCGCAGGCTGTTGAATCTTTACGATAGCTGTGGCGACTAACTTCCACTGACCATCGCGCCGAGCGAACGTATCTACAAAGCGATATTCCCCGCTGATGTCCATCGATCTGCCATCAGGGCCTTTTGCCTTGCCTCCCTTGACGACTGTGCGGCCGGTAACAAACGCGGCATCAGCGTCGAGCACAGTTACCTTAGCGTCGAACACCTGCCACGAGTCCGCGGAGAGGTTACCAGCTTTAATGTCAGCGATGTCCTGCTCTTTGGTGGTGGTACTTCCATCCGGAATAATCTCAACAATGTCATCTGCCTCAACGCGTCGGATCGCTTCGCCGTCGCGCTCTTTCAAAACCCGCGCAAAGTCATTTTCGATCCGCAGCAACTCTTTTTCGATCGCCGCTCTGTCCGGCGTCGGCGCCGGAGTCGCCATGTTCGCATTGGTCGATGGTGTGGTTGGCGGGCCAGCGCAGCCAAATTGCGAGAACGCAAACAGGGCCGTGGCCAACGACAGGATAGCTACCAGCAAAAATCTCTTCATAACCCGAGTACTCCCTTGCTTACAGAATTATTTTGAGCTGCAGAACTCACAATGACTTCTATGCCAAATCCGACCGCGAGTCAATAGCGATTTGGCCCGCGCCCGGCTGCCAAATTGCTTGAGCTCTGAAAGTATTGACTTGTGATCGCGCCCTGTCATATTGTGATCGCATTCAAGCCGGGTTTTTCCGAGCCTTCCGCCGCGTATCTCTAACGCGGCAACGATTTAAGGAGGACCATATGCTTCGCGTTTCCCCGAAACTCTTTTCGAGTCGCACCATCAGACTGACTCTTCTCTTTGCCGGCGCTTTGACTTTCGTTGCGCTTGCGCCCGTCACTCTGCGCGCCCAGCGACCAAAAGCAGCGCTTGATTCCGACACGGACAATCGGCCCGCGTTCAGCGATTTCAAAGGTGTGAGCATCGGCATGCCCACCGACGAAGCGCGCAAGAAGCTGGGAAACCCGCGCGACAAAAGCGCGGAACAGGACTTCTATATGTTCGGCGACAATCAAGCCGTGCAGGTCTATTACGACAAGGCTGGGGCCGTAAGCGCGATTTCGATCGATTTCATGAGCGGAGCCAACGCGATTCCTTCGTGCAAGGATATTCTCGGCGCCGAAGTTGAGAAAAAACCTGACGGCTCAGTCTACAAATTAATTCGATATCCTAAAGCCGGTTACTGGGTTTCGTACAGCCGCACGGCCGGCGATTCTGCGACCGTGACGATTACCATGCAGAAAATACAACAGTGAGGGCTTCCTTCGCGCTCTTTAGGAAAAAGCCGGGCGAGAATCATACTCGTCCGGCTTTTCGTTTTCGCTTAATTCCGCGAGTACATCGACTCTCGACAACTAAGCATCGCTGGACAGAGTGCGCGCCGGCAGTGTAGAAGTGTTGGTTTCGAATTCCGAGAGGAATTGTTCGCCAATATGCTTCAAGCAGGTTTCGTCGGCCTACCAAACGTCGGAAAGACGACGCTCTTCAACGCCGTGACGGCGCAATCGTCTGCGCTGATCGCCAACTATGCGTTCTCTACCAGCAAGCCCAACGTCGGCGTCGTGGCTGTTCCCGATGAACGTCTCGCGCCGCTGGCTAAGCTGGTCAAAACGGACGTAATCGTTTCGGCCAGCGTAGAGTTTGTGGACATCGCCGGGCTGGTGCGCGGTTCGTCACAGGGCGAAGGCATGGGCAACCAATTCCTTCACGCCATCCGCGAAACTGACACGATGGTCCAGGTCGTGCGCTGCTTCGAAGACGAAACCGTTGTGCACGTCGATGGGTCGCTCGATCCGCGGCGGGACATTGAAACGATTCAGATCGAATTAGCGCTGGCCGATCTCTCGACCGTCGAGCGCCGCCGCGAACGCGTACAGAAAACTGCGAAGAGCGGGGACAAGACGGCGAAAGCGGAACTGGAAGTCCTGGACAAATTGCAACCCGCGCTGGAAGAGTTCAAGCCCGCGCGAAGCGTTCCGTTCAGCGACGACGAGCGCGCGATCGCGCGCAACTATTTTCTGCTGACAATGAAGCCGACGATTTACGCAGCGAACACTAACGAGGCGACGCTCAGCGCGCCCGACGAGAACGAACACGTCAAGACAATGCGCGAGATCGCCGTGAGCGAAGAATCCGAGTGTGTAGTGATTTGCGCGCAACTCGAAGCGGACCTGGTCGATCTCTCGCCGGCGGAGCGACGCGAGTACCTGGAATCGCTCGGAGTCAACAGCAGTGGAGTCGACCAGTTGATCAAGAGCGCCTATCGCGTGCTAGGTCTGATGTCGTTCCTGACTGCCGGCGAAAAAGAGGCGCGCGCCTGGACGATCCCTCAGGGATCGCGCGCGCAGGACGCCGCGGGTGCGATTCATTCCGACATCGCTCGCGGTTTCATTCGGGCCGAGATCGTCGGCTACGACGCGCTCATGCGCGCCGGCTCATACGCTGCGGCAAAAGAACAGGGACTGATGAGATTGGAAGGGAAAGACTACATCATGCAGGAAGGCGACGTGGTTAATTTTAGATTTAATGTGTGAAATAGCAGATTCAAATCAGCTTAGTGAAGCCGGCTTGCTCGAAATGATGATCTGCCGTCAGTGCTTCGTCGACCTGCCTGTCTCGCATAACCACGAAGCTAGAACAATCAACCAGACTCCAGTTCTTGTCTAGGCGTTCACGGTACAGATTCCAACTGTGTTCGTATAGCTCGCGATCTATCCAGATGAGTTCACAAATGGTACTGGAACGAAGTCGTTGCTCAAGCTCGATGGCCAGATGTCGTCGCGACTGCCCTGATAACGCGCTGGCTACTTCCACGAGCACGAGTGACGTAGTCACAAAGTTGCGGCCGTCGGCCACCAGCTTTCCGTAGGTCCCGACTGTTTGCTTATGGAGGCTGTCGGCGCTATGAAGGAGGGCAATCCACGCGACTGAGTCGATGAAGACAGGGCGGTTCATCCAACCTTGGGTGTGCCGTAAAGATAATGATCAAGATTGGTAGCTAAATCGGCAGGTCCGATATCTTCAGCGATCTCGTAGATTCTCGCTATGGGATCGTCGGCTTCTGCTTGATTCCCTAGACGCCTCTCACCGTTAGTTTCTTCAATGATAATTTTCAAGTGAGAGTCCTCGGGAAGGTCAAGCGGCTCAAGCGGCTTAACCTGACCATTTCTAAATATTGCTTTAACCTCACGACTCATGTTATCTAGCTTAACACAACTCAATCAGTCAATAGCAGAGCTATCGTTCTTCATTTCAACACTGCGCGAATACCGACAATGATCAGATAGATTATGGCCACTACAACGGCCGCGTAGAGGAGTTTTACTG
Organism: Pyrinomonadaceae bacterium; assembly: GCA_035545035.1. Classification (GTDB taxonomy): domain Bacteria; phylum Acidobacteriota; class Blastocatellia; order Pyrinomonadales; family Pyrinomonadaceae; genus UBA11740. The sequence goes on from DASZZL010000031.1 coordinate 39,141, forward strand.
CAAGCCAAGCCAGAATTCCGACAATCCAAAACGTGAGTCCGAGCAATTGGAATAATAAAGGAATCCCGAATATCAGCAGAACAAGTACCATCAAGATAATTCCTACCACTCGCAAAACGTCCTTTGTCTCTTTCATTTCTTGAACCTCTTTCGCGCCCCTTTTTCGCGGCTTTTTCTACCGGTCTTTCATGCCCGCGTCAATATACGACAGGGTCACGGTAAACGTTCCGTCGATCCTCGGCGTTGGGAAATGTCAGCGCTTGACGCGATAGGAAACGGCGAGGTAGCCGCCTTTGAGAATCCGGCAATCGAGCAACTCAAGATTGATTTGCCGCTTCATCTCGTGGAAGAGCGGAACACCGGAGCCGAGCAGAACAGGATGAATGTTGAGGACGACTTCATCGATTAGGTCCGCCTCAAACAGACTCTTTGCCAGCTCGCCGCCGCCAAAGACGACGATGCCTTTGCCTTTCTGGCGCTTTAGTTTCTTGACGAACGCGGCAGCGTCATCGGAGATGATTTCAACATTCCTATCTGCCTTCTTCATCGCCAGTTTCTTTTTCAGCGCCGCGCTCTTTTTCTTCGCGCGAGTGAACACGTAATTCTTCGCGCCGGGATAGGAAGTCTGACCGTAGGTGAGCATCCCTTCGTAAGTTTTGCGCCCGATCAGCAGGGCGTCGACCCTCTTCATGAACTTTGCGCTGATCTCGGCGACTTCCTTGCTCCAGTGAATCCAATCGAACCCACCGTCTTTGCGGGCGATGTAGTTGTCGAGGCTGTTGGCCAGACCGAGGGTTACTTTGCGCATAAGCGGCTTCCGTTCGCTGAGTAGTCGATCAGTTTGTAAAGGGGGAGGCTCGCGCGACGGTTTCGCTCCGAGGGAGCGAGATGTTTATAGGGCGACTATGAATAAGCCGTCAGGCAACGACCTTCAGCTTCTCTCCTTGATTGTGAAGCGCGATAAGCTGCTCACCGCGCAAGGCGAGTTCCGCGTATGTTCGTCCCTCGTCATCGGAGAATTCCACTTCGAAAACATCGGGCGCAAGGATCTCTACAACCGTTCCAACTTCACCTAGCTTTAGCTTGCGCTCAGGAAGGTCGTCAACCAATGCCACCGTATCGAGCAGTTTTATCTTCTTCCTGGACATTACCTTTTCCTCTTCTTCACATAACAGGTCGTCAAACGCGGCGTGGTCTCGCTGCGCAAGATGATCCAACTACTGCGTAATTCAGCTCTTCTTGTCTCGGTCTCCATCTCAAAGTCTATGGTATAGCGCTGGCCATAAAGATCAAGCTCGCCGACGGCTGCATCTTCAGATGCCGCTATCTCCAATAATCTTGCACGCAGCTTATCGGCATCTTTCGCTGTGATTCCCAAGGCACTAGCAAAAACCCGGGCCTTGGCGCTACCGCGAGGACGGGTTCAGGCAATAATCAAGCAACTTTCTGACGTCGACAATTGCGCGTTTTCCGTTTGGTAGCAACATGGGAGGTTATTGACGGCCACTTAAGTCTAATAAGTATGGAGTTGAGTAATAGCCTCCAACACATCCGCCGACTGCGGCAGGATCGCGTCTTCGAGTTGCGGCGCGTAGGCAACGAACGTATCGAGGGCGGCGACGCGGCGGACGGGAGCGTCGAGGTGTTCGAACAATTCATCTGAAATGCGCGCGGCGATCTCTGCGCCGTAGCCCCACGAGAGGGAGTCTTCGTGCGCAACGATCACGCGCGCAGTTTTCTTCACCGACTCGGCAATCGCATTCCAGTCGTAAGGACTCATCGTGCGCAGATCGATGACTTCGACGCTGATACCCTGCTGCTCGGCTTGCCTGGCGGCGACGAGCGAGCGCTGCACCAACGCACCGTAAGTGATGATCGAGAGATCGGTTCCCTCGCGCACGGTTTTGGCTTTACCGAACGGAATCATGAAATCGTCGGGCGGGTAAGGCGATTTGTTGTAGGCCTGGCGATAGAGGTGTTTGTGTTCGAGAAAGAGCACGGGATCGTCGCACCGAATCGAAGTGCGGAGCAGACCATTCGCGTCGAGCGCATTCGATGGATAGACGACGCGCAGCCCGGGAATCTGCGTAAAGATCGAAACGCCGGATTGCGAGTGATAGACGGCGCCGCCTTTCAGGTAGCCGCCGACCGGCACGCGCATCACGATTGGGGCGGAGAATTCGTTGCCAGAGCGCCAGCGCAGCAGTGCGAGTTCGTTGCGAATCTGGTGCATCGCCGGCCAGATGTAATCGAAGAATTGAATCTCGACCACCGGCTTCAAGCCGCGCGTCGCCATGCCAATCGCGCGACCGACGATGTTCGCTTCGGCCAAAGGCGAATTGAAAACACGCGCGCTGCCGAATTCGCGCTGCAAGTTGGCGGTGACTTTGAAGACGCCGCCTTTGCCTTTCACTTTGTCGAGCGAATCTTCGCGCGAGCAGTCGGCGATGTCTTCGCCGAAGACGATGATGCGCGGATCGTGCTTCATCTCTGTGCGTAGGCAACGATTGATCAGATCGACCATCGTGCCGGGGTTGTCGCTGAGCTGAGCGCCGTCTTCGGTGTCAAAGTCCTTCGAAGTCGGATCGACGTCGGGAGAATAAACAAATTTCGTCGCGGTTTCCGGCGCTGGCTGGGGACTGGCGAGCGCCAGATCGGCGGCTTCGTTGATCTCGCGATCGACTTCATCCTTCAGTTTTTGCAATCCGTCCTGGTCGATCGCGCCGTCCTGAATCATCAATTCGCCGAATCGCCTGAGTGGATCGTGTTCAGCGTCGGCAGTGCGCTCTTCCGCGCACCGATAAAGCCTTTCGTCGTCGGAAAGCGAATGCGAATAGGGCCGAATCACTTTCGCGTGGACGAATGATGGGCCGCGGTTCTTGCGACAGTTGTCCACCGCGCGCCGCATCACGGCGAGCGATTCAATCGCGTCGGTGCCGTCGCAACGCTGAATGAAGAGATTGGGAAAGCCCCTGACAAGCTTCGAAATATCTCCGCCGGCAGTCTGCACTTCAACCGGCACGCTGATCGCATAACCGTTGTCTTCGCACAAAAACAGCACCGGCAGTCTCAAGGTGCACGCGGTGTTGAGCGCTTCCCAGAACTCGCCCTCGCTGGAAGTGCCGTCGCCCAGCGAGACGTAAACAACTTCATCGTTGCGAAAATTCCTGACGCGCTTCTCCAGATCCTTGATCAGCTTGATGCGATAGCCGGCCTCGGCGCAGCCAACTGCCTGCAAGAGCTGCGTGCCCGTCGGCGACGACTGCGAAACGATGTTGAGTTTCTTGTGGCCCCAATGCGAAGGCATCTGGCGTCCATGCGACGCGGGATCCGCTTCCGCGCCGACGGATTGCAGAAGCTGTTCGAGCGGTGTCATGCCAAGCTGCAAACACAGCGCGCGATCGCGATAGTAAGGATAGAACCAATCGTAACCGGGCTTCAGACACATCCCGGCAGCAACCAGAATCGCTTCGTGGCCAGCGCCGCTAATCTGAAAAAAGATGCGGTTCTGGCCCTTCATCTTAATTTCTTTGTCGTCGAGCTTTCGCGACAGATACATCGTGCGATAAATCTTCAACATCTCTTCGCGGCTGAGCTGGGGACGTTCGCGCGGTTTCGCAACTGCGATCGGAGGCGAGGATTTCAGAGGCCGGGTTTTCTCGCGCTCAGGCGCGCGGACTGGCGTGACCGCAGGCTCCGCCGCGATCGGCTTTGAGGCAGGGGCGCTCTCGTGCTGACCAGCCTCGGATTTTTTTACTAGTCTTAAGACTTTGGTGTCGCTCATGTTTGTTGCTTAGCCGCGTAGCGGCGCAATATTTATAGATCGAGGTATCAAAAAATACTAAGCTCCGTTAGGAGCGAAATGTTCCGGTCGCCCATGAATGGGCTGAAAAGGAAAGACCAACGCCCAGGTGCTATAGATATTTCGTGCCTACGGCACTGAAAATTCACTTTCCAAAATAGCCTTGTACTCTACAGCCATTCCCGGATGGCCGTGTGCCGTCGCCACGTTCACTCCGCGTTGGTACGCCTCGCGCGCTTTTTCGGTTTGACTCGTGCGCTCGAACGCGCGCGCCAACATCCCGTAAGCGTTGCCTTCATCATCCGCCGCGGCGAGATACTTTTCCAAGGTCTCGATCAGCTTCGCATCGTCGCCGGCCTTTTCGTATTCTTTCGCCAGTCCGAACAACACCATCGTATTCGCCGGATCGCCGGCGAGCATCTGTTCGAAGACTTCAATGCGTGACGTGGCCATTCTTTCTTTTTCTCTGTGTTACTCTGTGAATCCTCCGTGGCTCTGTGGTGATGATTCGCTCTTCACCACAGAGGCACAGAGCAACACAGAGCAAGCACAGAGTAATCACTTCCCACCAATAATCAGTTTCGCGATCGTCTGCAACTGCATGTTCGAAGTGCCTTCGTAAATCGCGCCGATCTTCGAATCGCGCCAGAACTTTTCGACCGGATAATCTTTGACGTAGCCGTAGCCGCCGTACATCTCGATCGCCTTCGAAGTGATGCGCTCGGCGGCGCGCGACGAAAACAGTTTAGCCATCGCGGCCTCCTTTACAAAAGTTTGACCGGCGTCTTTCATGCGCGCGGCGTTGTAAACCATCAGGCGCGCCGCTTCCAATTCGGTAGCCATCTCGGCCAGTTGAAACTGCACGCCCTGAAACTCGTTAATGCTCTTTCCGAACTGTTGCCGCTCAGTCGTGTACGCCAGCGAGCATTCCAGCGCTCCCCGCGCAATCCCGATCATCTGCGCGCCAATGCCGATGCGGCCTTCGTTCAAAGTCTCAATCGAAGTCTTGTAGCCCTTGCCAACTTCGCCGAGCACATTCTCTTTCGGCACGACGCAATCTTCCAGAATCAATTCGGTAGTCGACGACGCGCGAATGCCCAGCTTGTTTTCTTTCTTGCCGACTGAGAATCCCGCGAAGTGTTTCTCGACGATGAAAGCAGTAATGCCACGATAGCCGGCTTCGGGATTTGCGTTCGCGAACAGCACAAAGATTTCCGCCTCGTTGCCGTTAGTGATCCAGAGCTTGCGGCCGTTCAGGACAAAGTGATCGCCGCGATCGACGGCGCGCATCTGCATCGCAAAGGCGTCCGAACCCGAACTCGCTTCGCTCAGCGCGTACGCGCCCACTTTCTCGCCGGCGAGTTGCGGCAGGTATTTCTTTTTTTGTTCCGGACTTGCCCAGCGCAGCAGCGCGTTGTTTACCAAAGTGTTCTGCACGTCAACAAAAACTCCGACCGATGCATCGACGCGCGAAAGTTCTTCGACGGCGAGGATGGCCTGGAAAAACGAGCCGCCTGCTCCGCCGTATTCCTCGGGCGTTTCGATGCCCATCAAGCCCAGCTCGAAGCATTGCTTCATCAGCGCCGGATCGAGATGCCCTTGTTCATCCATCTCTTCGACGCGTTTGCGAATCTCGCCTTCGGCAAACTCGCGCACGCTTCGGCGAAACATCTGTTCGTCTTCCGAAGAGCTCGTCAGCGGACGGGCGAATGATTCTTCGATTGCAGTTAAACCTTGACTCATGTGTGCTCTGGCCCGAGGGAAAGATTAGTCGGCCGATCTTGAAACGACATCATAATCAACGGCGCCGCGAAAAGGCAAAACGCGAATGGCTTTATCTGGCAACACATCGCGGCATCTGGCAATCAGCGCGGTTATGCCGTATTTTGTTGGCTCAGTCAGATTGCAATCAACTGACATCATGGCGCAGGACTCAGCCAGAGCTTCTCACCAGAAAAAGTTTACGCCACTGGGGATCGTTTTCACGGTCGCCGGTCTGCTTCTGTTTGGTTACTTTGTGCGCAAGGCAGGCGTGGTGCAGATTCTCGATGGTATCAAGAAACTTGGTGTCGGTTTTGTATTGATCCTCGCGATTTCGTCGATTCGTCACATTGTTCGCTCGCTCTCGTGGATGCTTTGTTTTGATGGTCCGGATCGCCTGCGGTTTTGGGACGCGCTGCGCGCCCGCTTGATGGGCGACGCGCTGGGCAACATCGTAGGGTTCGCGAATGCTCTGGTTTCCGAGCCGGCCAAGCCCGCGATGATTCGCGATCGAGTGCCGCTGATGGCCGGACTAACTGCGATCGCAATCGAAAACATTTTCTATGCGTTTTCGGTTTTCGTTTCCATTTTTTCCGGAATGGCGGCGCTGCTGCTCAGCTTTCATCTGCCAAAGCCTTTGCGAATCGCCGGTCTGGTGACGCTGGTCATAACTCCATTCCTGATTGCGCTGCTCTATCTTTTCGTGCGCCGGCAATACAGGTTTATTAGCGGTGTGCTCGGGTTCTTGCATCGGCGGGGATTGTCGGAGCGCTGGGTGGAAAACGGGCGGATGCTGGAAGACAGCGTCTATGGATTCTATCGTCGAAGCGGCTCGCGATTTCTTCCGATCCTTTTGCTCGAAGCCTGTTTCCATCTGGCGGGCGTGCTGGAGATTTACGTGACGCTGAGTTTCATCAGTCTCGTGCAAGCGCCGACGCTCTTCACGGCCTTTATTCTCGAGTCGGTCAATCGTGCTATTAACGTAGCGTTCAAGTTCATTCCGCTGCGCATGGGCGTTGATGAGGCGGGCACCGGAAAAGTCGCCGCGATACTTCAGTTCACCGAAGCGACGGGTGTTACGCTGGCCATCATCCGCAAGGGCCGCGATGTTTTCTGGACGATGGTGGGCGTTCTTTTGCTGGCCCAGCGCGGCTGGTCTTTGCGCGCAGCGACCAGGGCCGCGGATAACGCTATCGCCGATGCGACCGAGAGCGAGGCAAACGCTCGAGCCGTTTCCGCAAATGAATCGAGTGAGGAACCATTGACGCCATGAAAAAAACTAGAAGCACAGCTTTCCTGAGAATTGCAATTACTGGTTGTGTTATCGCGCTGGCCTTCGCGGCCGTAGCTTTCCGCGGCGACGCGGCGGCTCCGGCGCGCGCGCATGTCGTGATTCTCGGCACGACCGACATGCACGGGCGTATCTTCCCGATTGATTACTACACGAACAAATACGACAACGTCGGCATCGCGAAAGTCGCGACGCTGGTCAAGGAAGCGCGCAAGAACGATCCCGATCTATTGCTGGTCGACTCGGGCGATACGATTCAGGGCACGCCGCTGGAATACTTTCATAACAAGCGCAACAATGCGCCGCCCGATCCAATGATGCTGGCGATGAACGCTTTGCATTACGACTCAATGGCCGTGGGCAATCATGAATACAACTTTGGATTGAAGGTTTTGGAGAAAGCGCGCGGCGAAGCAAAGTTTCCGTGGCTGTCGGCGAACACTTACAACAAAGGTTCCTCAACAACGCACTACACGGCGTACATCGTGAAGGAAGTCAGCGGCGTGCGCGTCGGCGTACTCGGGCTGACGACACCGGGAATTCCCAACTGGGAAAATCCGCCGAACTACAAAGGCCTCGAATTTCATGAAACGATCAGTGAAGCAAAGAAGTGGGTTTCGATCCTGCGGGAAAAAGAGAAAGTCGATGTCGTAGTGATCACGATGCACATGGGCATCGAGGAAGACCTGCGTACCGGCACGCAGAATCCCGCCCAGGTGCCGAATGAGAATGCGGCGATTGCCATTGCGCGGCAGGTCCCGGGAGTCGACGTGATTCTGATGGGCCACACTCATCGCGATGTGCCGTCGCTGGTGGTCAATGGCGTGTTGTTAACGCAAGCCAATCGCTGGGCCAGCCACGTTGCGCGTGTCGATCTTTATCTCGAGAAAAGCGCACGCGACAATCGCTGGCACGTCCTCGCCAAATCCGCGCGCACGATTCCAGTCACAGAGAAGACCGCGATCGATCCGGAAATCGCGGCGCTTGGTAAACCTTATGATAAAGAGACGCAGGACTGGCTGGCGCGCGCCATCGGCGAATCGTCAGAAGAGCTAACTGCACATGACGCTCGCTTTCATGACTCGGCGATCATCGATCTAATTCAGCGAGTGCAGCTCGAAGCGGGCCACGCAGACGTTTCGATGGCCGCGGCCTTCAATCTCCAGGCTCGTATTCCGAAAGGTCAGGTTACGGTGCGCGACATCGCCGGCCTCTACGAATACGAAAACACCTTGGTGACGATGGAGCTGACGGGCCAGCAATTGAAGGACGCGCTGGAACATTCCGCGCGCTATTTTCGCGAGTACGAGCCAGGCAAGAGTTTGAACGAACTCGTCGATCAGCGCATCCCCGGCTACAACTTTGACATGGCCGAGGGCGTCACTTATGAAATCGACCTAAGGAAGCCGTTCGGCCAGCGCATACAGAATTTGAAGTTCAAGGGACAGACGTTATCGCCGACGCAAAAGCTCCGCGTGGTGACCAACAACTATCGCGTGAATGGCGGCGGCGGCTTCACCATGTACAAGGATGCGCCGGTCATCTATCGTTCGAGCGAAGAAGTGCGCGAGCTAATTATCGACTGGGTCGAACGAAACAAGAACATTCCCACCGAAGCGAACAACAACTGGCGGATTGTGCAATAGCGAATGGCGGCGCCGTCTGGCAGGTAAACTAGACGGAGTCGGCGTCAGAATGATTCCCAACGGGTGATCGTCCGAAAAATTCTTTCGCCAGCTCCGCCATCTCAATGGGAGACCGCTTTCAATTCGCGTGGGGTCATTTCATTGTAAAACCGAGTTCAGATGCTATAGCGTAGCCCGCGCACAAATCCCCTCAGAAAAAGTGTTAGAATTAAGCCCCTCGTTTAAGGCAGGCCATTATTTAGTTGAATTAGTAATAAATCTGGCAACGAAACAGCGGACGAAGCATGTCTGGCCACGCCCCTGAAAGTATTACCGACCTTCTGTTGAAGTGGAGCGGCGGCGACGCTACTGCGCTCGAGCAGCTTATGCCGCTGGTCTATGACGAGTTGCGTCGGTTGGCGGTTCGGTATCTGCGACGGGAGCGCGATAATCACAGCTTACAGCCGACGGCATTGGTAAACGAAGCCTATTTGCGGCTGGTGGATCAGCAGAAAGTTGAGTGGCAGAGTCGCGCGCAGTTTTACGGTCTGGCGGCCAGACTGATGCGAAATATTCTGGTCGATCACGCGCGCAGCCGTCAGGCCGCTAAACGCGGCGGAGAACAGTTTAGAGTGTCGTTTGACAGCGGCCAGCAGGGACGCGTCAATCCCGAAATCGAATTCCTTGCCGTGCACGAGGCTCTGGAACGCCTGGCGACATTCGATGCGCAGAAAGCCCAAATCGTAGAGCTGCGGTTTTTCGGGGGCCTTTCGATTGAGGAGGCCGCGGAAGTCCTAAAGATTGGCCATGCCACGGTTGAGCGCGATTGGAAGCTGGCGAGGGCTTGGCTCCGGCGAGAACTGGAGTAATCGATTACGGCTTCGGCGGCTGAGGGATTCTTGACTTCGCTCACGCTTTAATTCTTGAAGGACCTCAAAAAACCGGCCAAGCAACCGGGAGAACAATAGATTCACGCCATGACACCTGAGATGACAGCCGACCGCTGGCAGCAAATCGACCGACTCTTTCATTCGACCCTGGAGTGCGCGCCGGAGAAACGTGCCAGCTTCCTGAGCCAGACGTGCGGCGACGATCATGATCTTCGCACGGAAGTGGAATCGCTTCTGTGCGCGCACGAGCAGGATGGAAGTTTTCTCGATTTGCCTGCTTACGAAGTGGCGGCCGACTTCCTCGCCGATGCCTTTGGCGGACTGTTAACAGGCCAGCAAATCGGCCCGTACAAGATCATTTCGCCGCTGGCTACCGGCGGAATGGGCGAAGTTTATCTGGCTCAGGACAGCCGGCTGGGCAGAAAGATCGCGCTCAAACTGCTTCCTCCGGATTTTGCCAAAGATCAGCACCGCGTGCGGCGCTTTGCGCAGGAAGCTCGCGCCGCTTCAACGCTGAACCATCCCAATGTCTGCGTGATTCATGAAGTCGGCAAGACCAGCGACGGCCGTCACTTCATCGCGATGGAACTCATCGACGGGATTACGTTGCGCGAGCGGATCGCGCAGGGCCCGTTAAGCCTGGCTGACGCACTGACCGTGGCCGAGCAGATCGCGGCGGCGCTGGTGGCGGCGCACGCCGCAGGCGTGATCCATCGCGATATCAAACCGGAAAACATAATGCTCCGCACTGACGGGTACGTTAAGGTGCTTGATTTCGGCCTGGCCAAGCTGAGTGAGAGCCGGCCGGGATTGCAAGGCATCAACGAGGCCTCGACTATCGCGCACGTGCACACCGAACCGGGCACGCAGATGGGCACGGTCAGGTACATGTCGCCCGAGCACCTGCGAGAGCGACCGGTGGACGAGCGGGCGGACATTTGGAGTTTCGGAGTCGTCCTGTACGAGATGGTAACCGGAGTCACGCCTTTCGAAGCGCGCACGCGAAACGAGATTATCGCTTTGATCCTGAGGAGACAGCCTACCAAGCTGCGGTTTTCCGACGACGTGCCGCCAGAGTTTCAGCAACTGGTAGCGAAAGCGCTCAACAAGAACCGCGATCAACGATACCAAACCGTCAGCGTGCTGGCAGCGGATCTGAAAAAATTCCGACGGCAGCTTCTGGGAGAAACATCAGCCGAGCCATTGTCGATGCCGGATCAGAATGCCGCGGCAAGGCAGCGCGCCATCACGAAGGGTTCGCTGGAATCGGCAACCCGGCACAAGCGAAAGCCGCAAACCCACGCGTCCAGCGACGCCTGGAAATCAGCGCTGACGTATATCTCGCAAACCGCCGAGCATGTGCTGGACGGGATCAAAGGACATCCAAAGACGACCGTCTTCGCCGGACTCATCGCGGTCTTTGCTTTATTCATCGTTGCCCCGCGCATACCCTGGTCCTGGAGTCAGCCACAGACGGTTGCGCCATTCCAAACGATCAAGATGATGCCGCTCACAAATGCCGGCCAATCAGTCTGCGCCGCGATTTCTCCAGATGGTAAATCTGTCGCTCACGCTGAACTGAAGGACGGCATGCAGCAGATTGTGCTTACCAGCATCGCCACGGGCGCCAGCCCTGTCATCGTTCCTCCGTCGCAGTTCGCTTACGTCGCCCTGACGTTCTCCCGCGATAATAACTACTTGTATTTCACTCGACGTGAGAACAACGAGACCGGCGTCCTTTATCAGGTGGCACTGCCCGGCAGCCCGCCCAGAAAGATAAAGGACGACGTTGATACTGCCATTTCTTTTTCACCAACTGGCGACAGGTTTGCATTCATTCGAGTTAACAAGGCGACTCGGGAACATTCATTGATTATTATGACCGTCGATGGCGCCGAAGAGCGGAAACTAGCAACCTGGCGAGATGCGAGCAATGTCTTTGTCGGTCCTAGTTGGTCTCCGGATGGGCGCAGCATCGTTTGCATATCCGCGTGGTGGGACAAAGACGCGCGCGCAAAGCTGATCGCGTTTGATGTAGAAAGCGGACGCCCGGAGAAAATTCTCGGACCACAGTGGTTTGCGATTACCCACGTGGCGTGGGTTAATGACAATAGCGGCTTGATAGTTTGCGCGCAGGAGGAGGCGTATAGTCCTATTCAATTGTGGCGCGTCTCGTACCCGACAGGGGAATCTCATCAAATAACCAGCGACACAGCCAACTACGAGTCTGTGAGTATTCCCCACGATGGAAATATGATGATATCTATTCAAACTCGTCAGGAACAGAAACTGTGGGTAGGTCCCAGCGGGGATGCGCAGTCCGGCAGAGCAATCGCTTCAACCGTTGGCCAGGTTCGCGGACTGAACTGGACCAGCAATGGAAAGATCGTCTTCTCGTCGATGGTGGGAAATAAACTCAACCTGTCGCTGATTGACGCGGATGGATCGAACCCGATCCAGCTAACGGCTAGCGTCCGCGATAATATAACGCCGGCAACCACGCCCGATGGTCGGTTCATTGTTTTTGCGTCGAACCGGAGCGGCGCCATGAATATCTGGCGGATCAATGCCACGGACGGTAGCGGCCCGAAACAGTTAACCTTTACTGACGGCAATTCATATCCGTCCTGCTCGCCCGACGGACAATGGGTAGTCTATGACAATCAGGCCAACCCGACCGTTAGCGTGTTCACCGTGTGGAGGGTTCCTATTGACGGCGGGCCGCCGGTACAACTGACTGACAAGTACACTCGCATGCCGATGGTTTCTCCCGATGGCCAATTCATGGCTTGTCGCGATCTGGTTGATGAGCGAACGCGGGGGATGGCGATCTTTCCTTTCAATGGCGGCGCTCCGATCGAGCAATTGCCGATACCGGTTATGGAGTGGCAGCGAGTTCAGTGGATGCCTGATGGCCACGCGCTGACCTACGTCGCAATCGATAAAGGCGTTTCCAATATCTGGAGCTTCGATCTCAGTGCCCGATCGCCAAAACAGCTCACGAATTTCGCCAGTGAACTGATTTACGCATACGCGTGGTCACCGGACTTCAAGCAAGTAGCCAGTCTTCGCGGCGGTGAAACTCGCGATGTGATCATTATTAAAAGCCAGCGATAACCAAGCGATCGGCGAAAAGGCTGAGGAGCGCGCGCATTCCCGCGCTGGAAATAGTTAGGGATCGGGAGGGGTAACACATCCGACGCCGGTGCCGGGAACGACCTCGTTAATCTTGTCCGCTTTGTCAAGTTTGGCGCGGTCCACAGTAAAGCCCAGCTTAGATGTCGGGAAAGCCTCCAGGATCAGCTCGATGGATCTGTAGAGCCTTCCATTGATCCTTCTTTGGCTGCTAACAAGCTTTCTCAAAGTTTTTTGGTCCCGGCCGAGGCCGAACTCCTTAAAGACCTTCTGGTCAGTCTTGTCTTTTTTCTTCTTCGTCTTCTTCTTTGCTACCATTGTGATTCTCCTTATGTCCTTAGGGGGAATTCTCATTCGTTGCCGAAACTAGTTGGGCAAGGAATTCGATAAAAAGCCGAAGTATCACCAATGACGCGAGGTTCTGATAAATGCGCGTGGCGACTTATATAATTATGCCGACCAACTGTCAATCCTTGGCTTATGTTCACCCGTGTCACCAGAGACAGCCAACTGCGTATTGCCCCGTTTGTTCTTGTCCAACTGCTAAGGCGTGAGCCGCGGGAAAACTCCCTCAGCTAGTTTCCCATTCCGGTTGCAAGGCCCAGCTCAAAAGACACGTTAGCGCTCCCTAGGAGCGCGATGTTTATAGCACCCAGCGTCCCAAAACTAACCTAAGCTCCTTTAGGAGCGAAATATGCAGAACGATATTCACACATTCCGCTCCTACGGAGCTTGCCTGAATATAGAGAGTCGCGGGTCTATAAACATCTCACCCCTGACGGGGTGAAGAGCGCTCATCTTCACGCTGTCGATATCGGCAGTCGTTTCTTTAGCACGTTGCGCTAGGTTAACGCTCCGTAGGAGCGCGATGTTTATAGCCCAAATGACATTCAAGGGTATTCGCTCGCAGGAGCAGCACTTTCGGCGCTGCTCCTGCGAGCTTAAATCTTAGGATTCTCTTCTTGGCTATAAACATTTGGTTCCTACGGAACCAAAGACCGCGCCTTTCTCGCTTCCAGCGCCGTCAGAAGTTTTTCGTGAATTCCGCCAAAGCCGCCGTTCGACATGATTGCGACCACGTCGCCCGATCGCAGTTCGGCGCTCAAGCGCTGCACGATCTCATCGACATCCGTGATCGACAAGGCCGGTTTGTTTTGTCCGGCTATGTCATCGATCAATTTCGCGGTGTCGAGTACGCCGCCCATCTCGGCGGCTCGCTGAGCGTCGAATACCCGAGAGATGATCACATAGTCAGCCGCGCCGAATGCGCTCACGTAGGCATCCTGGAAAGTCGCATGACACGAAGTCCGAGATCGCGGCTCAAAAACGGCAACAAGGCGACGGCCGCTAAACTTTAAGCGCAACGCGGAGAGGGTCTCCCGCACGGCGGTCGGGTGATGCGCAAAGTCATCGATGACGGTAATGCCGTTTACTTCGCCGCGAATTTCACAACGCCGGCTGACGCTCTTAAAAGTCGCGAGTGCTTCGGCAATGGCTTTGCGCTCAACTCCCCAGGCGTCGGCGGCGATGACGACCGCAAGCGAGTTCAGCACATTGAACGATCCGATCAGCGGAACCTGAAAGCTGGCCCATTCGCGGCTGTCACGGAAGACGCGAAAACGCGTCATGCCTCCAGAGTAATCAATGTCACGCGCTTGCCAGCGGGCATCGCTGCTCGTGCCGAACGTTTCCAGTTGCGTGAAGAGTTTATCTCCCATCTCGCTCACAACTTCGCGCAAGTCCGGACTGTCCCAGCCAACAATCAAACGGCCGTTGCCCGGCACGGTATTCATCAAGCGCCGAAACGCGAGTTTGACTGCGTCGAGATCTTCGTAAATGTCCGCGTGATCGAACTCAATGTTGTTGACGATGGCCAACTCGGGTAAGTAGTGCATGAACTTCGGCCCCTTGTCGAAATACGCAGTGTCATATTCGTCGCCTTCGATGATGAAGTAATCGCTGTCGGTCACCCGAAAGCTGGCGCCAAAGTTTTGTAAGACTCCGCCGACCAGGAACGAGGGATCGAGTCCGCCTCGATCCATCACCCACGCCGCGAGACCGGTAGTCGTGGTTTTGCCGTGCGTGCCGGTGACCACCAGCGAGCGACGACCGCGAATGAATTCCTCTTTGAGAACTTCGGGAAGCGAGCAGTAAAACAGTTTGCGATCGAGCGCGCCTTCCACTTCCGGATTGCCGCGGGGAATCGCGTTGCCGACCACGACACAATCGGTCGCCGTCGTCAGATGGCCGGCGTCGTAGCCGCGCATGATGGGAATGCCGAGAGACTCGAGCATCGTGGACATCGGCGGGTAGACATTCTCGTCCGAGCCCGTCACGCGGTGTCCGCGCGCTTGCAGCATCCCGGCCAACGAAGCCATCGCGGTGCCGCAGATTCCGATCAAGTGATAGTGCATACTAACCGTCGATAACGAAGAAAGGCCTACCTGCACTCACTCGCTGGCAAGGCTCCGGGCTTGGACTTGTCGTAGCCTTTCGGATGGGCAAGGTGCCACTGCCATGCGGATTCAATGATTTCGTGGAGATCGGAATGCGCAGGGCGCCAGCCCAAAAGCGAACACGCCTTGGAAGCGTCCGCGACCAGTTGCGCTGGATCGCCCTGACGACGGGGTTCAAACTTTGACTCAATCTCGCAATTCGTCACCCGACGCGCTGCTGCAATCACCTCGAGAACTGAGAAGCCCACGCCGTTGCCGAGGTTGAGAGAAACCGATACTCGTTCATTACGCAAGTAATCGAGCGCGAGAACATGAGCTGCGGCAAGATCGGCGACGTGGATGTAATCGCGGACGGCCGTACCATCCAATGTCGGATAATCCGAGCCGAAAACCCGGACATACGGTGATAATCCGCGAGCCACGGCGAGCACATTCGGAATAAGATGAGTTTCCGGATCGTGATCTTCGCCGAGCGTCTTAGTCGCTCCCGCAGCGTTGAAGTAACGGAGGGCCACGAACTTCATCTGATACGCGTGGTCATAACTTTGGAGCAGGCGTTCGATGATCAGTTTCGTCTGTCCGTAGGGATTGTTGGGACGCAACGGATGATCTTCGGTAATCGGCACGCGATCGGGCTCGCCATAGGTCGTGCAACTTGAAGAGAACACGATGCGACGCACGCCGGCCAGACGGAGCTCATCGATCAGCCCTATGCCTTGCTGCACATTGTTTTCAAAGTAACGGGCCGGCTCAGAAACAGACTCGCCCACGTACGCGAAAGCGGCAAAGTGAAGGCAGGCTTCGAGATCATGATCTCGCGCAATCCTGGCGACCATCCGGCGATCACCGACATCTCCCGCATAGAAGGCAATCCCCGCCGGCACTGCATTGCGGTGACCGCCCGACAGGTTGTCGAGCACTACCACCTGTTCGCCACGCGCGTGGAGCACTTCGGCTACTACACTCCCTATATAGCCCGCGCCGCCGCTTACCAGTATCGCCATGTAGTTTTGCTCTGCGAAGAAGTTAAGTACTTCAAATTGGCCGTCAGGATATAGTCACAGCAGTCATTCGCTTATTGTATCTGCTTGAAATCGAACTCTCCTGCGGGGAGAAGGTGAACTCAAACGTGTCGGCGGCAACGCCCTTAGCCTGACTGCGCAGACTCTCGCTTGCTTTGGTTCAGTTGCTTAGCAAAATAAGCGATCGTGGGTTTCAGACCTTCGCGTAAAGGGATTGTGGGCGACCAGCCGAGGAGTTGCTGGGCGCGCGTGATATCCGGGCGACGTTGCTGGGGATCATCCTCTGGCAGCGGCAGGTACCTGGTGCGGACTGTCACCCCGCAGCCGCGCGCAACCTCGTCCGCCAGCTCGTTTATGGTGAACTCACCAGGGTTGCCGACATTGATTGGATCGTGCACGCCCTCCACGTTCATCAAGCGAATTAGTGCCTCGACCAGATCATCCACATAGCAGAACGAGCGCGTCTGCTCGCCGGTCCCATAAATAGTAATCTCCTCGCCGCGAAGTGTCTGGACGATAAAATTCGAGACCACACGCCCGTCATTCTCGAGCATTCGCGGGCCGTAAGTATTAAAGATCCGCGCGATGCGAGTGTCGACGTTATTCTGCCGGTGATAGTCCATCATTAGGGTTTCAGCTATGCGCTTGCCCTCGTCATAACAGGAGCGAATCCCAACCGTATTCACGTTGCCCCAATACTCTTCCGGTTGCGGGTGCACTTGAGGGTTTCCATAGACTTCGGAAGTCGAGGCCTGAAGGATGCGTGCCCGGACGCGCTTGGCGAGACCGAGCATATTGATCATGCCCATGACGCTGGTCTTGACGGTCTTCACCGGGTTGTACTGGTAATGAATCGGCGAGGCCGGGCAGGCCAGGTTATAAATCTGGTCAACCTCAAGCAGAATGGGTTCGATCACATCGTGTCGCAGAAGTTCAAAACGCCGATTGTCCATCAGGTGAGAAACATTTTCGCGCCGGCCGGTGAAAAAGTTGTCCAGACAAATGACATCGTTTTCTTCCGCGAGCAGGCGTTCGCAGACGTGTGACCCAAGAAAGCCCGCACCTCCAGTCACCAGTATTCTCAGTTTGTTGCGCGACAAAGTCGTCATCGGCTTTCCTTGTTACTCCTGAGTGTAATCACAAGCCATGGCGTCCTTCTGTGTTTCTGATAATTGCGATCAGATTGCGTCCATGTACAACCTTAGTCCGCTGTCGGATGGGGTTTGCCGGCCGTTACATGCCTCAGATTCGAAACATAATTCCGTCGATTATTTAACAACTCGAGCAGTCGCCCCCAAAGGTTTTCGATTTGAAGCACGTCGGCGTCTCCTTCCATGGACGAAAGTGACGCGCGCAATAATTTGAACGGTTTTCGTAATAAGTAGCTGATCGTCGCGAGGGTTTGCCAACTCCATGTTCGGCGCGCGCTCTGGATCGAACCAGTGGGCCCGTTTTTGATGGCCATCTCGTACGCATCAATGCCCGCAGTTGCAGCTCCAAATCCCCGGCTGACTCGTCGCAGATAATCCCACTGCAAGCGCGACTCCGGCAAAAAATGCTGCATCCTTAGCCGCGGTTCGTACCAAAGACGCCAGCCCGCCAATCGCAAAGCGTAGCAGAGTTCGGCGTCGCCGCCGGCGCTCAGCGCTTGGCCCTTTCGATCGGACAACAGGAAGCTGAACTGATTTTCGCTTAACATTTGCCAGGCACGCTTGCGCAAACAAAGACCCGCCCCCCATAAATACCCGCGACTATCGGTGACATCTCCGGCTTTGTCACCCTGTTGACCTACCGCGTAATAGTTCTGAAACCGGTGGAACCAGGGAGGGAGAGTCTTTTCCGCAATGGCTTCAATTTGTCCGCCAAAAGCCCCGACATCATCGTGTTCGGAAGCCAGATTAGAAACAGTCTCAAGCCAATTAGAGCTCACGCGGTTGTCATCGTCAACAAAACAAACGAGAGCGTAATTGGCTTCGACGATGCCGCGAAGCCGTGCGGAAGTCAAACCAAGTTGCGGTTCAGGCACGACTCGCAATGGAATAGGACAGTCTGGCGGCCAATTTTCGCGCGCCACGGTGGACGTTTGATCCGTAGAAGCGTTATCGACAACTATGACTTCGCACGGCGGGAGGGGCCCGGTGAATTGTTGTGCTGCCAATCGATCGAGAGTTTCGGGCAAGAGCCACGCGCTGTTGTGACAGCAAACAACAATGCTCACTCCTTCGCTCATTGAAACTCGTTTCTCTTGCCTGAAAGATATCGAAAACAGGCGCCGCGAAAACTATTTGTCTTCTTTGACCGCCTCTAGATAAAGACTCTCGAATGCGCGATCCGCGAAATCGATGTCATTCATACGCGGATGCAGTGAAATACCAAAGCGCTGTCTAATTATCGAGTTGAAGCCGGCGCGCTTGAGCATGAGCGTCAATAGTTCCTCATCATAAGACCATAGATGTTGCCCGTACTCGCGCATCATATAGTTGACGCGGTCAACCGATGTGTCGATCTCTTGCGAGAACGAAGAGTGCACCAAAAACTTTTGGTCGCCGGCGTACGAACGCAGAAATAGCTCGGCGTCCGGAGTTGAAATGCGCAGTACCCCGCTGGTCTTCAATACCCGGTAACACTCGCCCAAAAACCGCGCTGCGTCTTCCTTCGAAATGTGTTCTATGAAGTGCTCTGAGAACACCGCGTCGCAACTGGAATCGGGAAACGGCAGGCCCTCCGTCAAATTCCAAACCACCTGAACTTCCGGGCCGCGCGCGCGATCGACGTTCACCCAGCCTTTCATCGGCCGGTATCCGCAGCCCAAATTTACGCACAGATCGTTTTCCGGCAGGTCGCCCAGGAATTCCAGGGTGCGGCGGCGCGCCTGGCGATCATGATATGGACCGGCAATCTGGTTGGCCCGCTCGCGGCCGATGATGCCGACCAGAGAGCGCTTGAGCCACTGAAAAGGAGTGTGATGATTGCTGTTCATCATTTCGGCAGAAAGGCGCTCGCGACGCTTTCATTCTTACTTAAGTATTCGCGGGCATCGGATATTACCTGGGCGATGCCTTCCGCCAGCGACACCCGCGGCTGCCAATTCGGAAGCAGCTCAGTCGGATCAATCGGCACTTCGGATCCCTTGGCTTTCCCCAACTCAATATCGACCTTGAGTTGCCGGGCAATCTCTTCCGCGACCTCTCGTATCTTCAGCCAACGCGGTCCGGCAATCTCCGCGGTCTGTAGCGGCGAATCAAACAAAGCCAGAAGTGCTGCGACGCAATCGCTCTTATAGAGAAACAAACGCTTCTCCTCGCCGTTGGTCATGCACTTTACTCGCCCGCGCAATCCGGAAAGCACCAGATCGGTAACGACGTGACTCCGGGCGTCAGGATGCTCCCAGCCATAAACATTCCACATCCGCGCGACCTTGCCGCCCAGATGCGCAGCCCAGTGCCAGGCCATCAGCTTGGTCGTGCCATAAGCATTCGGAAGTCCCGCAAGTTGAGACGTACTAAACAAAAAAGGTTTCCTGGTTCGCGCAAGAGCATCAAAGATCCGCAGTGACAATTCACAATTGTTTCGATATTGCTCGTGCTGGCGATCTTCCGCTTCCAGGAATTTGGCGCCCCCAGTGTCCCAGGCCAGGAACCAAACCCGGTCGCATTGTTCGAACGGTTTCAGATCCAAAGGCTGCCTTAGATCACATCCGCTCTTGAGATCCAGAGAAACCACCCGGTGTCCTTTGGCGTTGAGCGTCCTTATCAACTCGGAACCAATCAGACCCTCACCGCCCAAAACCAGCTCGTTCATTTGAGAAGCCATACTCTTTCCGCGATTTCCGCTTCCTGACGATCGGCCAGACCCCAATTCTGATCATTTTCATAGGGCACATCATCGTCCCAGTTTGCCAGTTCCCCGTGATGCTCCTGCACGCCTTCGGTGCACGAGGTCGGGTGAGCGAGATGAAACACGATGCCTGCTCTTTCACTTCTGGCTCCGTGCGCGATTAGTTGGGCCACACCGCGCTTATCAACGCCTATGCGATGACGCACCAGCGATTCGTCGTATCCGCGCGCGCGCTCCCACATCTGCTTGCTGGCGAAACCAAACTCGCCCGTGCCCAAAGGATGGTAAGGAATTACTCGCCGATAGTGGAGACAATCCAACGCTCCGATTTGAGACTCGCGGCCCTCGCGCCACGGAATGTCGAGGCGCTGGGCCGAGAAAACAACATCTTCGGATAACTCGGTGGCGAGAATTCTATTTACCAGGTCAGGCCCAAAAGCAGCGTCCGCGTTAGTTGTTACTATCCACTCTGAGTTCGATCGCCGAATCCCCACGTTCTTGGCATGGAATTCCAACAGCTGGACTTTGGAGTTCTCACAAATCGCATGGTGAATTTCAGGCGGCACTACATAAGCGCGCAACTGTTTGAATTGTTTCACCAGATCGATACTTAACAGTTCGCGATCAGGCGGAGGATTCCACTCGACAAAGATAACTTCATCGGCCAGGTACTTCATGTTCCAGGCGATCGTAGCTCGCAAGCGAAGCGCAAAGTCGGACATGTAATCGTCGTTACGTCCCACGACCACCGCGGTGATGGATGGCCGCGATCCATTCCGGTGAAAAAGCAACCGCAGAAAGTTAACGATTCCGTCGACGGCAAAAGCCGTGCGAGTTCGCAACTCCCCCAGACGATAGAGAGCCCCCCTGATTCCCTTGATATCCCTCAGTTTATTTTGACTTGCCATCTCCAATTTGGGAGCCGTGCACGCCGGATTTCAATGCTTTGCTGCTTCGGCGCCAACTTTTCGGCTCGCTGCCTTAGTAAACATGTCTCTCAGGAAAACTTCGAGCCCCTGCCTCGGCGCCCAGCCCAATTCTTTTTGCGCCCGGCTGGGGTCGACCCGAATGACTAATGGTTCCGCCGTGCGCAAAAGATCTGGATTAACTGTGACCGCAGGCATCTTTGTCGAGCGAAAGTAGCCGTGCCATGCCTTTGGATCTTCACCCTCAAGATTCCATTTCAGATCGAAACCACCAATTGTAAAGGCGCAATCAATCAATTCCCAAACCGCGTGGGTCTCACCTGTGGCCAGCACATAATCGCGATAGTTGGCGCTCTCGTCCGATTCTCTTGCTTTGCCTGTCACCTCGGCGCGAGTTTCGATCTGCCGCAGTATTCTGTACATGCCTTCTACATAATCAGGAGCGAATCCCCAGTCTCTTCGAACTTTGAGATTGCCCACCGCGAGGGGCGACGAGCCCGCGAGCTGGCCATCTGAAAGCTCCCTCAGTCTAGTAACGTGCTCAACAACCTTGCGAGAGAGGAATGACGCCGGGCGGCGATGCGACTCATGATTTGAGAGTATGCCGCTCGCAATACGCAGACCATAGACTTCTCGATAAGAATGACACAGCAAGTGCGCGGCAGCCTTGGCACTGGCATAAGGACTCTGAGGATTAAGCGCCGAGTCCTCATTGTATACGGTGGCGCCACTGGAAGGTACGCCGAACATATCCGTCGAAGAAGCTTGATAAAAACGAGTATGCGGGCTGTTCTTTCTTATGCATTCGAGCAGATGAACAACCGACTCAGCATTGGTTTGCCAGGTATGAAGTGGATCGGAAAACGATTTCGAAACGCTGCTCTGTCCGGCCAGATTGTAAAATTCATCCGGTTGAGCGTGCTTGATCAAGTCAAACATCGGCTGCGGTCTTAGCAAATAGATCTGATGCACTCGCAGGCGTGCCTTGACGTCATGGGGCAGGTAATCAAAGTCCGGGATTGAGGCCTGGCGGGCCGTGGCGTGGACCGACCAGCCATTCTTCAACAAGAGTTCGGTCAGGAAATAGCCGTCCTGTCCGGACGCACCCATCACTACGGCTGTCCCGGGAGTCAGGTTAGGCAAAGTCATAATGAAGCGCGACGAAATGGACGCCTAAGAAGGTCCGAGATAAGCCTGCGTAAAGGTATGCCGGCGATTCGGCCTACATAGTGTTTGGACGCGACTGGGCCGGCAAGTGCGCAAACGAGCCATTTTAGTTTCTCGCGCATCGTAGCGCTCATTGTCGCCGCTCCAAGCATTCGCCGCACGCCCCTCGCGCGATGGCCCGATTCAATTTCCCTGACGCCCGCATGTCCCAAATACTCCGCCGCCAGACGACGATTCAACACTCGAATCTCTTTGCTTTGTATGAGACGATTTACCTTCTTTCTCATACCAACTATGTTCATTGTCATGAAGCGATCGTGCTGGCTCATACTTTGCGCATGCCATCTGATAAGGGCCAGCGTGCCGGATTCCTCTAAATAGCGAAAGCGTTTACCTAAGGCGGCACAACGAATCCAGAAATGCCAGTCTTCACACGCCTTCATCGACTCGTCAAATAATCCTACATCATCAACCACCGATCTTCTTAACAGCGGTGCGTGGACCACAATGACTCTTTGAACCAATGCTTTCAGGGCGTCCACTCCCTCGGTGATTTCAGGCATCCAGGGCTTATCTTCACTCCAGGAAGAATAGAGTCTTTCTTCAGGATGCTCAGTTCTGAAATATCGAGTATTGCCGTAAACAATGTCCACGTCCGCATGTTGCTCAAGAAACTGAACTTGCTTTTCGATTTTCTCTTTCTCGATCAAGTCATCTGAATCGAGAAACTGAATGAGCTTCCCTTTCGCCAGTCCCAGCCCTGTGTTTCTGGCAGCCGCCAGCCCCCGGTTCGGTTGATGAACATATCTAATGCGCTCGTCGCTCGTTGCGTATCCTGCGACTACTTCGCGCGTGTCATCGCTAGATCCATCGTCAACTACTATGCACTCCCAATCCTGGTAGGTTTGGGCCTGGACACTTCGAATTGCTTCCCCGATGAAATGAGCATAATTATACGTAGGTATTATTACGGTCACTGTCGGTTCTGACGAGGACTCGGATCGAATTGCCACCAAATTTCTCCAGAGGTCATCGATCAGGCTCAACTGCCTTTGCAGAGCGACCCCTTAGCCTGCTTAGTCGATATTTGAACGAGTTTCGAATTCGTTCTCGTAGTGGATATAAATTATGAAAATCGAAATACGAGAACGCCATCCGGTAATAGGAAAGACTGGCTCTTGAACCCCAGTATTTCCTGCTAATCGCGTGGGTTTCAGCCGCTTGTTCCTTGCTCCGCGAAAACGTCACCGTACCTTCGTCATACCGAAATCTTGCCAGGACCTGATTGACTATCCTCACCTCGAACGTTTCTGTCATCTTGATCCAATGATGATAGTCCATGGCGTAGCGATCTGCCTCGTCAAAACCGCCCACCACATCGACTGCTCGCCTTCTAAAAAAAGTGCTCGGAGCCGGCAGAAATACTGAGTTGCCCCAATTTTTCCAATACGCGATTAAGTCGAGACGGCTGGTAAAACCAGCTTTCTGAGTAAAGGCAACGGTCCCATCGTTGCGAACATTATCACAGTGGCCCGAAACGACTCCCACATCTGGATTCCGCTCAAACTCCGCCGCCACAATTTCAAATGCGCCTGGTTGGTAGCAATCATCGTCACCATTCACACCGATAATGTCGCCGGTCGCCAGGGCCAGACCCTTGTTTAGAGCGTCCGATATGCCGTTGTCTTTTTCAGAAATCCATCTCAGGTGGGGATACCGCCGGGAAGATGATTCCAGGACTTCTACCGTCCCGTCCGTAGAGGCGCCGTCGACAATTATGTGCTCTTTATTCGGGTAGGTTTGTCGCGCAACCCCCTCTATACACCTTGCCAAAAGCTCCTTGCGGTTGAGCGTGGCGGTAATTACCGAAATCTTCGATTTCATCTTCTAACGGTATTCTACTAGGGGAGTCAGCTTTACCGAAGTCGGCCTCAGGCGGCTTGTATTGGGTGGGGAGATGACCCCAGCCCCAACCAAAACTATTCACCAACTGAACGGTAAACATCGATCGTTTCGGCCACAGTCTTCGCCCAGCTGAACTCGCGACGGTGCTGCTGCCCGGCGACAATCAGCTTTTCACGTCTGGTCGGATCGTCAGGCAGGCTGAGCAAAATATCTACCAGCTCATCGACGCGGGACGGATCAAACAATACGCCGGCTGTGCCTACGATCTCCGGCAGACTTGAGACATTTGAAACCACGGCCACAGTTCCGCAGGCCATGGCCTCAAGCGGCGGAAGACCGAAGCCTTCGTAAAGCGAGGGATAAACCAGAGCAATGCTGCAACGGTAGAGTTTGGCGAGGTGATTGTCGGACACTTGACCGAAATGCGCTGTGTGGTCGCTTAATTTCAGGTTTGTTATAAGCTTCTCCTCCATCTCGTTTAATGGGCTGCCCACGATACAGAGCGCCAAATCCGGGCAGGTTGAAACGACTTTTGAAAACGCATTTAGCAAACCATCAAAATTCTTATAGCGCGCGCGACTGCCAACATACAGGTAATAGGGCCGGGAAGGAATCGGCTCCGGCCCATAGGAAAGTGTCGCGTCAATTTCCGAGGCTAGATAAGTGACTGCCACTCTGCTCTCGGGTATCGCATACCTTTCAAGCAAGTCTTTCTTCGTGTTCTCGGAGATGCAGATTATCTTCTGCGCCGCCAGGATCGCTTTCTTTTTTTCCGCGGCATGCGCTCCGGTGGGATCCATCGTCACCGGAAAGAGTTCGTGAATCATGTCCCAAACCGTGAGTACCACAGGAAAGCGATAGGAACTGATGCTTTGCCCGGACAGCAGCGAATAGTACGTTGGGTGAAAGACATCAAAATGCTTTCGTGTCAGGGCAACATGCGCCAAATGATTCCTGAGTCTTGAGTAGTAGAGACTCAGCCGGTAAGAACCGGGGATTCGGCGAAATTTATCGGATTCGAAGACCTTGAGATTTGGATGCGAGGGATAGTTTGGATTAGAGGCTCGCCCTACGACGAGCGAGATATCAAAGTCGGCTGGCAGTCGGCTGATTAGACTCCCAAAATATCTGGTGATACCTCCGTTGGCCTGCAGACCGTAAATATTGCCATCGTAAAGAATGCGCATCAATTATCTTAATCCTTCACGCAAAGAAAAGAATACATTCTACCTGGGACATCATATTCGGCCGATAAACGATGCCGGTATTTCTTTTCGGCGATTGGCATCCTCCACAGTATGGGCGTGATCCAGCGCCCATACTTCTGCAAAGTTGCCTCGTAGAATCTCACTCTTATCTGCATGTTAGATTCCGGGAAGTGGTTTATTACTGAGTCATAGGGAGCGAGGCACCTTACCACTCTGAGTCCAGCTCCCTGAAGAACTGACAAATACTCTTTGAGAGGGTAGGCATGCTCACCGCCGTGGAATTTGTGCAGGAGGTGCTCCGCGAGGAAGGTTTTCAATTGTTCCTCGTCGGTGACCACGTGCTCTCTGGTGGCGAAAAAAGTCCCTACCGATCTAAGCACCCTTGAGCATTCGGCAACTCCCTTACGTAGATCCTGAAAGTGATGGAGCGACTGGCGCGCGAAGACGATATCAAAAGTCGCATCGGGGAAAGGCAGGGACTCCGCGAATGAGCAGAAGGTTAAAATAGATCCGGCGCCGACGGACGATGCCAGACGCGCCGTTGCCTCCAAACCCACGTCTCTGCTACTGTCCGGGTCGATCGCCGAAACATCATGACCGAGCGAGGCAAAAGCATAGGAAGCGATCCCGTTACCACAACCAAGATCAAGTATTTTGAGTCCCTTCCGAGACTTATTCAAACCCAAAAAGGCTTCGACGGCGGCAAACTCCTCGCTCATGGTAAAGCGTTTTGCCGCAATGAGGTTGTCCTCGTCCAGATAGCACTGCTTAGTTAGAGCGGCATGCTCCGGTTGGCTCCGCATCCATTGAACTGATTCTTCATAGGTGCATTTATCCATGATTAGGACGCTTCAGCACTCGCTTGACTAAACTCCCCGTGGAATTTACAACGCAACGTATGTTGTCAAAAGCAAAATCGCTAAGCCACCCAACGTCAGAGTTCAGCGGCGGCTTTAGCCGTCCGCTGCAACGACTTGTTAGGCATTTTTTCTACAAAGTAATTAACCTCTGTCTTATAGAACCCAGAGATGTCTGCATCCTTCATCACAAGAATGTCAAAGTAATAGAATGGACTCGTTAATTGGAAGAAAAGCAAATTTCGAAATGCGGACAAATCTGATAATGGATACTTGCCCATTAGATTTCCATAATTGTCGTAGAGCAAAAAATAATTGTAACCATTGTTTTGGAAAAACTTTAGCGTATTAAGACAATCTTCAACATAATTGTCGTCATTTGCGAATACCGCACACTCAAACAGAACGGCTAGCTGATTGCTTGATATTAATTTTTCGGCACCTGCGATTACCTCAAAATCATGGCCGTCAGTATCAATCTTGAGGATATTTGAATTCATAAAATCGGGGTAATCATTCACTATCGCGTCTAATGGCTGCCTAGTCATTTTAGTGCCGTTTTCTGTCTCCAAAATTGATGCTGTACCGTTCCTTTCTTGTATTGTAAATGTCCCATAAGCACTCTTGGATGAGCAAACAATAGCAATTGACTTTATATTTTTGTTCCAGCTCCAGTTGGCGACTAAAAACTTATAGAATTTTGGATTAGGCTCAATTGCCAAAAAGATATCCATGTCGTTTTTGTAAAAAGAAGCAATAGAGTCTCCAATATTCGCCCCAACATCAATACACCTTAGATGGCCTTGTTTCTGATGTAGATATTCACTAATCCGCTCTGGAAGCCGGTCATAATACTGATAATTCTTTAAATACCCTGGCAATGCATGAGATAGCGGAAGTTTCAAGGGTCTTCCATGTAGCGGCAGCGAACAGGTTGGGTCATTTAAGAGCCTGATCAGAACCCTACGCAAGAAAGCCCAGAACTTTCCTCTAACCCCTGTTGACGCAAGATATTTTTTATAGACGACGGTGGCAATTTCCATCTTCTCTCCTTATGAGATGCCCTAACGTTGGAATTCAGGTGGGCCCGCGCGAGCAGCCTTCAAGCTGGATTCTGTCTTTGAACTTGAGCGACGAGCAATTGCGGCTCCTCAATCACTTGTTGAACTAGGCGCTGCGCGCAGAAGGCGCACTGCCTGTCTTTGATTGCATCTCACATTCCCAGCCATCGATTGGTGAAGCGTTTCGTCGCAATGAGGTTGTCTTGTCCAGATAGCACTGCTTAATTAGTGCGGCATGCTCCGGTTGGCCGCGCATCCAGCGGACTGATTCTTCGTAAGTGTATTTATCCACTGCTCACAAACCCTGATCGGGCTCGTAAGGGATCCTTATGCAATTGACATCCCAATGGAGAATCGGGCGAACGGCACCGAGTCTTCCATCTGGCACAGACGCGCCTGCTCCGCCTGTTAATTGAACCATAAAGGACACGACATTCTCCCGCCAGAAGAGTATCTTCTGCATTGGCAAATCACACGCGACGGAAACGAAATAGCGCCCGCTGTTTAGAAAGTTGCCTGGCACCTTACACTTGCTGACATAAACACCGGGTTCCCTGCTCACGCCCCAACCTCCGGGGTCTGTATCTACAGAACTGAAAACCACACTGCCATCATCAGCTATCAATCTGAATCCGGTGCGTACATTCTCTAAACGATTTCTTAGTTCATACTCGATTTCAATAAAGATCGGTGAATCAGTGGTGATAGTGTTCGTCACCGCATTCTGCCTGTTCTTGACTGAGACACGAAGAAGTCTCACGTCGTTACTTTCAGAAGCATCGTTGGCGATCTCCTGATTTAAGAACTCTCCTTCGCACTCTAGGTTTTCGCCGGCAAAGTATTTATTGATGACTGTACTGGTGTTCCCTCTTTCTGCGACTTTCCCATGATCTATCAATAGCGCTTGACTGCACAGGTGCCTTACTGCCGCCATATTATGGCTTACAAAAAGTACTGTCCGACCAGCTCTCGCTACATCTCCCATCTTCCCCAGACACTTCTTCTGAAAGGCCGAATCGCCGACGGCCAGCACTTCGTCAACAATCAATATTTCGGGCTCAAGGTGCGCCGCCACAGCGAAGGCAAGGCGAACGTACATACCGCTAGAGTAGCGCTTCACCGGCGTGTCGAGGAATTTCTCGATTTCGGCGAATGCCACAATCTCGTCGAACTTTCGCATGATCTCATCTCGGCGCATGCCGAGAATCGCGCCGTTCAGATAGATATTCTCTCGGCCGGTCAGCTCTGGATGGAATCCGGTTCCTACCTCTAGAAGACTTCCAACCCTTCCACAGAGTCGTATGCGGCCGGTGGTTGGCTCTGTAATGCGCGAAAGGATTTTCAGCAGCGTTGACTTGCCGGCCCCGTTGCGACCGATTATACCCACAACTTCGCCCTGCTCGACTTCAAAGCTGACGTCGCGTAAGGCCCAGATAGTCCGGTCCGGCGAGTTGCCGTTGCGCCCCAGGCCTTTCAGCGGCGAGCGGATCCTATTGGCCAGCGCTTCTCGTAATGTGTCAAACGCCGTATCGCGAGTACCGATCGTGTACTGCTTGCCCAGGTTTTCAACTCGGATGATTGGTTCCATGTTGAAGTCAGACGATGTCGGCGAAGCGTCGTTCCACGCGGCGAAATGAATACGCCGAATAGACGAGAACGGAAACGGTAACAACTGCTGAGATAGCCAACGACCGCCACTCGAAGCCTTCGTTGCCAAAAAGGGCGATGCGAAAGTTTACGATGATACCGGTCAACGGATTCAGACGCAGCACCCACTGCCATCTCGGAGGCAGCAAACTCACAGGATAGATAACCGGCGAGGCAAACATCCACAACTGGATCAAAAAAGGAATACCATAACGAACGTCGCGATATTTGACGTTCACGGCCGAAAGCCACATGCCTATTCCCAGAGCGAGGAGCGTGGTCAGCAGTATCAGCAAAGGAACCATAAGCACCGCGAGACCCACGCTCACTCTGTAGTAGATCATCAATGGGACCAGGATCGTCAGAGCGATGGCCACGTCGACCAGCCCAGCGCCGACTGCGGCTCCGGGGATGAGCATCCGCGGAAAGTAGATCTTCGTTATCAGGTTGGCGCTGTTAACCAGGCTGTTGCCGCTGTTCGTGACCGAATTTGCAAAGAAGGTCCAGATTACCAGGCCTGAATAGGCAAAGACCGGGTAGGGAATTCCTTCCGATTTAATGCCAGCCAATCTTCCAAAGAGCAACGTGAAGATGATCATAGTCATCAGCGGTTGCAGGATCGCCCACCCCGCTCCAAGCGCTGTCTGCTTGTAGCGGACCTTCACGTCGCGCCAGATCAAAAAGTAGAGCAACTCTCGATAGGCCCATACATCGCGAAGATCAAGCGCTGCCCACGACTTTCGTGGTTCAATGGTAATGCGAGCCGCCATTCTCAAAGAATGACCGGACGGTTCGGTCTGAGCGGCGGAGGCTCCTGTTGGCGGGCTTAGGGAACTCAATATCACTGAATTTCGCAAGTGCCGGTGGCTAATCAGTCTAGCAGCGCTTAATCTCTGCATACAACCCGTCGGCCGATCATTGAGAGTGGCGCTTCCTGCTCTGTTGCCTTAAAGAATTGGCTAGCACAATCTGGGCACGGTTGGACAGGAATGGGGAGCCTGGTTGCGAAAGTCTTGAGAAAGATCCTGGTCGCCTCTTCATTTTGAAACTTTCAACGATTCCGTGCTGAGCCCATGAACTCGCGCTACTGTTTCCAGGTCGGCACGAACCATCTCTCTAATCAATTCATCAAAGGAATACTTCGGTTCCCAACCCAACACGGCCCTGGCCTTACTGGCGTCTCCCACCAAAAGATCTACTTCCGCGGGGCGGTAGAAGCGCTCGTCAACCTTCACGAAATCGCGGTAGTCCAGATCGAGCAAAGCGAAAGCGCGCTCGCAGAACTCTTTCACTGAATGCGTTTCGCCAGTCGCAATCACGTAATCGTCCGGCTCGGGTTGCTGCAGCATCAGATGCATGGCGCGTACGTAATCCGCTGCATGACCCCAATCGCGGCGCGCTTCCAGATTGCCAAGGCGCAGCTCAGAGGCTAAGCCATGCTTAATTTGCGCGGCCGTGCTGGTGATCTTGCGCGTTACGAATTCATAGCCGCGCCGGGGCCCTTCGTGATTGAACAGAATTCCGTTCACGCAGAACATGTCGTAGGCTTCGCGATAGTT
>DASZZL010000032.1:0-3269 GCA_035545035.1 Pyrinomonadaceae bacterium
ACTAATCGGGGCTACGCCCCAGAATTAGGGCACAGCCCCGAATGAATTAGAAGATGAACTGAACGGTAAGGCAAAGCCTTACCGCACATCAGGCGGCGGAGCCGCAAGCTATGTCTTCATTGTTTGAACCGATTCCGATACTCAGTCGCGTCAACGAAGCCTTCGACCATGTGACGCGAGTCGCCGCCCTGGTTGAGCACGTCGATCCAGTTCAGGTACAAAGCATCCGGGTCGCGCCGCAGATAGCCAAAGTACTCCATCACTACAAACGCCTGGTTGTAGTAACGCTGATAGACCTCGCTGCTCTCGGCAATCTGTCGCAGCGCCTGTGCCCGCGTCAGCGTGCCATGTTCAAGGCCATCGATCAGCGCTTGCCGGTTCGACAGAGTCACGCCGGCCGTTACTGACAGCGCGTCGACGTACTGCGCGTTGCTCATGGTGTTGTACTGGCTGAACGCCGGTCGGGTCACAAAGTCATTCGCAAACGCCGTCCTCGCTGCTTCCAACTGATCGTCGGTCAAAAAGCCGCTTACGCGCGCGAAGTCAGGCGTGAACTCTGCATAATCCGGCTTGCGTCCGAACACCGTCGAGTAGAAGCGATAGATGAAATAACCGCGCTGCTGGAACTCCGCCGAGCGGAAGAACATCTCGGAGACGTGGACGCGGTCGCAGCTGGTGTCGCCCGGCGCGCAGTTATTAATCGTGTCCGTCCAGTCATTGAACCCTTTCTCTTCCGGTTCGCGACCGAGGAAGTCGACGTATTGCTGTCGCACAAAATACTCAGTCGTATCCAGAGGATTCAAACCATTGCCGGTCGACGTTGCAACGAAGGTCGCCTCGGTGTGTTGACCGAACAGACTGAATGAACGCTGCGATGGACTAAACGTGAGGTTCGGGCGTGAAGGCACCACCGTGTATGCGCCGGTGGTTTCCACGTTCTCAAAGTTATAGTTGCCGTTAGCGTCGGTGATCGTCTTACGGTTTTGCGTGCCGTTCAATCTGATCACTGCGCCTTCGACTGGAATGCCGTTGCTGTCGGTGATATGGCCGCTGATGTTGCCGTTCGCGGCAGTCGGCGCCCCCCCCGCCACCGCGTCGACAATGTTAGAATCAAGCGTCACGGCGCCACCTACCCCAACCGTTCCACCTACCCCAGCACCACCTAGCGCATGGAGTCTGCCGGTCGTGGTGGCGCCGCCAACCATGGTAATGTCCGTTTGTGCAATAATGTTTCCGCGGAAGATGGTTGATGTGCCAATAGTCGCAGAACTGCCGATCTGCCAATACACGTTGGGTCCTCGACCGCCACTGCTCATGAGCACCCTCGCGCTGGTGCCGGTCGTGAGCGTGGTCCCAATCTTGAAAATGAAGATCGCGTTGGGATTGCCGCCATCGATGAGAACGAGTGTGTTGTTCAACTGAGCCGACGTGTTGAAACAATACACGCCGGGACTGAGCGAGAGAAATCCTGGCGTCTGTCCCAGAATGTTACCGGTTAAGTTGGTTCCGCACGCCTGGCCTACGAGATTATTGTAGGCAAGGACGGCATCGTCGTGGGCCGTTTTAGCTGGTCCCGGGCCCGGGCCCGTGAATTTTGCGCCATTCTGTATTAGTCCCGGCGGAAATCCAGTTATCGCAGTTCCGGACCAGACTCCCACATTGCCGGAGACCACGGTCGAGCCTGTATTAGTTACTGTTGAGAAACCCAGGACAGCAAAGCTCTGCGACGTGCCCAGCGGTGGCACGCTTTGAGCCAATGCCGGACGGGACGAGGCCGCGAAAAAGAGCGCGGCGATCATAAGAAAACTTGCGGAGAGATACTTTTTAAGATAATTCATGATGGGTTTCCTCTTTCTAGTTGCTTGCGCTCGAGTTTCATCAGTCGCGGGTGCGCGAGATAAAAGGGAATTGCGAATCCGGGAACGCTGGCCCATTCTCAAAAGCAAATTCCTCAGTTGCCAGCGCGGCTGCCGATCTTTTAGCTTGCGCCGAAAGGTTTCCGCATAAGCTTTGTTGCATTCGCGCCGTTCTCGCCAATCGTGCTCTTTACCGGCAAAACGAGAATTCAAATCAGCAGCACACAGCATTTCGCAAACCTCTTAGCCTCAGAAGCAAGTGACGTTACATATGCCTGAGCAACACTGAGGACTCGAGGTGCATGCCGCGCCGCCGGGAAGACATGTTGCTGCCTGCGCCGCCGTGGGTGCGATTATTGAACTCACCAACGGCAAGGCCACGATCGTTGTCAGGCCGAGAGTTCGAATCACTTGCCGCCGATTTAGGTGGCCCTTCATTGAAGCCAGCACTCTCCGGGGAATCTCGACCTGGTCCTCGAGCAACTGCTCGCGCCTTAACTGGCTGATTGCATACCAGACCAATCGCTCATCGATCCGCATGTCAAACTCACCATTGACTTCCTTGCCCAGCCGATCGGTGATTTGTTCGATCGAAGTGCGGCCATCGCAGTACTTCCAAACCAGGGCAGCCGTTCGGTTCAAACAAAGTGCTTTGTCGCGGCTACGATCGTAGATCAACACCTCGTCTCCAAACTCCCGAGCGATTACGTTATTCTTGCGTGCCTTCGGAAAGTGTTTCATCTAACCTGCTCCTTCTCTCTGGGTTCGCAGGCCAAGGGCTGGTACGATTCTCAAGGCCGGTCGGCTCGAGAGACGGGGGAGAAACCAGCTCGCGGCCCAACAAAGCTACATCCGTGGTGGCCGAATCCTAGTACAGTTAAACCGGCAAGTCAATCTTTTTTACCGCGAGGTAGTGGGGTAAATGTGCGGCGCCACACATTTACCCCCACTAACCTGCCGCGAGGCACTGGTTCAGTTTGAAGTGAGACGTGTTCTCATTCACACCTGGCTTCAGCCAGGTGGGGGAATGCTACCCACTTTCACCGAACCGTTTTAACGGTTTCAGGCGCCTTATGGCACTGTAACGAAAAGAGCAAACCGCTGAAACGGTTCTGCGTCTTGATAAGCGCTGCGTGGTCACCGGGCTGAAGCCGCGATGTGATTGAGAGGTCGGAAATGCAAACTGAACCAGTACCTGCCGCGAAGGAAAGAAATACGGAGTACCGGTGAGCGTGATAGTCTGAACCGTTACCGCATAGTTGCAGCCACATTCGTCTGAAAGCGCGGACTCTCAAATCAGAAACGCCATCCGCAGCGAATTCAAGCCCGCACGCTTCCCGTTCTACCGTATCTTCATTGTTGGATCGCCGAAGAGGATCCAGGTGCGCCGGACATCGAGGTCGTCGGTGGCAG
>DASZZL010000033.1:0-3724 GCA_035545035.1 Pyrinomonadaceae bacterium
CGTGAACTGCGGCAAGGGCCACAGACGTATTCAAGTCGTCGTCCATCCCCGCCGCGAATTCTGTCAGAGCTTGTTCGGTTGCGGAATGCAGCGCATCGTTGCTACCCGGTTCAGTCTTGGCCTCTTCCAGGCGCGCGCGAAAGTCACGCAAGCTCGCCACGGTCTTCTCGGCGCCGGCCAGCGCATCGAAAGTAAAGTTGAGTTGTTTGCGGCAGGGAACGCTCAGCAGGAAATAACGAATCCCTGCCGGAGTAAAACCTTTGGCGGTTAAGTCGCGAAACGTGTAGTAGTTTCCTTTCGACTTCGACATCGTCTCGCCTTCGACTTTCAAGTGCTCAAAGTGTAGCCAGTGACGCACGAACTGTTTGCCGGTAGCGCCTTCGCTCTGGGCGATCTCGTTTTCGTGATGTGGAAACACGAGGTCGATTCCGCCCGCGTGAAGATCGAAGGTCTCGCCGAGATACTTCATCGACATCGCCGAGCATTCGATGTGCCAGCCCGGTCGCCCGCGGCCAATGCTCGCATCCCATGCGGGCTCATCGGGACTATTCGGCGCTTTCCATAAAGCGAAGTCGCGCGCGTCTTCTTTTTCATACTTGTCGGTGTCCACGCGCTCGCTGGCGCCGGCGATGTTTCCCGCGAAATTGATCTTCGACAGCTTGCCGTATTCCGGAAACGAGCTGATGCGGTAATAGATGGACCCGTCCGAGCGATAAGCGTGACCGCGCTCCTCAAGCTTGCTGACGAGGGAAACCATGTCGGCGATGTGGCCCGTGGCACGCGGCGCGACCTCGGGCCGTTCGCAACCGAGCGCATCAAAATCTTCCCAGAACGCTTCGATGTACTTCGCGGTGTAGTCGTCGAGTGCTTTGCCACTTTCTCGCGACTTCGCAATAATCCGGTCGTCAACGTCGGTCAGGTTCATCACCTGCGTGACGCGAAAGCCTTTGAACTTGAGATAGCGTCGCAGCACGTCCGCGGCGATGGCCGAGCGAAAATTGCCGATATGACCGTAATCCCAAACGGTCGGTCCGCAGTAATAGAACCTCACCTCGCCCTCAACCAACGGACGAAACTCTTCGACCCGACCAGAGAGTGTGTTGTGTATGCGCAGCATTGCTTGCGAGTCTAAGAAAGGACTGGGAGTGAGTCAAACACCGCGCTCTTGCTGACGCGCGGGCTCCGATTAGCGGAAGGCTGTGTCAGAATCCTTCGATCGGTGAGGCCTCCAACCTTTTCTGCGTGTCATCGCCATACGACCCGTCCTCGTCGATCTGATCGTTGGGATTGTGCTGATTCCACAACTTCTGAAAGGCCTTGATCCCTCCGTGGCCGAAGTCCGGATCGCTCCCGCCGTGATAGTTAAAGTGGGGCGGATCAGCTTGCCCGCGCCAAATCCAGTTATGTTTCTTGAGAACGTCGATCCAGTCGCCATGATTCTCGATGTCCACGGCGACGGCTCGCTCGTGCGGAGAAGTGCCGGGACTGGCGGCCAGAACCACTCCGCACTTCTTGCCGTGCGTGTACCAGTAGAAGACGGCGTACTGTTGCGGCAGCACCCTGACCGCGTGGACTAAGCGTGGCTTTTGGCCCTTCTCATTGATAGCGGCGATCAGCGCTTCTCCTGCCTGCTTCTGCAAATAAGGCAGAGTTGTCGAACCCGCGATGAAGACGTTAGGTGAGATGTCGATTACCTTGTCGGGCGGAAGATTCGCGAGCAGGGTCGCGGCGATTTGTTTTGCTAGTCCGGCCAGGCCGGCGGTGTCGCAGTTGTTTGGTAGATAGTCACGAAGTAGCATCTTGGTTTCCTCCAGCCGTAATCTGGCAGTTCGTCCGTGGCAGGTTATCGCACCTTCCTGAAATGCTCAAAACCTCGCGGTTTCAAATCCCAGACGCGATTCTTCTCGGCAATGCGAATCACGCCGGCCTGGTTGGTGATTTCACCGATGCAGGATATCGCCACGGCATCAACCCGCTTTGGCAGGCGCGCGACATTGTCGGGATGAACGGTAAAGAGGAGCTCGAAATCTTCGCCGCCGTGAAGGGCCAGGGCCAAAGGATCAAGCGCACGGCGTCCGCACAGCGTGGTTACGTCCCTATCAATAGGAATTCGTGCCGATTGAATCAGCGCGCCGACGTTGCTCTCGTGACACAAGTGAGCGAGGTCGGAAGACAAACCGTCGCTAATGTCGATCATGGCGCTGGCGAGACGTTCTTCACCGAGCACGATTCCCCAGCCGACGCGCGGTGATGGGCGAAGGTGACGGAGAAGTAGAGTTTGGATCGAGTCGTCCTCGGATCTTGGATTAGATTGATTGGCGGTGCGCAACCCGCTCGCTACCCCGACAGGTCGGGGTTCTGTACCGGAGCCCTCCCTTACCGCCCCCACCCCAGCCGGGCTGCCCGTCTGGGGACCCCGGGTCGGGCTAGTGCCCCGAACTTTGGCGTCCTCCTGCCTTCTGCCTGCTGCCTCCTGCCTACTGACCCGCGCGCCCATCTCGATCAATTTCAATCCGGCCGCGGAACCGCCGAGGGCGCCCGTGACGAAGATTTGATCGCCCGGCTGAGCCGTGGATCGAAGCACGGCGGCGCCGGAACTAACTTCGCCCAGCAAGATCGAATCGATCACCACGTGCTCGACCGTGCGCGAAACGTCTCCGCCCGCGAGGGTAACGCCGTATTCATCGGCCAACGTGAGGTAGCCCTCAAAAAACTCGTCCTTGAAGGTGTCGTTCCAAACATCATCGGGCAGACCGATCGACACCAACGACCAAAGTGGTCGGGCGCCCATAGCGGCAATGTCTGAAAGGGAAACTGCGAGCGCCTTGTGACCAAGCAAGCGAGGCGGCGTTGCTTCGCGGTAAAAATCAATTCCTTCGGCGAGCAGGTCAGTCGTGACAACGGCAGCGCGCCCGGCTAGTTGTGAGATCACGGTCGCGTCATCGCCGATTCCAGTTACCAGGCGCGATGAGTGCTTTCGCGATCGTGTCTGTTCGCGGAGGCGGCGGATGAAGTCGAATTCGTTCATGAGGGAAAGCCACAGAGGCACGGAGACACAGAGAACGACAGAAGGCAGTAGGCAGAAAGCAGAAGGCCGAACGCAGAAGCCGGCATGCTCCCGTGAGTTAGTATTCCACGCGTTTTCTTCATGTTGCTTGCTGCTTCCTGTTTTTCTCTGTGCCTCTGTGTCTCTGTGGCAAGCTTTCAGAGATTGCGGCGCATCGATTCAAGGCCGGCTTCGATCGTTTCGATCGGAGTGGAAAAAGAAAAGCGCACGTGACCTTCGCCGTGCGGGCCAAAGACCACGCCCGGCACGGTGGCAACCTGGGCGCGGTTAAGCAAAGCTTCGGAAGCTTCACGGCTGTTGCTGCTGATGCGCGTCACATCCGGGAAAGCGTAGAAAGCGCCGGCCGGCGACTTGCACGTCAGGCCGACTTCGTTCAAACCGGCCAATAACAAATCGCGCCGCTCACGATAAGCGGCGCGGGAAGTTTCCAGAAAATCCGACGTGGTGGTAAACGCCGCGAGCGCGGCCCACTGCGTCGGCGTCGAGACCCCATTGGATGAATACAGAATCGCTTTGCGCAAGCCGGTCATCCATGGTTCGCCCGCGACCGCGTAGCCGATGCGCCAACCGGTCATCGCGTAGGATTTCGACAGCGTGAACAAAGTGATCGTGCGTTCCAACATTCCTTCCAGTGAACCGATCGATACGTGCTCGCCT
>DASZZL010000034.1:0-17985 GCA_035545035.1 Pyrinomonadaceae bacterium
TTGGATGATGTTGCCCTGGCCGCCGTTATCGACCTCGATGCCGACGCCGTTGAAACCGACGACGTTGCGGGCCCCCGCTGTCGTGCCGCCGACGGTGTTGTTGTTGCCGCCGGAGATTTCAATGCCGAATAGGAAGTTGCCGGCGTCCGTGTTGAGCGCGCCCGCGTTCGGTATGGGGGCCGTGCGGACGCCTACGCGGATCACCCCGTTGGCGGCGACACCGACGAAGTTGCCTTGGATCAGGTTTCCCGTCGCAGGAGTGGTTAGACTGCCGACGATGTGGATGCCGTCGAGTATGTTCCCCGAGACGATGTTGCGGTTCGCCGGATTCGTCGTACCGATCTGATTGTTGGAGGCGTTCAGGATGCGGACGCCATCGCCGCCATTGGGCATCTGGGCCGTGCCGGCAGGGTTGACACCAATGAAGTTGCCGATGATCGTGTTGCTATTGCTCTGGACGAGGATGCCGACGCCACCGTTGAGGGAGTTGTCCGCCTGGAAGCGGTTGATCGCCAGGCCCTTAATGGTGCTGCCGTCGCAGCCGGCTCCGAGGGTTAGCCCGTTGACCGCGGTGCCGGCACTGGTGCCATTCAGCTCGACAAGGATCGTTGCGTTGTCGGCGTTGGCCAGTGTGTTAGCAGTGGCTACTCCCTGCGTGTAGCCGTTGATTTCGACTGGTTTGACGATGCTTGGCAGCGGAATCCCCGCAGCGCTGGCGCTGCTTCCCACGTTAATCGTCTTCACGCCGACGCCGGGGATGTTGAAGTTGATGGTATTGAGTGGACCGAACGTGCCCGGGTTTTGTGCCGTGATATCCGGATCGCCGAGGTCATTTCCGGCGTTGGATGCGGTAATCGCCTCGCGGAGCGAGACGCTTCCGTCGTTCGGGGTTATGTCATCGGCCGTGGTGGTCACGGTAATGATGGCATCCCCACTCGGGCTCACGATGTTATCCGACACCATGCCGGTTTTACTCGCGTCGGCAGTTTGCAGCAAGAGCAGGAAGAAGAAGCCAATAAAGCAGGCTACTGAAAGCCTCAGGAGATATCCTTGCGTTGTTCGTGTGCGATTGGTCTTTTTGTTCGACATGATTTCACCTGCCTTCGAATGTGACAACAACGAACCTGGTTCGGAGCAAAGAGCAAGAACGCAGTAAGAATTAACGGCTGGATGGCTCTTGACGGCGCAGATTCTATACCCAGGGGATTCCTTATGTAAACAAGAAAACCGGACCAAGAATCGGCGATCCAGCTCCCGCAGGCCCGAGCGATGTTAAGTACATCGCCACAGACACTCGCACTCCCCATACGATTGACTTCGACGCGGCAGATGCAGGCAAGATCGCTTACTACTACATGCTGCGCTGGGTCAGCACTCGCGGCGAAACAGGTCCGTGGAGTCAAACTGTAGCGGGACGATAACCAACTAGAAACCGTGAATAACCAGCGGCCAGTGCAATATTAAACCGAACTCGCCGCTCTCAATTCAGCAACACAACAAAGGGATACGACCCAATCCTGTTTAGTTCACTGCTTCGCTTTGTTGGACTGTTTCAGCCTTGGGCGACGCTTGATCCAGATACGCGGAAAGCAACTCCGCTCCTCTGCGAGCGGCCTCTTCGTTGACGTTCACATACCGCGAAAACGTCGAGTATTGAGTGTGGCCGCTGATTTTCATCACCTCGGCCGCGGGCAATCCAGACTCAATCATTCGCGTGATCGCCGTATGTCGCGCATCGTGAAACCGGAAATCCTGCAAGTGTGTATCGTGACGGAGACTCTTGAAGGCCGTTTTCACATTATTGAGAATGCCGAAGATTGGGCCATCATAATTCGGTGGCTGCTTCGCTCGCAGTTGTTCCAACTCTACGCGGAGTCGAGCCGTAACGCCGACTCTGCGCTCAGTCTGTGTCTTGGTGTTAGTGGCGCGAATGTGAATCAGGCTGGCGGTAAGATCTACGTCTGACCAGGTGAGTTTGAACAACTCGCCGCGACGCATTCCGGTATCAAGCGCCGCAATGAGAATAGGCCGAAGGTGCTCGCGTCGTCCGGTACACGCGCCCAACAGGCGCTTCTCCTCAGCCCGAGTCAGAATGCGGTCTCGCTTGGTCTCGTTGGCTATGGAAATGAGACCCGTACCAGATTCAAAGGGAGTCTTGACGATCCATCCTTCCCGTTCAGCATAGCGCAGCATTGCCCTCATAAGTGCAAGCTCGCGGTGCACTGACGCCATACGGCGCGCGCGAAAGATCGGTTCGCCTTTCTCGTCGGTGCCACAGCGCACCGGTGTCTGGATGCGTTTAACCCTGAACGCCTCTAAATCCGAATGATTAATGGCACGAAGATGCTTTCGGCCAAAATACTCAACAAGAGTGGCCACAAAACTTTTCATGCCGGCCGACGATCGAAGCCCGGCAACTTTCCGTCCATCTTCGTATCGCGCAGGAATCAACTTAACGTCAGAGTATATTTTCGAAAGATCGCGAAACGTCATTCGGTACGTATCGAGGACCGGCTGGCCATGGGCCTTCAGCTCTTGCTTCAGCTTGTTCAATAGTTCACGGGCGTGACTCTTGCTTTTGGCCAGGACCTTCTCGTCTTTACGTTTTCCATCATCGCCGATGAGTTTCGGCCTATGAGGTGAATTATGAAACGACCTGAAAGGTGGAGCCATCGCCAGAAATGCCCTGTCCTTTGACTTCGAATCAGAAGGCCGCAGGTTCGAGTCCTGCTGGGTGCACCAGGTTTAGAAACACCAAGGGCCGGCGATGATGCCGGCCCTTTCGTGTGTTCCAAGCCTTGAGAGGTAACGAACTTCACTGCTCGCGCTTTGCGCTCTTTGAATCGGCCGCAGACTTCTCTGACTTCTCGTTTGCCACGCCGGGTTTCTTATCGCTTGAAGCAGAACTCGTTGCGCTTTCCGCGGCCGTCAGGCGCACGTTGCCGTTGATCCCGCTGATCGTAATCGGCGCGCCGCCGTTGCCGATATGTGCGGAGTAGCGCGAGCCGTGCTCGTCACTATCGACGGTAACCGCTGGGATTTCAGAACTGAGCCTGCCGTTCATGCCACGCGCAACTAGATCCGCATTGAGATCGTTTGTCAGCCGCAGCTCGATGTTGCCGTTGACGCTACTGAGGCGCGCGCCGCGTTCGCCGAGTTGTCTCAAGCCGACGGAGATACCGCCATTGATACCACTGATCTCGGCGGAACCAGACGTTTGGCCCAACTGGACGCGACCGTTGATTCCCTTCGCTTCCAGCGGCCCGTCGATGTCGCCGGTGGTCACGCGGCCGTTAACGTCCTTGAGCGATAGAGCAATCTGCCGCGGCGCTTTGATCGATATTTGCTCGTTCGGATTGTGACCCCAAAGCCGTTCCCAAAAACCAAGCTTGCGCGATTGTTCGCAGCGCACCAGCAAGCCATTCACCGTTTGTTCGATGATCACTTCGCGACGAGCCAGCGCGTCTTTGCTGTTCGCGGTGCGCAATACGTAAACTTCCACGGTCTTTGTATCCGAAGTTTGAATATCGACGGCCCCGTTAATGCCTTGCACCTCAAGGCGCGCGCCGGGCTCAAGCTGAAAGCTCTTGTGAACCTCGTCACGCGCTTCGCCTTGCGGGTCGTTGCGGGACATTCCCATGGCTTCGCTCAGTCCGCGAGCGCCGTGCGTGCGCCACAACCCCAAAACCGCCGCCGCTACGATCAGGACTACAACAATCAGTACTCGTCTCATTGAATTCTCTCCAAAAGAATCTCTTAGTGCGGTTCCCGCCGCTTGCTTTTCTTCTGAAACGATGACTCGCGAGCTTAGGTTCCTGTAATCTTTCCCGGCGAGGGGACCTGACGGACGCACATGAGATCGACAATGTTGCCAGGAGCGCCTCAAACTTGGCGTCAAATCCCTCCCGGGCAAGTCTGGAAAACGTTTATTGTAAAAAAGGCTGGACCAATTATGATCCAGCCTTCCACGGTTTGTTAGCTCTTCCTAGAAATTCAACTTCAACCCGAACTGAATGATCCGTGGGTCGAACGTGGTCGTGATCTGCCCAAACAAATTACTCGAAATATTCGTACTCGGGTTAGCAAATTCCGCGTGGTTGAAGATATTAAAGAACTCCGCACGGAATTCCATGGTAACCCGCTCACGGAAAATCGGCGTCACTTTCCCGATTGCCAGGTCAAGGTTGGTACGACCGGGTCCACGGAAAGCGTTTCGCGGCAGGCTGCCATAGGTGCGCAAGGCGGGATTAGCAATCGCCGCAGGCGAACTTGGAAATCCAAGGCATGTGACGGTACCAGGGTTGAAGTAGAAGTTTCCAGTCCGCGTACGATTTGTACACGGGTTGAGAAAGGTTTGAGGAAGCCGTGGATCGTTAAAGGGAAGCGGCCCGCCGCTGCCAGTAAGATTAGCACGCACTGTCTGGCGATCGCCGGCGGCAGAAGGCCCGGCTGTAGACCTTGAGGCGCCGAATGGTGCAAAGACGTCGAGTGGAAAGCCTGTCCGCCAACTGAATATTGGATACAGACTCCATCCTGCAGTAAGACGCTTAGGTCCGGAGGACCACGCTCGATCAAACGGCAGATCCCACCCACCACTGAAGGTCACTCGGTGACGAATATCGAAGTCCGAATTCGCGCGAAACTGCTTCGAATTGTAGGCCGGAACCTGGCTGTTGCGGTTGCGGAATCCCGACGC
Organism: Pyrinomonadaceae bacterium; assembly: GCA_035545035.1. Taxonomy (GTDB): domain Bacteria; phylum Acidobacteriota; class Blastocatellia; order Pyrinomonadales; family Pyrinomonadaceae; genus UBA11740. The sequence goes on from DASZZL010000034.1 coordinate 4,697, forward strand.
AGTATCGATGGAATGCGCCAGTGTGTAGGCCAGCGTAAAGTAAGTCGACCCAAAAAAGCGGGTGCGCGACTGCTGCTTGTTCAGGCTCACCTGCAGACTGTTGTAGTTAGCCACTCCTACATTGCGGAACTCCAGCAAATAACTGAAGCTGAAATCATCGTTGCCGGGCTGCGTGTTGAAGAGCCGGTGCGATGTTCCCAGGACAAACGGGTTGGCATCAACGAGAGCTGTCAACTTATGGGATGCACTGCCCACATAGCTCGCTTCGAGTGTCAAGTTTCTAACAAGCTCGCGCTGAACGCTGAGATTGTATTGGTAGGCGTAAGGCGTGCGCAGATGGGGATCAACAAAGAACACGCCGCCACCGCCAAATGGCAGGAAGCCATTAGCGTCAAAATCAATGTTCTTCGCCGGCGCTTTGGATGGGAATGGATTGAACTGGCCTGTATTTCCGAATGGATCACTAAAGGCGTTCAGGGCCGGATTCATGAATAGATCCGCAAATCCAAAGAAGGGAGCCTGCCCGTTGAATTGGAGGTTATCCTCCCCTTTGAGAATGTCGTAGAACACTCCGAATCCGCCGCGGATACTGGTCTTGCCGGTCTTGAATGGATCCCAAGCGAAGCCAAAGCGAGGCGCCCAATCATTCTTATCAGGGAAATTAGCGCCAAAGGGTGCTCCCGGATCTCCTGGGAATAGAAGACCACGAGGCGCATTGGGAAAAACCGTGGACTGCTGTCCAAATTTCAATGAGAACGCCCGTCCCCGAGTGTCGATCTTGGGAGAACTGTATTCATAGCGAAGTCCGAGACTAAGCGTTAGATTCCTTCGGACCTTCCATTCATCTTGGGCAAAGCCGTAGATGTTGTGGCTGCGAATATCGGAAGGCGCTTCCCCAAACTGCAAGAATTCATCAGGAAGCCCAAGCAAAAAATCCGCAAAGTCATTGCCAGAGCCAATGCCTCCATTTGCCGCCGAGCCGCTAAAGAAGAACTCTCCGTTTACAAAGAAGTCAAACACGGTGTTGTTTTGATAGGGTGTATAGCCGCCGCCAAACTTCAAGGCATGCTTTCCTTTGATCCACGAAAGCGTGTCCGTGTAAGAGAAAGTGTTGTTGACCAAGACGGTTGGACCTTGCGGACTGAATCCAATGTTCAGTCCTCTATCAAATCCCAGCCGCGGTGGACCAGTAGGATTATCGGGTGTAATTCCAATTCCCAACTGGGCGGCCGTCGGCAAAGTCCTTCCCGGTTTCGCCTGTTGGCTAACGCTACGCTGCGCGGTAAAACGAAAATCGTTAATTAGCGCAGACGAAAGGATCTTCGTATAAGAAATGTTCGCGAAGCGGCGTTGCTGATTACCCGAGATGGGGAAACCAGGGGCATTAACAGCGCTAAAAGGTTGGATATTAGGATTCCGGGATGTTCCGAGGGTCACTACGACAATGTTTTTCGGCGTGACGTTGGCATCAAACCTGAGGGTCAACTCATCTCGGTTATCTAACGCGGACCCTTGCGAGATTAACTGTCCGGAAGCAGAAGTCGGAATCAATCCACCGCTGATGTACTTTTGAGCGACGGCATCGATTCGCGAAATAATCGCCTGGCTTGCCAGGGCGGCGTTTGGTTGGTAGAGCGGATGTGGTGGAAGGGGAACGCCGCCAGAGTCCTTGCAAGTATTAAGGCCTGGAGTTGGAAGGCCGGCGAGAAAGCACCTGACGTCAGGGTCGGGGATACCGCCTGGGCCGGAGCGTGAAAAATCCCCGCTCAGTTCGGCGGGCGTGAAAGTCGTGACTGACGCAGTCGTCTGAGTCGCTACTTGCCGTTGACCTTGATAACCGACAAAGAAAAAGTACTTGTCCTCGCCTTTTACTACCTTAGGGATCGTAATCGGTCCGCCAATAGTGAATCCAAACTGATTGCGTTTTAGTATCTCGCGAGGAATGCCATCGCGATTATTGAAGAACCGGTTGGCATTCAACTTGTTGTTGCGCAAAAACTCAAAGCCGCTTCCATGAAACTTGTTGGCACCCGATTTCGTCACAACGCTGATGACTCCACCGCCGTTGCGACCGTACTCAGCCGTATAGTTGCTGGTTAGAAGTCGAAACTCAGCAATCGTATCCGGATTGGGATTATATACGACGCCGTTGTTCAATAAATTGTTGTTCACCCCACCGTCCAGCAGGAAGGTAACAGAGTCCGAGCGCCCACCCGCAATATTGAAGAATCCGGCGCTTCCATCGCCGGGATTATTCTCTGAAACACCGGGCTGGAGCAGCGCCAAGCTTAACGCGTTCCGTCCGTTCAGTGGCAAATTGACGATTTGTCTGGTCTGGACAGTCTGTCCCAGCGTCGGACTTAGCGTCTCCACGCCTGACGCTTGCGACGTCACATTCACAGTCTCCGATGGCGCGCCAACTTCCATCTTGATCTCAAACCGGAGTGACTGGTTGATCTGAAGCTTCTCCACCGCGCTCACAGCTTTCTTAAAGCCAGGATTTTCCGCACTAACTTGGTAGCTTCCGATGCGAAGTGAGAGAATTTCGAAATTGCCATCCTTGTCCGTCGTGGCTTCACGACTGACTCGCGTCTCAACGTTGGTCACGGTAACTCTTGCCCCAGGAATCACTGCCCCCTTCGGGTCGACTACCGTGCCTATGATTCTCCCGCTGGCCTCTTGAGCCTTTGGTGCGGACTGAAGCGCGAGCATTAAGCAAATTGTTAACGCCACCAAACACCATCTACGAAAGTTAAGCGTCTTCACGTGTACCATAGAACTGCTCCTTTTTCTGGAAGTAGAGTGTGTGAATTCCGTTGACCATCTCCCTGTGAACAACTACTTACGAATTAACCTGAACTAGAAAACGGACGTTCGCAATTGCTGTTCCAGTTTCGTGGACGTTTGTGTCCTAATGAATCGGCTGTCATTCCCGTGGGTTTTGAGTGTTTGCCGAAGATGAACTTAGAAATTCATGATCGCGTGATCCAATTTCTTGTATTATTCCTCCGATTTCTTGGACGCGAGCCAAGAAACGTCAAGTCCGCTTTTACCCACGGCGGCCTCAGTGGCCAGTGCCAGCCTTGTTCAGGTTCTCTATCTCCTTTCTTATCTGGTCGCTCTGTTCCACCACGTCTCTCAGATCACCACTCGCCTTCTTTGCTAACTCCGCTTCCACCACTTGCTGCTTCAACTGGAAAATCGGATTCGTGACGAAGCTCATTATTGTCTGATCCAGCCTGGCAAGCGAAAGCTTGATATCTATTTCTTTCTGAATCGGTGCCTGACTCACAACTTGAGAATCATTGGGTTCGGGATACGCAAGATTGGTTCTTAATCGAGACGCGCGTTTCCGGATCTCGCTAAGCGCTTTTAGAATCTGCTTATTATCAACAACGTTATCAGCAAAAACCGACTTCATCATCTCTCTGTCAATGAACTGGATCCGCTCGAAATCTTCCTTGATCTGGGGTAATGCTGACTCCTCTGGTCCAGATCCTGGTTTCCTAATGGGCTTTCTGCTGTTCCCCATGAGCCATTCTCTTGTCCTCATGTCCGCCTTATTGGTCCGCTCTTGGTTTACGGGATCGTTTGGGTCGCTTGCCGGAGAACCCGGAGCGGGCGGCTGCTGCGCCCGCAGCGGATATGCAGACACCCACAGAATCACCGAAAAAACAACGATGGCGAATGCTAACCTCAGAACTCTCTTCCCAATTTCGTCATTCATATCAAACCTCCTGACGGAGTGCCTAGAAGAACTGACAGTCTAGCACTATTCGATACGTCGAGTACTATTGTTTTGGAGGCCGTCGATCAGAATCAGTGACAGCCGCGACATCAGGAGGTAGCCAGGATTGTCCACCGACCAGCTAACTTCGGGCATGTCATCGACCGTAATAGCCATCGCGATTTTGCCGCGCTTGGAGTAGACAAGAGCAACGCAACTGCGCAGATGGTCGAGCGCGCCGTACTTGCTGGCCATCGGCACGTCCGCGATGGTCCGCCCGATCGCATAATGCGCCTGTTCGCGTTTCATCAAATCAAGCATTTCCTTTGAAGTGGCGGCATTGATGATCTCACCACGGTCGAGCTTCCCGAGTATCTCGACCATTTCGTGCGGCGTGGTAGCCCCAAGTCCAAAGCGCTTATTGTCGGGCTCTTTTCCTTCCTTGCTCTCACCGCCGCTGCCGACACGCCGCATGATGCGCGTGCTCTTGAAGCCGAGAGAATTCATCCGCGCATTGACCGCATCAGTCGTCAAGTAGTCGAGCACCAGATTCGTCGCGGTGTTGTCGCTGATCAGCATCATCAAGTTGACGCAGTCGCGCAGCGTCAGCCGCAGTCCGTCAGCCAGCTCCGGCAACACACCCGATCCGCCGTAACGCGCCGCTTTTGTCAGCACCAATTCGTCCGTCCATTTCGCGTGCCCTTCGGCGACGCGCCCGAACGCTTCAATCATGACCGCGACTTTGATTGTGCTGGCCGTGCGTACACGCTCGTCGCCATTGAAAGCGTACGTCTCACCGGTGTCCAGATTCTTCGCAAACAAAAACACCTTGCCTTTGAACGGCGTAATCTCAGAGCGCACGCGCGCGTCGAGCGAAGAAGAATTCTGTGTCTGGCTGAATGCGCTCGGGGCTATCAGCAAAACGGCCAACGCAACCGGCATGACCAATCTCGCGCATCTCATTTTCATCGTTCCTTCTCCATCTCGATTCTAATCTGTCAACGATTCGCGAAGCGCGTGTTTCTTTCTCGCAAAATACAAACCGATTCCGCCGATGATAACGACAATCACGATCAAAGCCTGCTTTGGGTCGGCATCTTCGCCGCTTAGGCTGACAATGACGAGCAAGACCGCGCACAACATCGGCGCAATGGTGACCAGCGCCACACCCACCCATCCGCCGGGAATGCGAAACGGACGCGGAAAGCCCGGTCGCTTCCAGCGCAGCATGATGAGCGCAGCAAATTCCAGCGAGAGCGCGGCCGAGTAAAGCAGCACGTCGATCACCACCAGCTTTCCAAACGACAGCGCCGACAACAATGCAGCCACTGCACACGACACCAGCAAGGAGACGCGTGGGACTCCAGTCGTCTTGGAAACGCGCGCCAGCGGAGACGGCAGCCAACGATCCATCGCCATCGCGTAAGGCAGACGCGAAACGTAAAGTAACTGTCCATTGAAAAGCGACCAGGCTGAAAACAAAGCCGCCACCGCCAAAGTAATTCCCAGCCAACGTCCGCCAATCAATTGAGCGATTTGTGGCCAGCCTTGTGATTCGCTCCACAGGTTCTTGTCGGTCGTGGCGCTAATGCCCGCCAGCGTCGGCAGCAGATACGCGGCAATGGTTAGCGGTAGCGCGACGATGATCCCGCGCGGATAGTTGCGCTGCGGTTCGTTTACTTCGCCGGCGAAGGTCGATGTATTGTCCCAGCCCATGTAATTCCAAAGCACCGTTCCCAGGCCAAGTGCCAGAAGCTTCGCGCTGTGATTTGATCTCAGGTCAGCGCTGACGATCGAGGCTGTGCTGCCGACAGCACCAGCGCGCAGAAAGGCGAACAGAATCAAGAGCACGAACGGAACGATTACGATGGCCAGGTTGAGAAGTGAACTGTTGCCCACGGCCTTTGCGCCGCGCCAGTTGATAGCCAGAGATGCCGCGATTACGCACGCCGCGATCAGCCAACGCATCAGCCACGCATTGAACGAAGCAGTGCCATTCTCCTCGAGCTGCAGCGCAGGAACAAAGAACGCGAGATAGTTCACGAACAGGACCGGATAGATCGCCAGGTCAACCACCATGTAGCAGCAAGTCCACCACCCCTCCTGCACGGCCCAGAAATTTCCCAAGGCGGTGCGGACCCAAACGTAATAGCCACCTTCGCGTGGCATCGCGCTGGACAACTCCGCGACCATCAACGCGATCGGCAAACTCCACAACAAAGGCGTCGCGATCACGAGCACGACAGCCCAGCCGGGGCCGACTGCGCCGACGAGTGGCTCAAGGCCGTAGGCGCCGCCGCAGACGATGAAGAACATGACCCCGACCAGCGCAAAGAAGTTCAGCCTTCGCGTGCGCGGAAGATGAAGTGGACGACTGGTCGTTTCACCCAAGGTCGTGTCTTCGAGAGTCGGAGAGGGCAATATTGAGTTTGCCTTTCTGATGGAACCGCGAACGCCGCAAAGATTAGCATCATTGAGTGAAGTAGTGGCGACATCTTTATCGGCGCGATGTGTTTTACAAGAAAATGCCTCCGGCTGCCGCGGCTGGTCCCGGCTTCCGGAGGCTCTGAACCGTTTTCAGCTCAACTAGTATTTCACGCGCACACGATACGCCAGGGTTGCTTCGCCATCCTTCGCGACTGGCACCTGAAATTGCGCGGCAAAGGCCGCCGTCTTTTCAGCTTTGAAAGTCGAAGAGACCATCTCCCAATCGCCGCCGATCGGTTCATTGACAAAGACCGTGACGGGGCCGTCCTTGTGATTGCGAATCTTGATCTCGTAGGCGTACTCGTAAAGGTGGCCGGTGACGACGACTTTGTAGTCTGTCTGTTTTCTTTCGGCCACGATATCGAACGCATCGCCGACTTTCACGCGCACGTCTTCATCTTTCGGCGTGTGATCGATGCGATCTTCGCCGATGAACTGCTGATTGCCCTTGTCATCTTTTTTATAGAGTCGAATCGTGCCAGCAGGCAGAGGCATGCCGAGTTTGTTCTGTTGCGAGTTGCGAAACTGAATGTACACACCGACCTTTTCTTTGATCGCCTGACCCGGGTTGTTGTAGCCGGTGTAGTAATAACGTTGGCCGTTCAGCACGAACTCTTTCTTTACGTCAAAGCCGGCGGCTTCAAGCAGCGAAACCTGCTTCGTCTCGTTGTCTCGAATCGTGGCCGGACGTTGCAGCGTGTAGAGGTGGTATTCAAAGAAGCCCTGCTCCTGAAACTGCGAAACGCTGTCCGCTTCTTTTCTTAACATGGCTCCGGCAAGTGCGTAATTGCGCTGCTCCGAAACTCGATTCACGTCGCCGGCCACCAATTGCAAGCGCGCGTCTTCAAAGGTCGCGCCGCTCGCATTGGTCAGCGTCACCCAACCTTGCAGATCGCCTTTCGTGTCGTCCGCATTGACGAGTAGAACGTAATCAGCTCGCCAGTTCATGCCGCCGGTCAAGTAGCTCGCTTCGATGGTCTGCGATCCGGTTTCCCGGTTTTCGAGGTCCCAAACCAGCGTGGGCGTCGCGACGAGATTCTTCGGCAGATCGGGAAAGCGCATCTCGGCGATGTTGGATGGATTGATCACGATCTGGCCGTTGATGCGCCAAACCTGGCCGCCGTTGTTCGACAGCAATGTGGCGTGAACGGGCTCGAAACTTTCCGTGTTGTTCTGATAGCGCCGCAGGACCAGGGTGATCTCTTTGCCGACGAACTTGTCGAGCAGCTTCGCCGGATTTAGTAAATCGTACTGATAATTCTGCTCGAGAATTCGTAAGCCGCCCGGCGCGGTCAGCGACGCAAGGTGCACCGTCTCGGGCCTAATCTGCGCGGTAACGTCAGCAAACCTGAGCGCGATTTGCCCATTCGGCAATGTTAGCCGCCGCGTTTCGCGCACCAGCCCGAGGTTCGAGTTGTAAACGGTAATGTTAACCGACTGGCGATCGCCCGCCGTCGTCGTTTGTTCCGATTGCGCGGTTGCCGTTGCCAGGCTTGCCAGGCAAAGGCCGATCGCCGAAAGAAGTTTAATTAAGCGTGACATTGAGAGCTGGCCTCCAAACTAATTTGCAATCGAGCGCTGCAATACTGGCGCTCAGAGTAAGAACGCCGGATGAGTAATGAGCTTGCGCAGAATATCAGAAGACGGTGAAATGCGAACAGGTTTCGGCGACTGTCGGCTGAATTTCTCAGACGCTTTAGTCAGATATCTCTTCCAGAGTGTCCGTGGAATAGAACGTGAAAGCGAGGGCTTGCGGTTTCGCGATCGCAATTGGTAGCTTTAGTCGAGTCTTTGAATATGGAGCGTCCACGTCACAAGCGAATCGTTGTGGAAACTCAATCCGGACGCAATCAGCGCCTCGCCGACAGGCAGTCTGCTCTAAGACCGCGCGAAAGCATTGTCGCCGTGACGGTGATCGCAGCTGCGACGTTGGCAACGTTCCTGGCTTTGTTCCTGACCAGTCGTCCTTATGATCCGATGGACTCCACCATCGAGCCGCAACAAGCCGTTCCGCAGGGCCCAATCACAGCGCAACCTTCGCCGAAGCCATCACCGACAGGGACCCCGCTTACCCAGGTGCATGCGTCCGGGCAAACGACCGAGACTGCGGGCGAAACCAAGACGGCCGTTACTGACGACGCGACGATACAAGCCGAGATCGAAAAGCTTATCGCCTCGGATTCGACGTTTTCCAGACTTGATGTCAGCACGATTGTCGAAGGCGGCAAGGTGACGCTAATTGGCTCGGTGAAATCGCCGGACCTGAAGCAACAAGTTGAGAAAGCGGTCCGGTTGGTGAAAGGCGTCGTCAGCGTGGACAATCAGTTGGTCATCACCGAAGCAACGCCTTAGTGGCATAGACTTCAGTCTGTGATTCCCGTCGCTCAATGGAAAAGAGCCACAGACTGAAGTCTGTGCTACGTGCGCTCGCGTCCAACCGCTGTTATCATGCTTGCATCGAACTTTTTCCGAGCGAATTCACTAATAGATTAGGATTTTGTGATGTCTAGAAAGAAACTAGCGATCACCCTGACAGCGGCTGCGCTGGCCTCCTACTTATGCTTTACGCAGTCGAATGTTTCCGCCCAAACGACCTCAGCGACCGACATCGTCCTCGTGCTGCCGTTTGAAAATGTTTCCAATCACCCCGAGTACAACTGGATCGGCGAGAGCTTCGCGGATTCACTGTCGTCCTTGCTGAACAAGCCGGGCCTGATCGTGGTGACCAGCGACGAGCGCGCAGTCGCTTATCAACGTCTGCGTCTGCCGTTGGCGGTTCTGCCGTCCCGCGCCACGGCAATCAAAATCGCGCGCGAGCTTAAGGCCTCAATGATCGTTATCGGCACCTTCAACGTCACGCCCGCGGATGCAAACACATCGAACGAGAAGGCTCTGGCCAACATCTTCGGCGAAGCGCGCGTAGTGCGAGTCAACGAGGGTCGCATGACTGGCGATATTTTTGACGGCGCGTGGGCGCCGCGCGTTTACGATTTTGGCGGACCGGTCACCGACTTACAGAAGATGCACGGTGAGCTTGCGTACCAGATTCTCGTTCAGCGCGATAAGGCGCTCTCCTTTTCGCGAAACAACCTGGTGCAGGAGGCGACACGGGTCCCGCGGCAGGCGCTTGAGGCATACATCAAGGGATTCCTGACCGACGAACACGATCCGACGCGCGCGATCTACTTCAAGAATGCAATGCGGCTTTACGCCAAAGAAAAAGGCGGGGCTGTTTATCCGGAAGCGGCGTTCCAATTGGGACGCTTTTACCTCAACCAGAATCACTGGAAGGAAGCAGCCGAGTATTTCACGATGCTGCAAAAGAGAGAGCCGCACTACGGCGAAGCGCAATTCTACGCGGGCCTGGCTTATTGGAAGCTAGGCGATCTTCCGCACGCGCTGGACGCGCTGGTTCCGCTGGCTGATGAAAAGGCGATGCCACTGGTCGGAGTTTATAACAACGCCGGCGCGGTTTCCGTCGAAGCTGCGCGCGTAGAGAAGAAGCCGGAAGAACGCAAGCGTCTGCTGCTTCAAGGCATCACTCTGCTGTCGCGCGCAGTCGATTCTTCGCCTGATGACACGATGGTTTTGTTCAACTACGCGTATGGGCTGTTTCTTTCCGAGAAGTACGCCGAAGCCGCTGAGAAGCTGCAAAAGGTGATCGCGGCGGACCCGAAAGATGGTCCCGCCTATTTCCTTCTGGCCAAAGCCCAGGAGCGGGCCAGTCACGCTGAAGCCGCCGAGGCTGCCGACAACCAGGCGCGGCGCAATCTGCCGCAGGCTTATGCGAAATGGCAAACCGAATGGCAGAAGTCGCAGACGCTTCCGGCGATTGTTTTGCGCTCGCGTGATGTGCTCAATCAAATTGACATCTCAGACCTGAGAATCGTGAAGGCGATCGAAGCAGCCAAGGCAAACAACGCCGAGGAAGCCCTCAACAAGATTCGCGATCTCTATCAGCAGGGACGCGATGACGAGGCGCTCGTCGAGATCCGCAAGCTTCTGATAATTGAGCCCACCAATGCCGAGGCGTTTTTGCTAAGTGGCCGCATCAACCAACGGCGCGGCGATCAGGAAACCGCGATCGCCGCTTTGAAGACGGCGATCTTTTGGGATCCTCCGCCCAAGATGATTGACGCGCAGATTTTGCTGGGACGAATTTTCCTCGAACGCGGCGATCTCGGTGAAGCCAGAAAGTATGCGATGACCGCAATGAACATCGACCCCAACAATCAGGAAGCGATCGCTTTGCAAAGACAAGTGACCATGGGCAGACCCTGAATGGTCGTGGCACGAGAAGTGCTGAACACATGGACGGCATGCACGCAATGAAACGTGCCCCCGCCGCCATCACTTCTCTGAGCGCCAGCACTGCCGCTGCGCCAGCCGCCCGCCGAGCGATCCTTCAGATAAATCCCCCCGAATTGGAACCCGGTCAGAAATGACCGGGTTCTCCCGCATTTAGGCCACCTTCAAGCTTATTGCAATCCTGAAAACTGCAATCACACGCGTCAAGAGACAAGGCGCAAGACTCGGCAGCCACAATGACGTGTTCGCCGACCGAGCAGAGTCAGTCACCCCATCAGTGGGCGGTCAGAACGACGGAATTTGTCACTTTGACAGTGACGGTTTTTGTCGTTGCGTACCTGAATTGAGATGGTTTTCCGGCGTCATAACGAGCTTCCAGAAAATTTTGCCAACGTGCTCAGTCGCATTCCAGGAAACCATCCATGGCGTCCACACGACGACATCCGGACGATCGCCGCAGGCTGTTAGCTGACTGCTGATCGCTACTCTGCTAAACTGCCCGCATGCACGACGCGGCCGCCGTTGAGGCGCCGAATCGCAAGCTGCCCCTTCAATCGTTGACGCGTGTTTGCGCCAGCGTTCCTACACTTGCCGAAGCTTCTCTCGCAATAGCCTCCGCCCTTCTGCTCGTTCTTTCATTTCCCGATTTTGACTTGTGGTGGTTGGCGTGGATTGGGATGGTCCCGCTGCTGGTCGCGGTGACGCGAACGCCCAAAGCCAGCCACGCCTTCCTGCTAGGTTTGTTGTGGGGCGTGATCTTTTTCTACGGCAGCTGCTGGTGGCTCACGTATCCGATGATCCATTACGCCCACCTTGCGGCGCCGCTCGCAAACATTCTGTTGCTGCTTCCCGTCATATTCGTCGCGCTGTTCCCCGCTCTATTCTGCGCTGGGCTCGCGCGCGTTGTGTCTCAGTTCGGTCCCGCGGCCTTGTTAGCCGCCCCGTTCCTTTGGGTGTCTTTTGAATTGGGCCGTTACGCTGTCACGGGCCAGCTTTGGAACGCGATCGGTTATTCCCAAGCGTTTCATCCGATGCTCATTCCGTCGGCGCGTTGGGGCGGAGTTTATGCCGTCAGCTTTCTAGTATTGGTGGCGAACTCTGCCATCGCGTCTGCGTTCACACGCCGGAGCGTTGCTGCCACCGCTATTTCAGTCGCCATCCTGACTTTCACTGGAGTTGCGTTGGCCGGAGCTTACTTCAACGCAGCTCTCGAACAGCAATTAAGCAGTGAGCCTCACCATCCAATAGTTGCCGTGCAACCTAACGTGCCGATGGAAGGTTCAGACGACGACGCAGCGCAGCGGCAGCTCTTGAATCGCCATCTTGAGCTGGGTGCGCAAGGCCTACACGATGAACGAGAGGAGTATTCACATGAAAGTTTAGTCATCTGGCCCGAGTCGCCCATGAACTTCAGCTACTCGCGTGACTCGCAACTCCGAGATGCTGTCGCGACGTTTGCGCGAACCAATCACACCGCTGTGCTGCTCAATTCGCTCGAGCCTGCCCCGAATGGCGGTGCCTACAATTCTGCCTTAATGGTAAATCAAGCGGGTCAGATCGTGGCGCAGTATGATAAAATCCGCCTGATGCCGTTTGGCGAGTACGTGCCGCTGCCCCACTGGCTTCCGGGCGCAAGTTCGGTACGTGGAATCGTCGGCGATTTTACGCCCGGTAGTTCGTACACGCTGATGCCCCTCGGCGACTTGCGCGCCGGGGTTTTTATTTGCATCGAGGCCGCGCACCCTGGAATCGCGCGGGAGTTCACGAAAGAAGGGGCCGACGTGCTCATCAACATTTCGAATGATGGCTATCTTGGACCGACGCCGGTGATGCGACAACATCTGGGTAACGCGATCTTTCGGGCGGTCGAAAACGATCGCGATGTGCTGCGCGTCACGAACTCCGGGATCAGCGCTTACATTACTTCGAGGGGCCGGGTCATGGATTCAACGCCGGGCTTCGAACCGACCGTCCGCGCCTGGACAGATAGCAAGGACCATGAGAGTACGACTTTCTACACGCGACATGGCGATGTGTTCGCCTATCTGTGCGCATTGATAAGTTTGGGATTTGTAGCGGCATCCTTCATCATCAGGCAGAACTTAATTAACAGACGAGGTTAAGAATGATTCAGACTATTTCAATTCAGGATTTAAGAACTTCTTACGACGATTTGAAGACGCGAGTGGAACAACTCGGGAGGTTTCTTTGATGTTCCCGCTAAGCGCGCCGAGCTAGAAAAGATCGAGGCACAGGCTTCCGCGCCGGACTTCTGGTCCGATCAGGAAACCGCGCAGAAGCTTTTGCAGCAGCGAAGCAGGCTGGAGCGAGTTATCGATCGACAGGAGAAGTTTGCAGCCGAGATTTCCGACGCCGCAGTGCTCTTTGAGTTTGCCGAATCAGACGAAGCTTCGGTGAATGAGTTGCGCGAGCTGCTCAACCGGCTCGATCATGAAATCAGCGAGGTTGAGACCGAGACGCTTCTGGCCGGCGAGAACGATCTGCGCAACGCCATTTGCACGATTCATCCCGGCGCCGGAGGAACTGAATCCCAGGATTGGGCCGAGATGCTCTTGCGCATGTATCTGAAGTGGGCGGAGCGGCGTGGTTTCAAGACGGAGATTATCGACTATCAAGCCGCCGAAGAAGCGGGCATCAAGAGCGTGACTTTCAAAGTCGAAGGCGAATATGCGTACGGACTGCTGGCGGCAGAAGCCGGCGTGCATCGTTTGGTGCGCATCTCGCCATTCGATCAAGCCGCACGGCG
>DASZZL010000035.1:0-6581 GCA_035545035.1 Pyrinomonadaceae bacterium
TTTCTTCGTGGTTGTGAGGGAAGGGCTACAAGGTCATCGAAGCCAAGAACGGCAAAGAAGGATTGCTGCAAGCAAACCGAGTGAACCCCGACCTTATCCTGATGGATTTGGCGATGCCCGAACTTGATGGAGTCGAAGCGGCTCGGCAAATCCGCAAACGTCACGTGCTTGCCGAAACACCAATCTTCGCGATCAGCGCGTACGCCACGTTTGATGTCAAAGCCGACGCCATGGCCGCCGGCTGCACTGAAGTATTTAGCAAGCCGCTGAACCTCGAATCGCTTCTGAGCAAGATTAGAGAGACGCTAGGAGCATAGATCGAGACTGCAGCAGTCCATGTAGTTGATGGGACCTGGCGCTTTGGTGTCCACACTCACGCCCTCTCCCCCACCCTCTCCCAAAAGGGAGAGGGAGAAAGAATCCAAAACCCTTCGTCTCAATTAGTCAGTTTGTGATCGATTGCCAAGCCGCGAATCACGGCTTCCAACTCTCCTTGCAGTCGCGTGCGTTCCTCGTGGAGCGCCTGCTTGTCTTTGTTCAGTTGCTCCAAGCGCGTCTCCTGCGTGTCGGCCTTTGAGACATAACGTGAGATCAGTTGCTTTGCTTCGGCGGTCGCCGTCAGCGCTTTGATGTTGTCGCGCAGGCGTCCTTGGTCTTCGCCGATCTCGGTCACTTCTTTGTCGATGGCTTCGAGGCGCGCGTCTGCGGCGGCCATGCGACTCTTGATGTCGATGATCTTTTCCAGCGCCGCGCGCGTCGTTGCATCGATGTAATTGCGCGCAATGAACAGTTCAAGGTCCGGACGTGAAAAGTTGAGCAACGCGTACGTGTCCATCAACGCCCGTCGTTCAGTCACCGGCAGTTCAACTTTTTCGTGCGGCCCAAGCGGAACGCGAAAGCGATAGTAACGCGCAGTCTTGCCGTCGGGTTTCTGTGTGTCGTCAGAGAGCGCCCAACCCTGACGCACCGGATGCTCGATGAAAACGACGCGCGGTTTGTCCGTCTGGTTTGTCAGCGTGTAGGTCTTCTGGCTGGTTTGATAATAGTGAGTCTGAAAGACTCCGTTGATGGCGCGCACCAGGAACGTGGGCGCGCGGTCTTCTTTCACACGAACGTTGACGAGCGTTCCCAGATCGAGCGCGAACGAAATCAACCGCTGTTCGGCAGGCTTCAGTCGTTCCATCAAAGCTTCGCCGGCATAAGCATCGCCGTCGATCACCGTCAACGCGCCGCCTTCCAGAGTCAGCGGCGAAGTGTTTTTGAGAAGCATCCCGCCCATCGCTCTATCGCGTCGATTGCCCTCGTTGTAAATCGAGACGCGCTCGCCTTCCATGCGCGTTTGCAGGATCGGAATCAGTGCGGAACGATCGCGAAGAACGGTCACGGGCTGGTCGATGTGATACTCGAACAGATCGCCAACCTCGCTGCCGGTGGCCGCCGCTTCGACGCCAGAGTCAGGGCGTGTGATTGCGTCGCTGAGTGAGACGCCATCAAGAGAGGTATTCGCGCCGGATGACGGGCTAAGGCCGTTCAGACTGTAAAGTCCTCGACCATTCAACGGAAGTCGGCGTCCTAAAGTTTGGCTGGATTGATTTAGGTACAATTCCGAACCCGCCGTGACAGTCACAGTTTCTGAAATACTGCCGACTTCGAGTGTAACGTTTGCGTGCGCCGGCCCATTGCCGCCTCCCACAGAGACGTTCTGAATCAAGTATTGCTTGAAGCCAGGGGCATTCACCGTCACAAAGTAATTTCCAGGTGACAGTACAGGGGACGAATACGTTCCGTCGCTCGCGGTTGTAGTCTTGTAAGACTGATTAGTCGTCGTGTTCGTGATCGTCACTGAGGCCCCGTTCACCGTGGCCCCGTTCGGATCGGTAATCCTTCCGCTGACAGTTCCAGCCGCGCCCCCTTCGTTCGCTTCATACGTCTGCGGCTCAAGTTTCAAATCGTCGGGCATCGGAACGACCGGTCGATAGCGATAGAAGGGTTTTTGAATCGGCTGAATGAACGAGACGGGCGAGCCGGAAACGAGCGAGAGCGAAACGTTGTTCCAGTCTTCTTCGCTGACGTTATCAACGATGGCCCAGCCCTGAAAGAAGGGCTTGCCTGTCGAATCGAGCACGACCCGGTAAGTGGTCTTCCAAATCGGCGCGGCGACGATGTAGCTGACCAGCATCTCGCGCGAGCCAGCGCCATCGGAAGAAACGACGATCGTTTTGGCGTCGCGCCGACGAGCAGACGCGCTCGCGTTGGCGAATTCATTAACATCGCGGCGCGTGCCTTCGTCTATTAGTTTGACTGAGCGGACTTCCGCCAGATCGAAACTCATCAGTTCGCCGCCTTCAGACGCGATCACGAGTGCGTGCGAAGTCTGCGACGGCTTATTCGCGTCGATCTGCGACTTGCGTTCTTCGATGGTCAGGATTGAGCCGGTCGCCGTGCGGGTTGCAGTGGCGACGACGATCCGTGCGCCCTGGAGTTGGCTAAGAACACCCGCCAGACCACCGTTGTTCCCATTCTCAGTTCCTGCCTCAATTGAGAAAGGAATGTCCGCCATGCGCGCGGCCGGTGGCGCGCTGGAGTTGTAACTCACTGCGCCGATGCGGCCCTGACCGAGGTCGAGCACGACCATCGACTTCAAGACGTCATCAACCTGCGATTGCTTGAACGATAGATTGATCTCCGCGTGACCGGTGACCGTGCCGCGACGTTCTATGTAAGCGACGCCGTTGCTGTAAAGAATCACACGACGAATCGGCAGAGTTTGCGTGTTCGGTCTTGTCGCCGATCTTTGCGGTGCTAGCGTGCGCGTGGCGCGCCGCGTCTGCGCAAAGGAGTTGACTGACAGTAAACAGATCACAACTAAAAGAAGAGGGGTGCGTTTCATGGGCTTGGCCTCCTAAAGCGAAAAGGTTGTTCGAGCGTTAAGGGGAGACGCTTTAAGAACGGAGATAGTAAGTACGGCTTGCGGAAAACCGGATCGTTGTCCAGCTAATGGATGCGACGAGAAGATGAGAGGTTGACTAACTGATGGGCAAGCCTTCGGATTTGTTTCGCGCGCTTTATCGCTTTGGGCGTACTGAGCCGCTGATCTTTTTGCGGGTTGTCTCGCCGGTGTGCAGAACGGGAATCGCGGTATCGACCTCTGAGTGAAGACGCGGGATCACGTGCGTGGCAACTACTTCGCCGACGCGCCGGCCGGCAGCGGCGCCGGATTCGACTGCGCTCTTAACGGCGCCGACTTCGCCGCGCACGATTGCGGTTACCAGGCCGGCGTCGATCTTTTCCCAGCCGACCAGCACGACGTTCGCGGATTTCACCGCGGCGTCAGCGGCTTCAATCATCGCGACGAGGCCGCGGCATTCAATCATTCCTAAGGCTTCTTGCATTGGCTATATCCCACAGAACATTTTTCCAGACGATGTTCGCAAAGCCGACCGCAAGAATACCACAGACCAAACCGATTCAATTGGGATGCCTGCGGCATCACCTCTCAAATTGCTGGTCCTCGTCGCAGGCTGGATATCGAACGCAGATTCCGAAGGCACAAGTTAGCTGTCATTCCAGCCAGGTTGGAGCAGTTCGCTGGAACGTGGCCTAAGCTTTAAGCACGACATTGCAACTGAACTATTGACTAGCCGCGGGATTTGGCATACAAACCCTTTCACGTAATCCATATCATTCCGGTCTTCCGCAGCGCGGCCCGGACACTGGATGGAACTCATTTCGTCGAGGGTATCAATCATTCCCGGCTCGGCCCGCCTGGGCATCGCTTCCGGGACTACTTCCGGCCGAGCCTCGACAGCAGCCCAACGGTCACTGAGGTCTTTGCGCACGCACGAGTCGGCTAGCCCTATTCATCAGATGAACGTCTAATGAAGGACGGAAATCACATCGCACAAATCACTGAGTTTGCACGCGCCTTGTGCTCGGCGCCGGACTATCACTCGCTTCTAGATATCATCGGCCAGGAAATCTGTCGCAGTCTGAACGCTGAAAACCTTCTGCTTTGGATCTACGACGACCTGGGTCAAACGCTGCGCTGCGAAGCATCGAGCCTCAGTACACTTAACCGCGCGCTGGTGCGCGGTACACGGCCGGCCGACAGCGGACTTCTGGGCGAGATGCTGCAAGCTGACGCGCCGCGCAGTTTCACCGAGCTGAAGGCAACAAGCCACCTGGCGGAGACTGCCGACGGGATAGTTTTGCAAACCGCGGTCTTTGCTCCGATGCGCTACCGCGCCAACCCGGTCGGCGTGATTGAGACAGTCAACGTGCAGGCTGGGCAGTTCACAAGCGACGACATCGCGCTGCTCGACGAGTTTGCGCAACTCGCTGCTCCCGCGATTGTGGCTCGGCGTGCGCAGGAAGCGACCGGAGCCGGAATGCTGCAGGCAGTTACGCGACTCACGCAGCTCTATGACGTCAGTCAATCGTTCAACTCGACGATCGAATTCTCAGAGTTGGCTCCGATCATCTGCAACCGCACAGCCAGCGTTATGGACGTCAGGTCGTGTAGTCTCTGGCTGGTTGACGGGGCCGAGATGGTGTGCTGCTCAGTGGTTGGCCGCTATCGCCCCGAACTGATCGGTCACGCCGAGTCGGAAGCGGGCACAGTGATCGGCGAGATGCTGCGCGACGACGCGCCGCTGGCTATCAACGATCCGGCTGACCCGCGTCTCGCTCTTCGATTTGCGCATCTCGACGACGGCTCAATCGACGCCTTAATCTGCGCGCCAATCAAACACGAGCAAAGCTGGCTCGGCGCCCTGGAGGTCATCAACAAGCGAGACGGAAGCAAGTTCACCGAATCAGACCTTCACCTGTTTGTCGAGATTGCCGATCAGGCCGCCAACTCAATTCGTAACGCGCAGCGTCATCAGGCAGAGCGCAAGGTCAAGGAACTTCATGCGCTGCTCAACACCAGTCGCGAGATAATATCGTCGCTGGATCTCGACCGCATGCTCACGGTAGTGGTTAATCAGGTGGCCACAATAATTCCTTTTGACCGCTGTGCCATCGCGCTGCTCGCCAAAGGTCGTTATGAGATCGATGCTATTGCGGGCGAGACCAAGGTCAATCTGAAAGACCCTAATATCAAAGAGTTGAACCAGACGATCGACTGGGCAGGGAATACCGGAGCTGAGCTCTACGTTTCAGAGGTGAACGGCGAGATTGATACGGACCGCGTCGAGACGCGCGAAAAGTTTCGCGCGCACTTTGCCGCGAGTGAAATGAAAAGCTTCTATGCGCTGCCTCTAAAGGACGAAGAAGGGGCGCTTGGTGTGCTCGCCTTGGAGAGCAAGACGCCGCGTTTCCTCAGCGCCTCGCACCTGGAACTCCTCAAGATCTTTGCGGGCCAGGCCACAGTAGCGATCCGGAATGCGCAACTCTACCGGCAAGTCCCTTTGATCGGCGCGCTCGGACCGATCGCCGCGAAGAAACGCGCCTTCCTGGCCATGCCGAAAGCCAAACGCATCGCGACAGTTTCCGTTGCCATCGTGGCGTTACTTTTTTTCATCTTCTTCCCCTGGAATTTGAAAGTCGGAGGCAATGCCTACGTACTGCCAACGCGCACGGCGACGGTCAACGCTGAGATTGATGGCGTAATTGACAAAGTGAACTACCACGAGGGCGATGTGGTTCCGGTAGGCGCTGTGGTAGCAGCGCTGCGAAGTGACGAATACCTGCTCAACCTGAACGACGCGCGGTCCCGTTACAACATTATCGAGCGCGAGTTGACGCGAGTACAGGCCGCGTCTGGCGCCGCCGCGTCACAGATCGAGCGCGTGCGGCTCGAACAAACTCAGCGCGAGATCGCCTTCAACCAGACGAAGCTTGACCAGACACAGATTCGCGCGCCCATCAACGGCGTCATCGTTACGCCAAAGATTGAAGAGAAGCGCGGCCAGTTTATCCGGCGCGGCGAAGCCTTTTGTGAAACGGCGGACGTTAATCCGGTCATCGTTGAGGCGGCTGTCCCCGAGGACGATATCGGTCTTGTCAGCCTCAACCAGGAGGTTTGGCTCAAGGCTAACGCTTTCCCCTCACGCAAGTTCATTGGCCGCGTTACCCAGATCAGCCCGCAGGCGACCACGGAACAAGGGGCGCGGGTTTTCATTGTGCGAGGCGAGATCGAGAATCCCGATCAATCGTTGCGTACAGGCATGATCGGCCGCGTAAAGATACTCACTGGTCCAAGAAGTGTCGGCTACGTGTTGCTGCGCGATCCGTTGCGCTGGTTACAGAAGACGGTGTGGAGCTGGACCCCATAGCCGATCATCTTCAGAGGATCTAAAGGCGTCCGACGTGCACAATTCCAGTAGAGGTGAAGTATGAGAGCAGTTCCCCTAACAAGTATCACGCTCCTGGCGCTGGGCGTGTTTGCCGGTTGTGCCGCGAGACCTGAAGCGATAAGAACAACATCGAACGCGCCGACGACAAAAGCTCCCATCGTGGTTCAGGTCTTCGAGGCCAAACCGTCCGAGGACCCCGGCGATCTGTTGGTTCCCGCAGCACTCTCCGTCGAAGTGACCGCGATGGTGCTTGCTCAACGTGATGGAACAATCAGTCAACTG
>DASZZL010000036.1:0-25805 GCA_035545035.1 Pyrinomonadaceae bacterium
AGTTTGCAGTCAGGGCTGAAGGCGACCGCTTTAACTGGCCGCGTATGTCCTGTCAGCGTCCGTAGCTCGCTTCCCGTTGCGGTGTTCCAAATCTTGATTTTCCCATCGCGGCTGCACGAAGCCAGAAGCTTTTCGTCGGGACTGAAGACTCCTTTGTAAACGACATCGGTGTGTCCATCCAGAGTGCGCAACAGGCGCCCGCTTGCCACATCCCATAGTTTGACGGTGCCGTTGAAGTTGCCGGTAACCAGCGTTCGACCGTCACGGCTAAATCCAATACCGAAGATGCCGCGCGACGTTTTTTTCGGCGGCGGAAGGTTGTTACTCGACGCTGTTTGAGCCCGGCATGAAATCAGTCTCGGCGAGAGTAAGAGACTTGTAGCAAAAAGAACGAAAGCGAGTCGGAGGATGATTTTTTTCCGTAACCTACAACCGGAAACCGCGAACAGTCCGACTATTGTGATGTCTCATCAGATTTCCTTAGCAACGATGGATTTGTAGTCAGACGCTTAGACACCGCCGAAGTAAGTCTGTTCCGGTTAACAGAGCTCGCAAAGAAACGAGGGTTGCGCTACGCCTCTTGCTTCTCACTTGCAGGCGCCACTTGCGCCGCCACTGGAACCTCCGGTCGCGCATACTGGTCCAATCCGAATCCAAGAAAGATCGTCGCCACGATGAACGCGGAAGAGAAGAAGTACGGCGATGACACGCCAAGCGAATCGAACGCCCAGCCGAAGAAGAGCGGTGCGATTATGCGCGCGACGCCGCCATACGTCTGTTGCATTCCCATGTAGAGCCCGCGCTCACTGGGATTGATGACCCGCGACAGCAGCGCCGTCACGCACGGAAATGTAAAGGCCGTCCCCAGAGGAATCAGCGCCACGGCGATCGCCAGCATCAGAAGGTTTCGCGACAACGGCATCCCCATAACGCCGGCGGCCAGGAGCACGAGTCCCAGACGCGAGAGATTCGCCTCGCCCAGCCAATCGACCATCCGTCCGAGCAGCAGCACGCGGGCAAAAACCGAGATCGCGCCGACGTACATGAAAAAATAGCCAATCGTCAGTTCGGTGACCTGAAAGCGCGCGTTCAGGAAAAGCGCGAGCACCGAAAAGCTTCCCTGAAAAGCGCCGATCGCGATCGCATAGATCCAGATGAGACGCGACGCAGGCTCGCTCGAATGCGAGATGACGCGCCAGATCGCCTGTGACGAAGTGCGACGTATCTCTCCTGCCTGCGGCTGATCACTGAAATCACGCGATTCCTTCAGATAGCGGGTGACGAAGATCATGTTCAGCAGACAGAGCGCTGCCGCCATGATTCCCGGAGCCGCGTGCCCCATCTGCAACGTTCCCGGTCCCGGCATCAGATCGCGCTTGCCGAACGCGATCGCGAAGGAACCGAGTACCGGCCCCAGCGCCACACCGAGATTAGTCGTCGCCGAAAGCCATCCCAGCGCTCGCGCGCGATCCTTCGGATCAGTCGAATCGGCCACGTAAGCCTGGATCACGCCGACTGTACCGCCGCCTGCTCCCTGCACCAGGCGCGAGAGGAACAAGACGAGCAGCGAGTGTGCGAATCCGAAAATCAGATACGCGATCCCGGAAGCGCCTAGCGCGATGAGCAAAGTGGGCCGCCGCCCCACGCGATCGGAAAACCGGCCCCACATCGGCGCGCTCAGCAGTTGCGCGAGAGTGAAAGCGGCGACGATGAAGCCGATGATGATCCCGATGCCAAAGTGCATCCCCAGCATGTCGACACCTGCTCCGCCGAGTGTCTTCACATAAAATGGCAGGAGCGGAATGATCATCAGCAGCCCCACCATGTCCACGAATGCGGTGGCCATCAGGGTGAAGAGCTTCGCCGGAATCTTCCGCACTTCCTTGTAGAAGACATACAGCAGCGCCAGCGCAATCGCGCCGAGCAACACGAGCACGATCGGCGATTGAAAGGATTGGGCGATGTTCTGCTGAATGATCATTTCAACTGGCGGTGTTAAGGCATGTCACGATTGACCGGACATAATACACCAGCATCAGCCGCAGCTTTTGGCCGTGACGGTCCATAGCGGACGATGCGCTCAGGCGCGCATCAGTAAAGCATATGTCAGATGGTCAGAGGTCAGATGCGAAGAGCAAAGGGGAGCTAGGGGCAAAGAGACGTCGCGGCGACGTTAGAATTTCGGATTGCGAATTGCGGATTTCGAGTTTTTCCAATCCCCTGACGGCGACGTACGTAGGCAAAGCAGATGTCAGACGTGAATCGTGAATGGAAAGGGCAAAGAGCAAAGAGTCGGAGGGGTTAGGGATGCATTTTCTCTGACTGATGCCGGATGATTACTGCCAGGGCACGCAACGCTTGATTAACCGACTCAGAATCGGTGAAGACTTGCGCTACATTCGGATCAAGCACCACCACGTTGCTATCTTTCGCAAAACGGCCGACATACTTCCCGCGCACCCCGCCGCTGAAGTCAATACTCGTCCAACATCTCCGGGTCTCGGTCTTTATTCAATTCCTGATTCATATTTCTTCCTTTCACTCGGCGTGGCTAAGCGCGCACTTATATAGAGTCCGCGCAGCGGACGAATGATAATAGCCCACCGATTCATCGGTGGGATCAGAGGCCAATATGAACATGCAGTCCGTGGAGCGGACGGCTGCGTGCAGAACCCCGAGCGGTAGCAAGGGGATGCGACCACTCATGTTGCGCTTGGTATCCGGTCGCATCCACCACCCCACGCGGGCTGCCCGCGCGGGGACCCTGGTCCGCTCCCGGTTCTGTAACTTCAGTCGCCCGTTTCACGGGCTTGCTTTCTTAATGCGATTCGATTCCCAGCACTGAGGTGCTAGGCTATTCTCAATCGTCCGCTTTGCGGACGCTTGTCTGACTTGCAACTTGATCCCAGCGATAAATCGCGGGGCTATTGTCGGACGTCCGCTGCCCGGACTCAAGCTCATCTCGCCACATCGAGGTTCAGACCTTGTCTAAGCTATAATTCCCTTCGCCGAAAAGCTCCTTCGCAACACGGCACTGTGGGTATCCACGTTGCCCCCGGTTTACGACTTGAGGCAACGTTTTATTCGTAAAGGTGGAATCTTATGTCAGCAAAACATCCTGGGTCGCGTTTGAAATCATACACGCCGCAAGCAATCGTTAACGCGCCGCCCGGCGAGCGCAAACACATTCTGCGCCGGTTCTGGTTTCCGGCGGTGCTGCTGCTGGCGCTGGCTGCCGGTGGATTGACCGGGATCATCGCCGCGTATCAGCTCAACTATTCGCAAGCGGCCAGCGAAGTCGCGGCGCTCGCGACTTACCGGCCCAGCGTCGTCACGCGCGTTTACGCGGACGATGGCCAGACGGTCATCGGCGAGTTCGCCCTCGAGAAACGCATCCCGCTGAAGTACGAAGAGATTCCCGCCAACATGAAGAACGCCATCCTCGCCGTTGAGGACGCGCGCTTTTACGATCACATGGGCATCGATCCGATTCGCATTCTCGGCGCCACGTGGAAAAACCTCACCAGCGAAAAAGTTGAAGGCGGCTCGACGCTGACGCAGCAGCTTGCCAAGAATTTGTTCCTCACGCGCGAGCAAACCCTCAAGCGCAAGATGAACGAATGGGTGCTCGCTTTGCAGATCGAGCGCTACTACACCAAGAACCAGATCATGGAGCTGTACGCGAACCACATTTTTCTGGGCGCGAACGCGTATGGTGTCGAAGCGGGCGCGGAAACTTATTTTGGCAAGCAGGCGAAGGACCTGACGCTCGAAGAAGCGGCGTTGCTCGCAGGCGTTCCGAAGGCGCCGGGCGAATACTCGCCGACCGCTAATCCCGCGAAAGCGAAAGAGCGGCGCGATCTGGTCCTCGACCAAATGGCCAAGACCGGTTTCGCGACGCAAGCGGACGTTGATGCGGCGAAAGCGAAACCGATGGTGTTGGCCGACACCGCGTATTACCAACCGCCGCAGGCTCTCTCTCCCGCGTTCGATTATCCAGTCGAGTACATCCGGGGGGATCTGGAAGATAAGTACACAACGCGCGTCGCGCAAACCGGTCTCGCGGTTTACTCGACCATCAACATTGCGGCGCAGAAGAAGGCTTACGAAGTTGTGCGCGCGGGCCTGCGACGCTATGACAAGTCGCACAGCGGCTGGCGCTCTTCGTACGAAGCGATTCCCACCTCAGCAAACAGTGGCGTGCCGACGCAGCAGGAACTCGCAAGTTATAAGTATCCCGATTGGTACCGGAACGAATATGTGCCCGGCCGCTTTTTGATGGGGCTGGTGATGAAAGTCGATCAAGCCCGCGACGAAGCCACGGTGCGCTTTGGTAATTACACGGCGACGGTGACGGCCGCCGATATGGGCTGGGGCAAGCGCGCGCCGCGCACTGAATTCAAGCCGGGCTATCTCGCCTACTTTGAAATTAAGGATGCCGATAAGAAGGCGCATCGGCTCAAAGTCGAGCTAACTCAGATTCCCGGCGTGCAAGGCGCGATGATGACTTTGAATGCCAAGACCGGCGAGATCGTCACGATGATCGGCGGCTACGATTTTCTCACTAACAAATTCAACAACGCGTTCCAGGCGTATCGCCAGACTGGTTCGGCGTTCAAGCCGTTCGTTTATAGCGCCGCGATCGAATGGGGCATGACGCCGGATACGACCGT
This sequence comes from Pyrinomonadaceae bacterium, assembly GCA_035545035.1. Lineage (GTDB taxonomy): Bacteria > Acidobacteriota > Blastocatellia > Pyrinomonadales > Pyrinomonadaceae > UBA11740. The sequence continues at coordinate 4,674 of DASZZL010000036.1, forward strand.
CAGCGGCGCGGCCATCGACATCAACGGTTGGCAGCCACACAACTACGACGGGTCGCTTAGCTGCGCCGACATGCCTTTGAAATCGGCGCTGGCGCACTCAATGAATATTCCCGCCGTGCACGTGCTGCAAACCGTCGGCATTCAAACGGGCTCGCAGATGCTCCGTCGTTTTGGCGTCAAGGTGCCGATGGCGCCATATCTTTCTTCCGCGCTTGGCGCCACCGAAGTGCCGCTCGATCAAATGGTCTCGGCCTATTCCGCTTTTCCGAACAGGGGCGTTCGCGTCGAGCCGCACATGATTCGCAAGGTCCTGGATCGCGACGGCGCAGTGAAGGAAGAGTGGGAGAGGACTACTTACAAAGTTGTCAGCGAGTACGTGGCGTTGACGATGGTTTCGATGATGCGCGGCGTCGTGCAAGGGGGCACCGCTTCGGCGGCGCAAGTGCTCGGCGTGCCGCTCGCCGGCAAGACCGGCACCGTCAACGATCACACGGACGTGTGGTTCCTCGGCTACACGCCGACGTACGTCACGGGCGTTTGGATGGGCTATCCGGGACGGAAGAAACCGCTCGGCAACGAAATGACCGGCGCGGCCGGCGCGTTGCCTTACTTTATCGAGTTCATGCGCGACTTTTTGAAGGACAAGCCGAAGGAGGATTTTCCAAAAGCGCCGTCGATGCCTGAAGACATGAGGGAGATGTACAAGCAGCGGCAGCGTGAGCTCGCTTTGGAGCGGGCGCAGATGACTGCCGACGAGCAAGACAATCAAACGGATCAGAACACGAATCCCGCGATAACTACACCGAAGTTGGAAGACTCGACTCTGCCGCCGGTGAAGACAGACGTTCCGCCCGAGCCCCGCGTGAATACGGAAACACCGAAGAAGGTCGAACCCGCCGCGCCCGCGGGCACACCCGCGCAGACGCGACCACGCGAAGCCGAGCCGGCAAAGAAAAAAGGTAAGAAGGGCAACGACGGACCGCCGGGATGATGAGAGACTAGCCCTGCCGAATACTCATCCTTGAAGCGCCTCGATGATCGGCTGCCAATTATTCATGCGGGCACGGTCAGCGTCTGTAAAACTTACTTCATCAAGCCAACGGAAGCCTGGGTCTTTACGTGGTTCGCCCGTCCGCTTGGGCTTCGAGATGTAATCCTGGAAGATTTCCGTCACCCGCGAAACAAAATCCAAGTAGCGATACACGTAGAAGTCTGGCAATCCGTCATCATGCAAATTCACCAGGACAACAAAAGGAACACCCGGCGTCTCCGTCGCATTTTGTTGAGTGCTGAGCTTCCATCCCTGAGTGTTACGAATCGACCGAGTCTTTACCTGTATGGAGACAGAGACGGTTCCCTCGACATTAGTCGCAACCACATCGAATAAAGGATTGTTCTTAGGCGTGAGGAGCGCCAAGTAACCGTGCCGGCACAGTTCCGCGCAAACATAGTATTCACCAGCGGTACCGACTAAGTTACTTGTCGTCCGGTTCTGATCTCGCACCGTCTTGTCGCCTAAGATCCGAAATCGCTTCCCTACATGTTTCCCTCTTGCACCCTGACTAAAATCGTACTCTCTTCGCATTGCTAGCCCTCTTGGTACTCGCGGAGTTCACGTCGTGTTGGCTTGCGAGCGTTAATGATTCTGATCCTATCGCCGCGCTCGGCATATGATACTACCAGCAACCGCCGCTTGGAAGACTGTCCAATGGATATAAAGCGATGCTCTGATAATTCATGGTCAGGATCGGGAATTGCTATTTCAAGAGGATCGAGAAAAATCGTAGCCGCTTCTTCGAATGAAACACTATGTTTCCTCTGGTTAACAAGATTCTTGCTCTCATCCCACTCAACTTCAGAATAAGAATGCCGACCCTTCACTATTCCGCCTCCGAGTTCTCATACAGACATTGCCAAGGCGTAAGTCATCGCATTATCCAACGATCTTCCCTAGCACATGCGGCAACATCTTCCGCCACCACGGCCAGTCGTGATTCACGTCGGCGCCCCACAAATCCAACGTGTGCGGAATTCCTTTCGACTCCAGAATCTCTGAGAGTTGCTGGCTGCGCTTTGGATCTTCGTACGAACCCTGACCCGACAAGATGTAAATCGCATCGGCTTTGCGCAGAATCGGCAGGAAATGATCGTCGTTCAAACCCGAGAGATAATCGACCGGGTTATTGAAAAAGACATTGTCGTCGTAGTAGCCGTCAAGGTAAGAACGAATATCGTAGCTGCCGCTCAACGCAATCACGCCGCGAAACAAATCGGGATGCTTGAAGTATTCATTCGCGGATAGAAACGCGCCCAGGCTGGCGCCCGTCGTAATCGGCCGCGCATCTTCTCCGTTCTCGTTGCGAATCAGCGGCAGCACTTCATCGGTGATGTATCGATCATATCGCGTCAGCAATTCGGCTTTCATGTGCGGCGGCATTTGCTCGTTCAGCAGGCTGTAACGATTGACGCTGTTGATTGAGTAGGCGCGGATGCGACCCGCTTCGATGAACGGCTTGATCGCATCGACGAGATAAAACCTTTCGTACTCCAGATAATCCGCCGCCGCGGTCGGCAGCATCAACAGCGTTTGGCCCGCGTGGCCGTACGCGACCAGCGGCATTTCCATGTTCAGGTTTGGGCTCTGCCAGGATGTAGTTCTACGTTCCATGGGTCCCAGTCTCGGGTTAGATAAAAATTGCTGGAGCGCGACTTGCGAATCAGCGGCGACAGATATTCTCGCACTTCCGAGTTCTCGCGCAAGTTATGTAACGCCGCAAAGCTTCAATCGATGGTTACATCGTCGAAAGCGATCCGTGACAAAGGATTTCACGGGCCTTAGCCGTGCTTGCGCCAAATCTTGCGGAGTCTCTTGACGGCCACTGCGAATTGAGATAGTCTTCGCGCCCCTCGCGTTTTACGGTTGGTCCTCAGAGCCTGCGGGCGCCGCACACTCCCAGAGCCAGCCATAGAATCTGGAAGCATTTTGTTGGACGTGGCGGTCTATTCCCCGGTCGAAAGAACGTTCGTTAGCACGATCACGTGGACCACGATCGATTCCGCCTATGTCCATTCTAGTTTGCAACCTTCTCAGAAAAGGAGTTTCTTATGCCAGCCTCAAAACGCAAGAACGTTCCCGGTAGTGAAAAGCGTGCCTTGCCAACGGCCAAAGTTGTAGGCGCTGTTGACCCGAACGAGAGAATCGAAGTAACAGTCTATGTGAGACCTAAGTCTTCGGCAGCGGCAGGTCCGGCTTCGGCCCGCGCGAAGCAGGCGATGGACCTCGGTTCTAAACTTTCATCAAAGCGCCAATATGTTAGTCGCGAGGACTTTGCGGCGGAACGTGGTGCCGATCCAGCAGACTTGACCAAGATTGACGCCTTTGCCCATGAGCACAATCTGACGGTAGTAAATTCGAGCGCTGCCAGACGCATCGTGATCTTGTCGGGCACAATTGCGGATCTCACTGCCGCCTTCAAACCGAATCTCAAAAATTACAAACTTGGAGGCAGAGTCTTTCGCGGCCGCACTGGTCCAGTTTCGGTCCCACCCGAACTCGCGAACGTGGTCGTCGGAGTGTTTGGCCTCGACAATCGGCCTGCGGTTACGCCCCATCATCGGCGTCGCGACGAAATCAAGCCAAAAGCCCGCTCAGCTGGTAAGGCAAACGCTGGCAAAGCGAAATCAAAACTCACACCGAAGAATGCTGCCGACGGCAGCTTTACTCCGCCTGAAGTGGCTAAGCTTTACAATTTCCCTGCCGGTCTTGACGGCACTGGACAATGTATCGCGATCATCGAACTGAATGATCAGGACACGAAGGGCAATATCACCGGGACTGGCTTCACTACAAATGATCTCAATGCGTACTTCGCTAAGCTCAAGATTCCCACGCCAAAAATAACGGCCATCGGAGTCGATGGCGGAGCCAATGTGCCAGGTCCGGATAAGAATGCTGATGGCGAAGTCATGCTCGACATCGAAGTGGCCGGGGCTATCGCGCCAGGAGCACAGATTGCCGTTTACTTTGCGCCCAACACTGATCAGGGCTTCCTTGATGCGGTCAACGCGGCGCTGCATGACAATGTGCGCAAGCCTACCGTGGTTTCGATCAGTTGGGGTGGATCGGAAGATAGTTGGACTGCCCAGTCTCTGAACGCCTTTGACCAGATTTTGCAAGATGCTGCTGCTCTCGGCATCACGGTGTGTTGTTCATCCGGCGACGACGGCTCATCTGATATTCGCAAACCATCAGACCGAGACGGTCGTCCGCATGTCGACTTTCCGGCGTCCAGTCCTTTTGCTCTCGCTTGTGGCGGAACAAATCTGACTGGTTCAGGCGCAACTATCAGTAGTGAGGTAGTCTGGCACCAGGGCAATGGAGGAACAGGTGGTGGAGTCAGCGATTTCTTTGCCCGACCGTCTTATCAGTCCAACGCGAAGGTTCCCAAATCGCCAAAGAAAAAAATTGGGCGCGGTGTACCTGATATAGCGGGCGACGCTGATCCGGGCACGGGTTATCAAGTGAGGCTGGTGGGCGGGAAACAGAGTGTCTTTGGTGGCACGAGCGCGGTCTCGCCGCTGTGGGCTGCTTTGATAGCACGGATCAATCAGCGACTGGCCAAGTTGGGCAAACCACCGGCCGGGTTCATTAACCCCTTGCTCTATGCCCCGCCGGCTGGTGTCCTTCACGACATCACACAGGGCAATAACGATCTCGAGGGCCTGGGCAAGTACTCGGCGCGCAAAGGATGGGATGCTTGCACGGGACTCGGTACACCTGACGGCACCAAGGTGATGCAAAGATTGGGCGGCTGAGAACACCGGCCAAATACGATTTGAAGGCCGCCGCTGCTACGAGGATCTTTGGACGCGTTATGGCATCCGGCCACGGTAACGGACGGGCTATGAACGTCTGGTGGCCGTGGCCAAAGACTTCCACGGAATCTTTTCCGCCAATAACACTCCGAAGAAAACGAATTTTCCGAATGACGTTGTCTATCAAAGAAATGTCAACTGGGAAACAAACACGCTGCTCGATATCGACAACATTACTCCCGTGGGCATCTCGATAGATCCTTTCTTCTTTCGAGTCGCGGGGTAACGGCTTCAGTCAGCATTCGGTATTACAGGGGGGAATCATGCCGCTTTCTCACGTAACCAACCAACGACGCAGTCTTACATTTCAAAACAACAGATAGCCTTGGACGGGGAGACACACAATGACGACCGCCGGTCCTTTCCAGAAGATCAAACACGTTTTCGTGCTCATGCTCGAAAACCGATCGCTGGATCACATGCTGGGATTCTCAGGCATCACCGGCAAGGACGCGGTCGACGGAACGAACACGAAGATCAACGGCCTGACTGGAAACGAGACGAACAGCGGTCTTCAAGTTTCGCAGCCGGCAGACTGGGCGATGCCCGCTGATCCATGCCACGAATTTCAGTGCGTTGTCGAGCAGCATTGCGGCGCGGGCGCGAATTATCCGCACGGAGGCCCGTATCCGCCGATTAACAACAGTGGCTTTGTGTCGAACTATACGAACAACGGCGGCGCAGCGAACCCCGGCGAAATCATGAAGGGCTACAGCCCAAGCCAGCTTCCGGTCCTCAACGCCCTCGCTTCTGAGTTCGCCGTTTGCGACGGCTGGTTCTCGTCGATGCCCGGACCAACCTGGCCCAATCGCTTCTTCGTCCAAGCAGCATCGTCGGCGGGATTGGATCACAGTCCAACTAATGCAGAGATCGCAAAGTGGTTTATCTTCGGCCTGGGCTTCCAGAACGGCACAGTCTTTGACAGATTGAGCAAGGCTTCCAAAAAGTGGCACATCTACCGCGGAGACGAGTTCCCAATCTCACTTGCGTTCAAGGGCGTTCATTTTCTGGCGAACACTTCTCCGCTCAGGCACTTCAAGGATCAAGTCCAAAGCGCAACGCATCCGTATCCATACGACTACACATTCATCGAGCCCAGTTACGGAAATATTTTTGGCAACTACAAGGGCGGCACTTCCCAACATCCGCTTGACAACGTCGTCTGCGGAGAGTGGCTGATAAAAAATGTGTACGAGTGGATTCGTAATTCGCCATTGTGGAACGACAGCTTGCTGATCGTGACTTGGGATGAGCACGGCGGATTCTACGATCACATGCCGCCTGGCAGTGCAGCTTCGCCAGGCGACAATTCGATGACCTCGCCGCTGAACCAAAATGGCTTTACGTTCACGAAATACGGAGTTCGAGTTCCGGCAGTCGTAGTTTCGCCGCTGATTCCACAGAATCTGATCGATCACCGAATCTACGATCACTCGTCAGTGCCCGCGACGCTCGAATCGCTGTGGGGGCTGAACCCGCTAACCCAAAGAGATACGCAAGCAAACGGAGTTGGCAAGTTGGTGACGCTAGCGAATCCCAGGTTAACTCCGGCAACGTTACCGGCACCCGCAACATCGGGTGGACAGTGTCCGTTTCCGGCGCCGCCGGGACCCGAGGCCGCTCCGTTTGCGGAAAAGGTCGCTCGGCCCGCGGAGTCTCCGGACGATGGAAACTTGCCCGGGTTCCTGTTCCTGGCGAGGAAGGTGGACAGCGAGTTGTCAGCGGTGGGACAGAGTTTGTTGCCAGTCGAACATAAAATGTCCCAACCCGCTCTGGAAGCAGCAGTGGATGCGCGATACAAGTCGAGTCACGCTAGTCGAGGATCAGCCGCGCTATACCTGGAGCAAATCCGAAAGAAGGCCCGCGCCGCGGAAGCCATGATGGAGTGATGTCAGTACCGAAGACGAAACTGAAGAGATGAATTTGCCGTCACTCAAGGACATCGTGGACATCACCGCCGCCGCTATCGTCAGCGTTGCTGCGGTTATCGGCGGTCTGTGGGCGCTGCGCCGTTATCTCATCGAGCGAACTGATGAGGAAGCTGTCGTTATTGAGATCAATTCCAACTGCGAACTTCACGGTCGGGACTATCTGGTGCTCCTCGACGTGATTCTAACAAACAAAGGGCACACCAAAGTTCAAGCGAAGTATGAACGGAATGAGGGTTGGGCCTACAACGATGGAGTGGAAAAACTCCGGCATAGCGGAAGCTTGCAAGTCAAAACCATTCGCGCTTGGGAGCCGCCTAATGATCGACACCTGGACTGGTTCAAGAGTCCGCTTCTAGAGCCCGTTGCTGGCTTACCGGAAGTCAACCTTCTCATTGAGTACGAAGACCCTTTACAGAACAACAGGATCGATTTCTGGATGGAGCCGGACGAAACTTATCACCTTGGCGTACCCCTTGTACTCTCCGCGGGGCTGTATCTGGCGAAAGTCACCTTTATCGCCTCAGGTGGTGACGATAACTTCTGGAGCCGAGTCTGTTGTATTCAGGTGTCTGAAGCTGGACTTGTTAAGCAACCCTCGGCCACGGCGGACTGAAGAATCAATGGCGGCGGCGACGGGCGGCTTCACATCTTAAGGCTTGACGCTGATCTTCGTTGCTTCCGATTTTTCGACGGGCAATTCCGGGCGGTGGCTCCAATCTTCAAACGAGCCGTCGTAGAGGTGCGCTTCGTAACCCAGATAGCGTGCCACAAAATAGAGCAGGCTGGCCTGTTGTCCGATGTGGCAATAGGTCGCGACGGTGTCGCGTTGCTTCACGCCGGCTGCGTCGAAAAGTCCGCGCAGCGCCTCGACACTCTTAAATTTGTTGGTTGGATCTTCCACTACGCTTGAGAACGGAATGTTCCTGGCGCTGGGGATATGACCGGCGCGCGGCATCTGTCCGGCTTCCGCGCCGGTGTAGAACTTCGCCGCGCGCGCGTCGAGAATCGCCACGCCGGGTTTGTTCAGATTCGCGCTGACCCACACGGCATCGACTACAAGCTTCGTGTTTGGTCGCGGCGTGAAGCTCCCTCGCTTTGGTTCGCGCAGTTCCGCAGTCACGGGCCGGCCCTCGGCGCGCCACGCCGGCAATCCGCCATCGAGAATCGAAGTGCGATCACCAAGTCCCAGATAGTCGAGCGTCATGAAGACTCGCGCCGTAGGCGTCACCCAGTCTTTGCCGAAATAAACGACGATGCGGGATTTGTCCGTGATGCCCAGCTTCTCGAAGGTTGCTTTCAATTGATCGACCGAGGGCAACTCAAGCACAAGACCCTGGCCCCGCGGAGTTGAAATGTCTGTGAGAGTGATGAACTGCGCGCCGGCGATATGGCCCGCCAGATACTCATCTCTGTCGCCCACTTGCAGCAGCACGAGTGAGTCATCGTTGAGATGTTTCCCAACCCATTCCGTCGAAACAATGAGCGACGATTGAACCTTGTTGTCGTCAGCCGCTGAGACGGATGGCGCGAACGCAGCCACGAGTGTTAGTGCCAGCAAAGCGAAAGAGAGTCTTTTCATCAGTTCCTCCGGTGAATAGGATCCGCGCGCGGTGCTACAGTACTGCGGCCTTCGGGCAACTGTCGAGCGGCGGCAAAGCGTCGACAAACCATTGACGCAAGCAACGGATTGGGATATTTATCTGTCGCCTTGCACGACTGATGGACTCGCTTCAAGTCCGGCGACGAATGTACGCGCCGGGGACTGGATCAAAACAATGTCGCAAAGCAAACTTCCACTCACGCTTGCTGAAGTACTCAGCGCTGAATTGAAAGAGCAGCGTCTTCCAGCCGAGACCGATCCAGTAGATCGGCAGGTACAAGCCGCACTAGCAAACGCCTCAACGTGGGTTGAGCGGGAAGCTGCCAGCGACAACATCGTGCCCACGGTTTACCAGGCCATCCACGGGCTCAATGAAAAGCGCTCTGCGCTGTGTCTATCTGGCGGCGGCGTCCGCAGCGCAACTTTCAACCTCGGAGTCTTGCAGGGTTTGGCGCGATGCGGTCTGCTCGGCAAGTTTGATTACTTGTCCACAGTTTCGGGCGGCGGCTTCATCGGCAGTTGGTTGACGGCCTGGATTCAGCGCGAGCAGGAGAAACACGAAACAGCCGTGGCCTGCGAGAATAAGAAGAGTGGGCAGAACCCCGCACCGGAACCAGGCCACGGACTGAAGGCGGTAATTGATGAACTGAGAAAGCAGCCGCCGGACTCACCGCTCGTGCCCGAGCCCAAACCTGTTTACAACCTGCGCGTTTACAGTAACTATCTGACGCCGCGCAAGGGCTTGCTCAGCGCCGACACCTGGACGCTGATTGCGATTTACTTTCGCAACCTGCTGCTGAACTGGTTTGTTTTTCTTCCCGTGATCATGGCGCTCCTCCTGCTGCCGAGAATCTGGCTGGCCTTCGTGAAGAGTTCGTATCTCGGCCCTGATGCATGCCTGGCTATTGGCTTCGTCAGTGGAGTCATCGCGCTGAGCTACATAACCCTCGGCCTGCCAAGCTCGAATGCTCTGAATCGCGGCGAAGGTTTGTTTTTGTGGTCTTGCCTCTTGCCGTTGGTCGTTACAGCGATGGCCTTGACTTCGTACTGGGCGCGTCTGAGTCAAAAAGCCGTGCCGACAATTCGGGGCTTCCTATGGTTCGGAGTCGGCCTTTCAGCGCTGCCGGTTCTTCTTATAATCGGCGCACATATTCGTGCGGCTATTCGTCAACGACAAGCGCAGCCCACCGCAGAGTGGCCCTTAATGCGCAATCTGCGCGACAACCTCGTGGCGTTATTGCTGATTTTCGTTGCCTTCATCACAACGAGTGTCCTCACCTGGTGCATCGTAACCAACCTATTTCCGCCGCCGCTCGACCTCGCCCTGTCACATGGTCGCTTGTACGCAGCGCTTGCGGTCCCCGCGATGTTGCTCTTGTTGGGGGGTGGGGGCACTTTGATCGCCGGCTTCACCAGCCACTTCACCGATGTCGAAGATCAGGAGTGGTGGGCACGGTGCGGTGCCTGGATTCTCATCGTCGCGGCGGGATGGAGCGTCGTCCACTTGCTGGTCTTGTTTGGTCCGCATTTGTTTGTCGAAGTGCAAGCGTTGCTGTTGAAGCAGACATGGTCCTGGGCCAGTCTGAAAGGGATCGGCGCCGGATTGGTTGGGATCGTTTCGGGCGCGATTAGTTTGTTCGGCGGATTCAGTTCGAAGACTCCTGCTCACAGCTCAGAAGAAACAGGAGAACAAGCTCGTCCGTCGATATTCGTGTCGGCCGCGCTTCCAGTTTCGGCAACGGTCTTCGCCGGATTCATCGTCCTTTGTTTGGCGCAACTAACCAATTGGCTCCTGGCCTCAGGTGTTGGTGGCCTACTAAACACCATACTCAACTGGATTCTGAGGTCATCTCATTGGAGCTTTTTGATCAGAATGTTTGGATTGTCGAGTCCGTTCAGTCTTGATCTCAGTCAGCCAACCGACTTTCTCTACCACACGCCCGGGCGCGTGCTGGTCGCGATGGCGATTGTCATTGCCGCGTTAGGCGCGTTGATGGGCCGAATGATCAATACCAATCGATTCTCGCTGCATTACTACTGGCGTAACCGCATGATGAGATCCTATCTCGGTGCGTCCAGGAACGAAGAACAGCGGGAGCAGACCAGAAACAGGTTCACTGACTTCGACAACCTGGACACGCCGCGGATGTACCAGTTGAAGCAGAAGCCTCTGCACGTCGTCAACGTCACCCTGAATCTGGCAGGTGGCAAGAAGTTGGAGTGGCAGGATCGAAAAGCCGAATCTTTCACTATGTCGCCGCTGCATTGTGGCGGCTTCTGGCTCGGATATCGCAAGTCCGAGGAGTACGCCCGGAACCGCAACGGTGAAGGAATCTCGCTGGCTACGGCGGCCGCGATCTCCGGCGCGGCAGCGAGTCCGAACATGGGTTACATGATGACTTCTCCAGTCGTACGTTTCATCATGACGCTCTTCAACGTGCGGATGGGCTTTTGGTTCGGTAATCCCGGACCTGACTGTGGCGAAACTTATACGCGAGACTCTCCGCGCGAATCCGTTCGCCCCATCGTGGAAGAGGCCCTGGGAATGACCGACGACGAGAAGCCCTATGTGTATCTTTCGGATGGCGGACACTTCGAGAATCTCGGCCTCTACGAAATGATCCTGCGGCGCTGCCGTTTCATCGTGGTGAGCGATGCCAGCACCGACACGAAATACGCTTACGACTCTCTGGCGATGGCCATCCGGCAGATTCGCGTGGACTTTGGCGTGCCGATCGATATGGGAGACATGAAGTTCAATAGCCATCCTGACGCGGCAAACAATTATTGCGCGGTTGGCCTGATTCGATATTCGTGCGTCGATAAACCCAAAGGCAGCAACGAACCAGACAGTAACTACGATGGCGTGCTTGTCTATATAAAGCCTTCTTTGATCGGTGACGAGCCGCGTGACGTGCTCAACTATCACGCGACTAGTCCAACGTTCCCGGAAGAAACTATTGCCGACCAGTGGTTCAGCGAGTCACAGTTTGAAAGCTATCGGATGCTGGGTAGCCACATGATCGAGAAGATTTGCACGGAGGCCAAGTCGCGGGGTCGCGACAAACCAAATAATGTTTTGCTTGGCAGCGCCAAAATCTCATCGGCGGCAGAAGCTATTCTTGAAGAACTAAACATTGAAGGCTGGATCGAAAAACTCAGCCCGACACCGGACTCTGAAAGTGGAACGTCCGATCTGGAAAGACATATCGAGGCCGTGATCAGCGCGCTAAAGGCGTCTCAATCTCCTGCCTGCGCAGACTTCGGAGACTTTGCTGACAAGGCACAACACCACGTTGGGCGCGCGCGCGAGTTACCGTCGAAGGATTCTTAGGCGATTCGGTGCGGCGCTATAAGACGGCCGTCTCTTCCAGCAATTTTCCTTCGGCAAAGCGTTCGACGCTAAGTTGCGCGGCCTCGATGAGATCGGAGTGTCCTTGCAGAATTAGCTCCGCGGCGATCCGACCGGAAGCCGGAGAGTGCATCACGCCGTGGCCGCTGAAGCCGTTCACGAAATAGAGTCCCTTGACGTTGGGCGCGGGGCCGATGATCGCATGATGATCGGGAGTCATCTCGTAGAGCCCGGCCCAGGCGCGCCGCGGATTCACTCCGGCTTCGGCAAGAACCGGCACGCGCGAAGCTGCATGCGTCAGGATTTTTTCTACAAATGTTGAATCGAATTCAGTCTTGAATCCCGGCGTTTCCGCCGGGTCGTTCCACGCCAAAAGAATTCCCTTCCCTTCGCGGCGAAAGTGAAAGCCGGTGGACATGTCGATCACCATCGGAAAGCGTTTCGGCAATTGATCGAATGGTTCGGTGGGAACGAGTTGACGCCGCAAAGGCTCGACCGGCAAATCAGCGCCGGCCATCTTGGCGACTCCAGCGGCCCACGCGCCGGCGGCGTTGACGACGACGCGCGCGGAAACACGGCCTCGCGATGTCAGCACGCCGGTTATCTGATCATTCTCGACTTCGATTCCCGTGACTTGAGTGTCGAGCCACAAGCGCACGCCATGCTCGCGCGCGTTCAGCATGAATCCCATCATCACGCTGTGTGGATCGACAAACCCATCCGTCGGACAGAACGTACCCCCGAGAATGTCGTCCGTCCGAAGCTGCGGCACAATTGCCTGGATCTCTTCCGGTGAAACCCATTCGACGTTATTTACGCCCAGCCCGATCTGTCGTTCGCGGTTCGCTTTCAAATAAGCAAGATGACTTTCGTTGGTCGCGCAGAAAAGATATCCGTGTGCGCGATAGTCTGCCGGGTGGCCGACGACTTCATCAAAGCGTGAGAAGAAGTCGATCGAGTAGCGCGACATCTGAATGTTGACCGGCGTCGAGAACTGCGCGCGCACACCGCCCATGCTCTTGCCGGTCGAGCCCTTGCCCTGATGCGCTTCGCGCTCGATCACCAGCACATTCGTGCAGCCGGCTTGCGCCAGATGATAAGCGACACTCGATCCGACAATGCCGCTCCCGATGATGACGACGTCTGCGGTTTCCACAAGGCAAAAGTAAAAAGGAAAAAGTAAAAAGTAAAGACGGCGCCGGAACTTCCTGCGTCATCGGGTCCAATCAACCGCGAAGCGGTTGAGTAACAAAGCCCAGGGTTGACGCGCAGCGGCTACCCTGGGTATCGCGCAAGGCCTTTGTTTCCGCAACCCTGACAGGGTTGCGAACGAGCAGGTCGACTAACAACTTGCCGGAAGGTCAGAGACACTTCCGCACATCAAGCGGCATAGCCACCCAGGGGCGAAACAAAAAGGCGAGAGCCGGAACTCTCGCCTTTTACCTTTCCAAACCAAAGATAAGCCCTCCCTCACGGTTGGGCTACTGCACCGGTTACGCCGGTGCCGGCGTGCCTCCGGTGATCGGCGGCAGGATTGGCTTCAGTGGCCGCGCGGTCGGCTCTATCAATTGCGGCTGTTCTTCGGTGCTCACCGTTGATGGTGCTTCAGCATCATCGAATGGCAAGCCCGCCACGATGCGACGAATCTGCACACCATCCAGCGACTCATGCTCGAGCAACGCATCAGCCAGACGCACCAGCGTATCCCGATTCTCCTGAATAATCTTCGTTGCGCGCTCGTACTGTTCGGTGACAATCTTGCGCACTTCGGAATCGATGCGAATCGAAGTCTCTTCCGAATAGTCTCGATGCTGAGCGATCTCGCGGCCGAGAAAGATTTGCTCTTCCTTCTTGCCGAAGGTCAACGGCCCGAGTTCAGACATGCCGTACTCGCAAACCATCGCGCGCGCCAGTTCCGTCGCCTTCTCGATGTCGTTCGACGCGCCCGTGGTAATGCCGCCGAGGAACGTTTCTTCCGCGATGCGCCCACCCATCAGGATTGAAATCTGACCGAGCAGGTACTCCTGCGAGTAGTTGTGCCGATCGCCTTCCGGCAATTGCTGGGTCACGCCGAGCGCCATTCCGCGCGGAATGATGGTGACCTTGTGCACCGGATCGGCGTTCGGCACTTTCAATCCGACCATCGTGTGGCCTGCTTCGTGGTAAGCCGTAACGCGTTTCTCTTCGTTTGAGATGACCATGCTCTTGCGCTCGGCCCCCATCAAGACTTTGTCTTTGGCCAGCTCGAAATCATGCATGGCCACAACTTTCTTGTTGTAACGCGCCGCGTTGAGCGCCGCTTCGTTGACCAGGTTCGCCAGGTCCGCTCCCGTGAATCCCGGCGTGCCGCGCGCGAGGACGCTGATGTCCACGTCTTCGCCCAACGGAATCTTGCGCGTGTGAACCTTCAGGATGCCTTCACGCCCGCGCACATCAGGGCGCGAAACAACCACGCGGCGATCGAAACGGCCCGGGCGAAGCAGGGCCGGATCCAAAACATCAGGTCTGTTCGTCGAGGCGATTAGGATCACGCCGTCGTTCGATTCAAAGCCGTCCATCTCAACCAGCAACTGATTCAAAGTCTGCTCGCGCTCGTCGTGTCCGCCACCGAGACCCGCGCCACGATGACGACCCACGGCGTCGATCTCATCAATGAAGATGATGCAGGGCGCGTTCTTCTTGCCTTGCTCGAAAAGATCGCGCACGCGTGAAGCGCCGACGCCGACGAACATCTCGACGAAATCAGAACCTGAAATTGAAAAGAAAGGCACGTTAGCTTCACCCGCAATCGCGCGCGCCATCAGAGTCTTTCCTGTTCCCGGCGGGCCCATCATCAAAACGCCCTTGGGAATGCGGCCGCCGAGCTTTTGAAACTTCTGTGGCTCTTTCAGGAATTCGATGATCTCCTGGAGTTCTTCCTTGGCTTCTTCGACGCCGGCGACGTCTTTGAAAGTCACGCGCTTCTGCTGATTGCTGAGCAACTTCGCGCGCGACTTGCCAAACGAGAGAGCTTTGTTGCCGCCTGACTGCATCTGTCGCAACATAAAGATCCAAAAACCAAGCAGCAGCGCGAACGGCAGCAGGTAATACAACGCGGGCAGCCAATAGCTGGAGCTCGGCTCATCTTCAACCTTATCAACACGTGGCTTCCCGTTAACGCTGCTACGCGCCTCGTTCAGAATCTCTGCCTTCGTGTGTTCGTTCGCTAACTGGACGTGATACTCCATGCCGCTGACCCGATCGACCGCGACGGTCTCATTCTGCCTGACCGTCAACTGCTTCAACTCGCCTTTGTTTATTTTGTCTTCGAGTTGAGTCAGATCGAGGGGCTGCTGGTTCTTTCCGCCCGGATTGACGAGCTTGTAGATCAAGAGCGCGCCTGCAATGATTAGCGCCCAAAAAATGATTTGTCTTGCCGTCGAACTCAAAGTCTTCGCTTCCTCCGTGGCCGATCATACCTCAAATCGGCAGTAATTGTCGCTTCAAAAAATCCCAAATCGATTGGTGTCCCCGACCCCCAATCTTTGCCCGCAAAAAAGGCTTTCCTAAGATGCGTCTGCTTGCTCCTTCAGGTGCCTGCGGCGATCGCTACGATGGTATTACGTAAACGTTTGCAATCAGGTTCTTCGATTCATTTCACGGCAAAGTGCAACCACTTCTGCCGGCGCAGGACTTTGGGCCCGCCCGGCAATTCGATAACACGTCCGCCCCGATCCCCGAACAGCAGACTCTCAACCGCCAGAACGTGTACGCGCTCGATCCTCTTCAGGTCTCCGCGACACTTCTCGATCCATTGACGCAGAGCGCGCCGTCGTAACGCGGGGTGCGCCAGGGCGAGCAAGTCTACTCGCAGACGCGAGCGCGCGCCGTCTTCCGTGGCCAGTTCAAGCAAACGACCAGCGGCTTGATCCAGAGCAGCAAAGTCTTCGCGCAGCAACTCCGCGGTTCGTGCCAACCCTTCCACGATCTTTGGATTGAAACTCTCCATCTGCGGCAACAGGTGCCGACGTACGCGAACGCGCGCGAACTTTTCGTCGTCGTTCATTTCGTCAGTACGAAACTCAACCCCCCGCAAGCGGCAATAGTCTTCAGTGTCTTTGCGCCGAGCCCCGCTAAGCAGCGGGCGCGCCAGAATGATTTCACTTCCCTCACCCAGTCTCCGCGCCGGCTCCATTCCGCTGAGGCCGTCCATCCCGCTGCCGCGCAAGAGATTCAGCAGCACTGTCTCGGTTTGATCGTCCATCGTGTGTGCGGTCAAGACAAAGCTCGCTCGCTTTTTCTTCGCCACATCCGCCAGGAATTTGTAACGCGCGCGCCGCGCGGCCTGTTCCAAATTGTCGCCACTGCGGGCAGCCAATGCTTGCACGTCAACTCGCCGGGCCAGACTCTCATAGCCAAGCTGCTTCGCTAAGGCCTTCACCCAACGCGCGTCCGCCTTCGAATTCTTTCGCAGCGCGTGATCCAGGTGCGCGACAAACAGTTTGAGCTTCAGCTTCTCCGATTCGATTAGTTCATTGAGCGATAACAACAGCGCCACCGAATCGGCGCCACCCGAAACGGCAACTACCACGCGAGCCTTCGTCGCCGGCAACTCCAGCCTTCGCCACTCTTGCCAGAGCGACCGGGCGAAGGTCGTGAGCCTGATGCCGCGCGATCCTCGCTGCGAATTTGCCAGGACTGTCCGCTTTTTTTCTCTCTTTCGGGCGATGGTCATTACTGTCCGGCTCAATTCTAGCATCGCGCTTGCGGACTCGGCTAAGTGGGATTCCATTTCATATTCGGATGAGCCGCTGCTTGCGATTGCCGCTTGGCAAACGTAAGATCGGCCTACCGGCGCAAAGGGAATTTCACTTAACGTTTTCACTCAAGATGTCCGCAGGAATCGTTAGCAACATCCGCACGACGCTCGAAATGATCAAGATCGAGCACACGCTCTTTGCTTTGCCATTTGCGTTGCTGGGCGCGGTGCTGGCGGCGCGCGGAATGCCGAGCTTTTCGCAGATTCTGTGGATTGCCCTCGCGATGGTTGGCGCGCGCTCAACGGCGATGGCATTCAATCGCATCGCCGATAAGGATCTTGACGCACGCAATCCCCGCACAAAAATGCGCGCGATTCCCGCGGGGAAACTCTCTGTTCCTTTTGTATTGATATTCACGATTATCGGCGCGGGTATGTTTCTGTTCGCCGCCGCAATGCTGAACCGCCTGACGTTGAGTCTTGCTCCGATTGCCCTGGCGAGCATTGTGCTTTACTCGTATACCAAACGCTGGACGATGCTTTCGCATATCGTCCTCGGCTGGTGCCTGGCTGTCGCGCCGACAGGAGCATGGGTAGCCGTGCGTGGCACGATTGACAGTCCGGCGCCGCTGCTTCTCTCTCTGGTCGTTCTGCTTTGGACCGCAGGCTTTGACGTGCTTTACGCTTGCCAGGATTACGATTTCGATCGCCGCGAAGGTTTGTATTCAATTCCGGCGCGTTTTGGCATCGCCCGCGCGCTTTGGATCTCTCGCGGACTGCACGCGGGCGCATTCGCGGCGCTGGTTGCGCTATACTTTGTGACGAACCTGGGATGGCTCGCGGTCATCGGCGTGATCGCCACGGGCGCTCTGCTCATTTATCAGCACACGCTCGTGCGCGCGAACGATTTGGGCAAATTGAATGCCGCGTTTTTTACGACCAATGCTTTTGTGAGTATCATTCTCTTAGCAACCTTTGGCGGTGCAGCACTATTACGTAGGTAGATTTCCTCGAAAGCGACCGAGAAGCGAATGAGCACGACAATCGCACTTACCAATGGTCTTGTGGTGGACTTCAGTCCGCTGGCGGCGAAGGTCACGGACGAAGAATTTGACGAACTTTGCCGACTCAATCCAGAACTCCAAATCGAACGCACAAGCCAAGGAGAACTTGTCATCATGGCTCCCACTGGTGGAAAGACTGGCAGGCGAAACGCAAAACTTATTGTAGCCTTCGGCTTATGGGCCGAAAAGGATGGAACCGGACAGAGCTTCGATTCATCGACACTCTTCTGTCTTCCGAATAGCGCTAGGCGCTCACCCGACGTGTCATGGGTACGAAACCAGCGATGGAATGCGCTCAGCGCTGAGGAGCAGGAGAAGTTTCCACCCCTGTGTCCGGACTTTGTGGTTGAACTTAGATCAAGAACGGACGCGCTGAAAGACTTGCAAGAAAAGCTGGAAGAATACCTCGCCAACGGCGCGCAGCTCGGCTGGCTAATCGATCCTTTGGAACGCAAAGTTCATATCTACCGCGCTGACGGCGGCACCGAGATTCTGGACGATCCGCAGACGGCCTCCGGCGAACCTTTGTTGAAAGGATTTGTCCTGGACGTCCAGCCTCTTTGGGACTGATCGATTGATCGCACCTTAGATAATGAGCTTTTCACACGACCCAAAACTGAATGACATTGGCGCCAAAGTGGCCACCGGCGAGCGGCTTTCGTTCGATGACGGCGTAGCGCTCTTCGCGACGAACGATCTCAACACGCTGGGCAAGCTCGCCGACAAAGTGCGGCGAGGGATGCATGGCCGCACGACCTATTTCAACGTCAATCGCCATTTCAACCCGACGAATGTCTGCTACGTTGACTGCAAATTCTGCGGGTTCTACCGCACACCGCGCCAGCCGGACGCTTACACGCATAATATCGACGATTCTCTGCGCATCGCCGGCCAAGCCGTCAGCGAAGGCGCGACTGAACTGCATATTACCGGCGGATTGAACACGAAGCTGCCGTTCAGCTATTTCACTGATCTGCTTTCGGCTCTGAAAAAGCAGTACCCGCAGCTTCATCTGAAGGCGTTCACGATGGTTGAGCTGGATCACTTCGCGCATTTCTACAAGATGCCCGACGAAGCAATGATTCAACAGCTGATCGACGCCGGTTTGGATTCGTGTCCGGGCGGCGGCGCCGAGATTTTTCGCGAACCGACGCGCTCGATGATTTGCGCGCACAAGTGCGACGCCGCTCGCTGGCTGGAACTCGCCGGCAAGGTTCACGCAGTGGGTTTGAAAACAAACGCGACGATGCTTTACGGCCACATTGAATCGATCGAAGACCGTGTCGATCATCTGGTGCGTCTGCGCGAGCAGCAGGACAAATCCGGCGGCTTTCAGTGTTTCATTCCGCTCGCGTTTTATCCGCCCGAGACCCAGCTTGCGCATCTGCCGGGGCCTTCGGGTGTGGATTCGTTAAAGACGATGGCCGTTTCGCGCTTAATGCTCGACAACTTTGCGCACATCAAAGCGTACTGGGTCATGCTCGGCAAGCGTCTTGCGCAAGTCGCTCTGCATTTCGGCGCGAACGACGTGGACGGAACGATCACCGAAGGTGGTGAGTTGACGGAGAGTTATTCGATTGAAACCAATAATGAAGTGAAGATGACCAAATCAGAACTCGTCGGACTGATCGAAGACGCGGGCTTTGAAGCCGTCGAGCGCGACACGCTCTACAATCGACTGACAAAAGAAGCAGAAACAGTTTCTGCATGAACCGAAAGAGCGCGGGGGGCAAGCCGCCAGTTTTCTACTGGATTTTGAAATGACACAAACTGTAACCAAACAAATAAGTATCGCCCACTCGCCCGATTCGGACGACGCGTTCATGTTCTACGCGCTGGCCACGAACAAGATCGAGACCGGCGAAATTGAATTTGAGCACACCCTTCAAGACATTCAAACGCTGAACGAAGAAGCGCGCAAAGGCACGTACGACGTGACCGCGATCAGCTTTCACGCGTACGCTTATGTCGCGGGCAAGTACGCACTGCTGCCGCATGGCGCTTCGATCGGCGATAACTACGGCCCGGTTGTAGTGGCGAATGAAGAACTCGATCCAGGGGAGTTATCAAAAGCGAAGATCGCTGTGCCCGGCACACTGACCAGCGCGTTTCTGGCGCTGCGCCTCTACAATCCAGATTTCAAGTATGAAGTCGTGCCCTTCGATCAAATCATCGAAGCAGTCACGGAAGGTCGCTGTGACGCGGGACTGCTGATTCACGAAGGCCAGCTCTTTTATCAAAACATGGGATTGAAGAAAGTTCTGGATCTTGGCGAGTGGTGGCACGAACACACAGGCGGGCTGCCACTGCCGATGGGCGGCAACGCGATTCGGCGCGACCTCGGCCCGGAGCTGATTCACGAAGTATCGGACCTGCTGAAAGAGAGCATTCGCTTTTCACTCGACAATCGCGAAGACGCTTTGCAGTACGCGATGCAGTTTGCGCGCGACATGGATCCCGCGCTCGCCGATCGATTTGTCGCCATGTGGGTGAACGACTTGACGCTTGATTACGGCGAACGTGGACGCGAAGCCGTGCGCCGTCTGCTCGCCGAAGGTCACGAGCGCGGCATCATTCCCCATGCGGTTGATGTTCAGTTCGTCGACTAGCCCCCGCCAATCGTCTAAATCTGCTGCCGCACGCGCCGATGCAAATCTGCTGTTGACATCCCATTCTCAGGCGCACAAAATGCTCGCCGCATGAAAGCTCCTCGATTCCTTCTCCGCGGATTTCGCCGGCCACGCGAAGTTGCGTCGCTCGCGTTCGGTAAACTCGAGCGACAGGTCCTTGACAAAGCCTGGCAGCGCGGCGAAGTAAGTGTGCGCGACATCTATCTCGCCTTCGACGAAGACATAGCGTACACGACGCTGATGACGACCCTTGATCGGCTCTACAAAAAGAAACTGCTTGACCGTCGCAAAGACGGACGCGCGTTTCTGTATGCGCCCGCGGTTTCGCGCGAAGAATTCGAGCACGGAATTCGGGAAGACGTGATCGATGGTTTGCTGGGCGGCGGAGCGGAAGGAATCGAACCGGTGCTCGCCTGCATCGTTGACACGGTAAGCGAAAACGATCGGCAGTTGCTCGACGAACTCGATCGTTTGGTGCAGGAAAAGAAACGAGAGCTGCGGCGCAAGACCTGATCCGCTATGTACGAGTTGCTTGGAATCAGTCTGGTGTTGGCGACGCTGCTGACTGTCAACGCGTTCGCGTCATTGGCAGCAGCTGGGCTTTGGCGTTTGATCGAGAGGCCGATGCGTAGGTGTTCCGCCCGCACGCGCGCTGAGGTTTTGTTCGCGATGCGCGTCGGTCCGCCGGCGGTCGCTGTGATTTCCATCGCGGCACTTCTGATTCCTTCATACATCGTTTTCGAGCCCTCTTCAACAAACGAATTCGTCAGCAAGAAACTTGGCGCGTTGGCGATCGTTTCCGCGATTGGCGTCGCTCTGGCCTTGTCGCGCGGCTTCCGCTCGTGGCTGGCGACGCGCTCTCTGTTAAGAAAATGGCTCGACGCAGCAACGCCGATCCAGATCTCGGAAATCGATGTTCCGACGTTTCGCATTCCACATTCG
>DASZZL010000037.1:0-29941 GCA_035545035.1 Pyrinomonadaceae bacterium
CCGCGGCCTACATGGTCGGCCAGACGCAGGCGTTCTCGCGCGTCGTTCCGATCACGATCGGCATTGCGAGTCTCCTGGTTATCGTCGCGATCAGTTACCGGCAGACTATTCATGCGTACCCTTCCGGCGGCGGCGCTTACATCGTAGCCAAAGACAACCTGGGAACAATACCGGGGTTGATCGCCGGCGCGTCGCTCCTGGTTGACTACGTCCTCACGGTGTCGGTTTCAGTCGCGGCCGGAGTCGCAGCGATCACTTCGACTTTTGTCGGCACTCGGCTGGCATGGTTGGACAATCATCGCGTCGGGTTTTGTATCTTCTTCATTGCTTTTGTCGCGATTGCGAATCTGCGCGGCGTGCGCGAGTCAGGGGCGCTGTTTGCCGGTCCAACCTATGCCTTCATCGTTTCGTTCCTCTTCATGATTGCATACGGGCTGGTTCGCGTTTACCTACATCCCGAAATCGTTCCCCCGCCTAACGACGTCGATCTGAAGATCGCTGAAGGTTACCACCCGCAGTACTTGTCTTTGTTTCTGTTACTCGGCGCGTTCTCTAACGGTTGCGCCGCGTTAACGGGAATCGAAGCCATATCTAACGGCATCCCGGCATTCAAGCAGCCAGAATCAGACAACGCCGCCAAGACTCTGACGTGGATGGCCGCCTTGCTGGCAACCATGTTCATCGGGACCAGTGTGATGGCCTACCTCTATCACATTCATCCGCATGAGCACGAGACAGTCATATCGCAGTTTGGGCGCATTATCTTCACCGGTTACCTGGGCTGGTTCTATTATCTGGTGCAAATAACTACGGCCGCGATCCTTGTGCTCGCGGCCAACACTTCGTTTGCTGACTTTCCGCGATTGTCATCGCTTCTGGCGCGCGATCGTTTTCTGCCGCGTCAATTTGCGAATCGGGGCGACCGCCTGGTGTTCTCAAACGGGATCGTGCTGCTGGCGGTTTTCTCGGCGATTTTGGTTTGGGCTTTTCGGGGTGACACTAGCCGGCTGATTCCTTTGTACGCAGTGGGCGTCTTTCTTTCGTTTACCCTGTCACAAGCGGGAATGGTTGTCCATTGGCGGCGCGAAGGACAGGCGCTGCGTGCCATGCGCACGAGAGTGCAATCTTCGCTGCCTGGCGAGGATATCGCAGCGAAAGGATCGGATGCTCGGAAGAGTAACCTGACGGGCAAGCTCGAGGCTCGGCGGTTGACAACTGAAGAGCCGAGGTCCCTGGCAGAAATTGCCCGACTTGAAAAGAAATCGCACTGGAGAAAGTCACTGGTGATTAACGGCATCGGCGCTCTTGCCACTTGCGTCGTCTTAATGGTCTTCATCGCAACAAAGTTTATTCACGGCGCCTGGATTGTCGTAGTCTTAATTCCCCTGCTGGTCTTGCTGTTTCTAAGAATTCACCGACACTATTTCTACGTGGCGCAACAGCTTTCAACCGAGGGTCTGGGACAGCTCCGTCCGATTCATCACGAAGTGATCGTGCCGATTTCGGGATTACATCGTGGCGTAATCGCGGCGCTCGAATACGCTAAGTCGATTGCACCGCACCACGTCACCGCGGTCTACGTCAACCTCGACGACGAGACGACGCAGAAGCTGCGCGAGAAATGGCAGCAATGGGGGTCGGGAGTTAACCTCGTGGTTGTGGCATCGCCTTATCGTTCGCTTTTGAGGCCGCTGCTCAACTACGTCGATCGCGTGAAGCGCAGTTCGCATGGCGAAGTCGTAACGATCGTTCTCCCCGAGTTCGTGCCGGCCCGTTGGTGGCAGAACCTCCTGCACAATCAGAATACTTTGTTTCTAAAGGGCGCCCTGCTTTTTAAGAGGGGAGTCGTCGTGACTAATGTCCCATATCATCTGGAGCACTAGCCGTTGGAGTGCAAAAAGATGGCGTTTTCGGGCCGGAAATCAAGCAGTTGCGGTCATGGTTCGACCGGCGATGAAGCAGGAACGACAGTAGACTGGCCGCCCTTGGGACGGATAAAAAGGCACCGTCGTTTGCTGGCCGCATTGAGCGCAGGTCACGTTCACTTCGATTTTCTGCTTAATTCCTGCAACCTGAGACGCGGAGATAGCCGCCAGTCGGTCGTTCTTGGCTTGCTTGCAGGGCTTGCATCGCTTGGGTTCGTTCTTCAAGCCCTTGTCATGAAAAAATACTTGCTCGCCGACCGTCCAGATGAACGGTTCGTTGCAATCGACGCATCTGATCGATCGGTCCGCAAATTCAGATGCCTCGCCGTTCCCCGCCACTTGCGATTCAATGTCTGACATGCGGTTTACCTCCCCCTGCGCGATTTGTTGTCAAGGGAACTCGGAAAGCCGTTTACAGGTGTAGCTTCTAAAAAAGCTGACGAGGAGGCCAAACGAACGCTGGTTAGCTTGCATACTCAATGCGATTACGAAAGCGCGGCCACAGCGGCTGCCACTTATATGACTATGCTCAACTCGTGTCAAGCATTTTTCTGCGACGAACGAAGCGTGGATTTGCGACTTTCGATCTTTGCGTTTCATTGATAGCATTCGTGTCTCTGAATTGGACCGATCACATGGGAGCAGGCGTCGAAAAATGCGAATCCTTACTATAGGTTCGGGCGGTCGAGAGCACGCGCTTGTCTGGGCGCTGCAAAAGACTTCGACTCGACCGTTGGAACTTTTCTGCGCGCCAGGCAACGCAGGCATCGCCCGGGACGCTGAGTGCCTGCCAGTCGCGGCGACCGACATCTCGGCGCTCGTCCAACTCGTCGAAGAAAAGAAAATTGATTTGACCGTAGTCGGGCCAGAGGCGCCGCTAGCTTTGGGCATCGTCGATGAGTTCAAGCGCCGGGGCCTTCGAATAGTTGGGCCGGAAAGTCAGGCCGCGCGTTTGGAGTCCAGCAAAGCTTTTGCAAAAGACTTCATGCTTCGCCATCGAGTGCCTACCGCCCGCCACCGAATAGCAGAGTCTTTTGACGAAGCGAGTGCGATTTTAGAAAGTGGCGAATTTGGCGATAACAACGCGACGGTGGTGGTTAAAGCCGACGGACTTGCCGCCGGCAAAGGCGTAATCATCGCCGGCTCTCGCGCCGAAGCCGAAAATGCAGTGCGCGATTTGATAAGCGGCGATACGGTTAGCGCTGAGGCTGCGCGCCGGATCGTGATTGAAGAAGCGCTTTCCGGCCGTGAAGCCTCGTTGCTGTTGTTTTCTGACGGTAAGGACTTTCGCTTGATGCCGGCAGCTCGCGATCACAAGCGCGTCGGCGAAAACGACACTGGTCCGAACACCGGGGGCATGGGTTCGATTACGGAGGCGAGCGTGCTGGATCGCGCAACTCTCGACCGAGTCGTTAGAGAAATCGTCGAACCAACGCTGCAAGGTGCTGAGGATGAAGGTTTCCCGTTCCGCGGCGTGCTCTTCATCGGACTGATGTTAACTCCTGACGGTCCGCGCGTGCTTGAGTACAATGCGCGCTTTGGTGATCCTGAAACGCAAGCAATTCTGGTTCGACTCAAGAGCGATCTTGCGGAAGTCTTCGAAGCAATAAGCGAAACGCGTCTCGGCCAGCTTGAAGTCAACTGGTCCGACGATTCTTCTGCCTGCGTCGTGCTCGCCGCGCGCGGATATCCGGCAAAGCCGGAAACGGGCGCGTGCATCGAAGGTTTGGACCTCGCCGCCCAGCGCGGTAGCGCCGTGGTGTTTCATGCTGCAACTTCGCGCGGCGCTAACGGTGAATGGTTGACAGCCGGCGGCCGCGTGTTGAGCGTCACGGCGACCGGGCAAACTCTCGGCGTCGCACTGTCACGTTGCTATCAGGCCGCGCGCGACATCCACTGGGAAGGAATGCATTACCGGCGCGATATTGGTCAGCGAACAGTCCTCGGGGCGGTATCCCCCGGTTAGGCCGGCGACTGCCTTTCGGCTTACTGCCCACTGCTCACTGTTCTTTGGTATACTCACGCCGAAATCGGCTGTAACTTGCAACTGTGCGCGCTTCGGCGTCGTACAAACGAAAGCGCGCTCGCGTTTGATGACCGCTGCAGTTCTGACCCGTGATCTTCGAATCTGAATTCGCTGGAGGATGAGTAAAAAATGGGACTATGGACGAGGATAAAGCGTTCGATGCGCTCGCTTTTTGGTGGGATC
Source organism: Pyrinomonadaceae bacterium (assembly GCA_035545035.1). GTDB lineage: Bacteria > Acidobacteriota > Blastocatellia > Pyrinomonadales > Pyrinomonadaceae > UBA11740. The sequence goes on from DASZZL010000037.1 coordinate 4,135, forward strand.
GTCGAAAGGACAGAGGATCCGGAGCTCATACTTCAACAAACAATCCGAGACATGCGCGACCGGATTCCCGATCTTAACAACTCAGTCGCTCAGGTCATGGCCACTGAGAAGCTGCTGGCGAAAAATAAGGAGCGGCTGGAAACGCAGGTCGTCGATCTGGACTCGAAGATTAAAGCTTCGATCAAAATGAGCCGCGACGATATCGCAACCGCCTACATCGGCCAGCTGCAACAAGCTCAGGTCGATCTTCAAAGAACCGGACATCAGCTCGAGCATGCAGAGTTGGCATCGAAGCAGGCGCTGAAAGCTCGCGATAACTATGTGCTGCAAATGCAGCGGCGAACCTCCGAGGCAATGCAGCTCATCAACCAATCGAAGCAGGCAAAGCTGCAGGAACAGCTCGCTCAAACGATGGCTAGTTTCCAGATCGGCGACGATGCCTCGACCTTTGACGAGATGCGCGACAAGATTGATCGGCGCGCTGCCGCTGCCGAAGCGAGGATGCAGCTTGGCACGGCGTCGGTCGACACGCAGATGCAGGAGATCGAACGCGAAGCGATGGACATGCAACTGCAGGACAAATTGCTCTCTTACAAACGGGAGATGGGCTTGTTGCCGGCCGGAACAGAGAGTACGCCACAGGCGCTGCCTGCCAAAAGCGAGGCCGGAGAACAACAATAGCGAGCCGAAAGACCGAGATCGCGCAATTCGCCCGAAACTCGATTTACGAACAATCTGCAAACGCATTTCGTACGGTAAATGGAATTGCCCAAGATCGATTTCCGGTATCTGAAAGAGGCGTTCAAAGAGCCGATTAATTTTTGGGGCATGGCCGGCTTTGCCATTGCGACTGTGTACCTTCAACAGGTTGAGATTGTCGCGGCCGCGTTGGCGGCCGAGGCTCTTTATCTAGCCGTGGTTCCCGCAGCCCCATTTTATCGCCGTCTGGTCGAGCGCAGAGAAAAGGAACGCGCACACAAGCTGCGCGACGCGCAGCGCGAAGCTGTAATCAAAGGGTTCGATCCTCGCGAGCGCGAAGCTGTCGAGTATCTGCGCTGGATGAAGAACCAGATTTATTCAAACTACAAAAAGTTCACTACCAGCAAACAGGTTCCCGCGAACCTGCAAACGCTGGATCGCTATTGGGAAGACTTCGTCGATCTGCTCGACGTTTATCGTCGTCGCAAGCATCACTTGCGATCAACCAACCGTCAGGCCGTGCAGAATCAACTGAAGCAAGCGGAACACGCGATCCAGAGCTCAACCGACGATCGCGCAAAGCGCGTCCAGCAGGCCAATGCCGAGATTCTCAAGCGCCGCGTGGCGGCCTTCAACGACCTCGAACGCTCCGTGCGTCTGGTCGAAGGTCAATTACAATCAATCGAGAATTTCTTCGGGCTCGTCAATGACCAGGTTGTTACGCTGCCGACGCCCGAACGCGTCTCTGCCTTGCACTTCGAGGAACTTAGCGACTCAATCGCCATGACTCGCCAGATGCTCGAAGAAACTGCGGACACGTTCGGCATGCTCGACACTCAAACTCGCGAGCTCGATTTACTTCTGTCCAGCGGCTCGGCGAGTAAATAAGAATTCTCTAGTTTTGCTTTCCGGGAATCTTACCGAATAGAGTTTCCTGTTCGTTCGCTTCCGGCGCGACTGTTCCACGTAAGGCTCTGCCCATTTCCCTCCTTTAAGGGTCTGATTGCCAGCCATTTAGGGTTAAAGTAGCGCCTCAGCAAATACACTGTATCGCGTTGAAAAAAAAGATGACCACAACATATTGACATCGGCGTTTTGCGGGTGTATAGTGCGTCCTGCTCGGAGTGAGGCGGCTGGCGGCGGCGGGTCAAGGGGGTTCCAAACCCGGCTCAGCAAGGTTTTCGTGACTTCGCAAAACCGACCGTAGTATCTGCAATCCAACTTAAGTTTTTGAAAGGCGATCGTGTATCGCCCCGGATTCTTATTCCTCAAAATCGGCTCGCGTGCGGTTCTCCGCGCGGGAAAGGTAGAATAGATGAACACGGCGAGTGGTGCGAAGATGACAAAAGTGTCTCAAGACGAAATCCTCCAATCTATTGTTTCCTTCAAGCGCCAAATCGTGCCCCTTGGGCTGAACGCGAAACGCGTAATCGGCAAGCGCTACTCGCTGAAAGATGCGAAAGCAACTTCACTGGAAGAATGGAGCGACATAGTGGCGCGCGTAGTGGCGCACGTTTCGGTCGCCGAAACCGACGCGGATAAGCGCGACGAGTTTTTCAACGCGATGTCTGAAATCATGCTGGCGCGCGAGTTCGTACCGAACACGCCGTGCCTGGTTAACTCAGGCAAACCTAACGGGCAATTGGCGGCGTGCTTTGTGCTCGACGTGCCTGACTCGATCGCCGGCATTATGAAGACGGCAACCGACGCCGCGATTATTCACCAGACTGGCGGCGGCACCGGCTTCACTTTTGAAAAGCTGCGCCCCAGCGGCGCGATGGTCAGCTCAACGCACGGCGTCGCCAGCGGCCCCGTGTCGTTCATGAACATTTTCAATACGACGACGGACACGATTAAGCAGGGTGGCGTGCGCCGCGGCGCGAACATGGGAATGATGCGTGCTACACATCCCGATGTGCTGCGTTTCATTCACGCGAAGAACGATCAGCATTCGCTGACCAACTTCAACATCTCAGTCAACGTTACCGACAAGTTTCTCGAAGCTGTCGATCACAACGAATGGTATCAGCTCGAATTTCGCGGCGAGCCGTGGAGTGATCCGGTTTTCGATCCGGTCACCGGCCGCGATTACGTCGTCTATCGCCGGCCGGACGGCTCGACCGTCACGTTTCGCGACAAAGAGGCTTACGATACGGCCGATCTCTCCGACACTCTGATTGAAGAGCCGCCCACGCCGGGGATGGCTTACGCGCCGGACATCTGGAATCGGATAATCGCCAGCGCGCATCGCTACGCCGAGCCGGGGATCGCCTTCATCGACGAAGTCAATCGCCACAATCACATGATCGGGTCGATGGGGCCGATCATGGCGAGCAATCCCTGCGGCGAACAATTCCTGCACTTCGCGAATTCGTGCAACCTCGGCTCGATCGACGTCGCCAAGTTCTACGACCGCGAGCAGCGCCTCGACTGGGATCGTCTGCGCGAAGTCACGCACTGGTGCACACGCTTTCTCGACAACGTCATAGACACCTGCGCCTGGCCTTTGCCGGAAATCAACGACGTGGTGAAGCGCACGCGACCGCTCGGCCTGGGCATCATGGGCTTTGCCGATCTGTGTCTGAATTTGAAGATTACCTACGGCTCGCCCGCGTCAATCGATTTGATGGACGAAGTGATGGGCTTTGTTCGTCGCGAAGCCTGGAATGAGAGTCTGCGGCTCGGCGCTGAACGCGGCGCCTTTCCTGAGCTTGAGCCCAACCGCGAATCCTACGCCAATTTCATTTACGAAGAGATTGGCATCTCACGTGAAGTTCCGCTCACCCCGCGTAACTATGAAGTAACGACGATCGCTCCTACGGGCACTATTTCCCTGGTGGCAGAAACGTCGTCGGGAGTTGAACCCAACTTCTCATGGGCGTACGTACGAAAGGACACTCTCGGCACGCGCACGTACGTTCACACCCTCGCCGCACAAGCGCTCGGAATGGATGTCGATCAAACCGATCCGGATTCGATCGACGCGGCCGCGGCCTACGTGGTCGAGCATGAACATGAGCTGCCTTCGTATTTCATTTCGGCGATGTCGATCAGCGCAGAGCAGCACGTCCACGTGCTCGCCGCTGCGCAGCGCAACGTCGACAACAGCGTTTCCAAGACTTGCAACGGCGCAGTCAACGATACGGTTGAATCCGTCGATCATCTCTATCGCCTGGCGCAGCAGCTTGGCTGCAAAGCCGTGAGTTATTATCGCGACGGCTCACGCGAGAACCAGGTGCTCACTTCTATGAAGCAGGAGCCGAAGAACGAAGCGGCAACTGTAGTCACGACCACGACTGTCGTTGAAGCTCTCGACGAACCGCCCGCTGCTGAGTCAGAAGCCCGCGCGTCAGCAAGGGCTGAGTCCGAGAACGAAGCATCGGCCCGGCGTCTGGCGGAAGCAGAAGCCGCAGCGCGAAAGCAGGGCGCGATTCGTCTCGAGCGTCCGCGCGAACTCGTCGGCGCGACCTGGCGGATTCCGTTCGATGGACAGAATCTTTATGTGACCGTCAATCACGACAACCAGATGATTCAGGAAGTCTTTGCCACCGGTCCCATCAGCGGCGGCGTGGGCATGCTGGCTTCCAAGATGCTGCGCGGCGGATTCGACGCGGCGGAAGTCGCTTACAGCTTGAACAAAGTGACGGGCACGCACGCCGTCTGGTTCAACGAGCGCCTGCTGACTTCGCCCGAACAAGCCGTGGCCGAATGCATCATGATCACCAACCGCCGCTTGAAAGGCCATCCTGATTCCGCGCGAGCTGCGAAGTCTGCCGTTGGGGTTGCTGACCCCCGACCCCTGACCCCCGACTCCGCGCTTCGCGTGATGTCCACGATGATAGGCAAATGCCCCGAGTGTAGCGGCCAACTGGAACATGCGAGCGGCTGTGATTTCTGTCGGGATTGTGGGTATAGCAAGTGTAAGTAGTGTCAGAACCACCTGCGGTAGCGGGTGGGCCAGACATCTTGTCTGCATCGTCGGGGCAGTAGCCCGCGCGTGAGCAAGGGCTGACATTTGTCAGTACCACCTGCGTAAGCGGGTGGGTCATAGAAGCTAGTTTGATATTAGGAGAGGAACCTTAGACAAGATTTCGATTAATAGCGAGCCAGGGTTAGGTTTAGTTCCCCGTCGTTCGTAGTTTTGAACAGGCGAGAACTCACCTCGCGAGCCAATTGACCAGTTTCAGTTTTCAGACTCTACGCTAAAGAACTAGCAGTAAGCCTTCAAAACCAACTCGGCCGTCGCGAGGTTTCGCGGCGGTTTTACTTTTGCATGGGAGATGGAAAAAGGAGGTTAGTGATGGGCGTCGTAAATTCCACAGACACTAGGCAAAGAGGACGACTCAGGAGTCAAATCGAAAAGAGGATGTGGAAATTCCTTCCTCGGAAATTCCTTAATGCATTTTCTCAAGTAGCGAAAGTCGCTGAGGATTTCGACCCGCGCAGACCCGCAGCGTCCATAGCGAAACTCCAGTCGCTCTTACAGGAATTGCAGAGGATGACTGAGCTTCCCGCCCAGTCCCTTACGCGACAACAAGCCTGGAGTCTTAAAAAACTATTGGTGCTGTTAAGGAGATATCCTTTCAAGGATGAGTTGCGGGAATTCAGTCAGCAGTTGATCCGCACGACAAAGCAAGAGGCAATGCGTAATCCGCGGGCATCTCTTCTACTGAAGCTGATTAGCGAAGCGGACCGAACGGTGCCGCTAGTTTCAATTTGCGTACTTAGAGACGCAACTCAGTCGCTTGAGAGGCTACGGCCTCAGCTCGAGCCAGTTGATCTATTAATATCGTTGGAGTCGACGAGAGGAGAGGCGCGGGCGCGCGCGCTGATCCGGGCATACAGAGAAACTGCGGAATGGCTCTACGAACCTTATCTTAGAATCTTGTGGCCGCTCGCGAACTTTGCGTTAAAGGATTACAGGCCGGAACCGAAATACTTCGGACAGCTCGTTATTCAACTAAGCGACCGGCTACAGAATTATCCGGGTTTGGTGGATGCAGAGGCAGCGTGGCGAAGAAATGGCGCTGCCCATAATCACTGGAAATATGAACCGAACGGTGACTTGTTGACTATGTGGGATGACAACGTTTCACCTAAGACAATAGCCGTGGACAAACTTATCGAAAGGCTGAATGACATGTATCAGCTCTCTGGACCAACACTTGAACGTGTAGCGCAGCTATATCTCTTCAGAAATGTCCTATACCAAACGGGATTGCTGGATGCATTATTCGATAGCTTCCCAAGACTTCTCTCGCTGAACGAAGCCGAAATGGCGGCAGCGGAGAAAGAAACACTCGCCAAGGCTGAGAACGCCTTTGGCCCTCTGAAGAAACTATTGGAAGCCAATGGGTACACTTGGGCAGCAGCCAACTAGCGTGAAAAAATGGCCAAAGAAACCAGAACGAGACAGCACTCGATCCCGCAGTTTTATCAGCGCCGCTTCATCTCGGACAACTCAGGCTTAATCTGGGTTTACGAGAAGGGTTCTGAGCCACGTCAGATGTCTGTACGTAATACGGCGATGGCAGTCGACTTCTACGCATTCACCAAGGACAACAAATTCAATAACAAAACCGTAGAGAAGGAGCTGGAAAGAATAGATAATATGGGTGCTCGAATCATTCACAAGCTACAGAAAGGTCAAACTCTAACTGATCAAGAACGCTACAATCTTAGCGAATTCGTTTCTGTAATGTGGAGGCGAACTGCAAAGCACAAGGAGGAAGCTGAACAAAGGGCAGCGGCCATGATGCCTGATTTTTTCAGACATCACGATGAAGAATGGCTCGTTAGAGAATTAGAAAAGCGTGGAGTACCGCCTGGCGATGGCGAGATTCCTTTTGAGGATCAACGAACAAAACTTACCGAGGTTCGTTCAGATTACCTTGCGAGAGTGCCAGATTTCTTGTTCGCTCGTAATGTTGTCAGACAATCTATATTCGAACGCGTGCTTTACGCAATGGACTGGGCCTACTTCAAATGCACGGAAGACACCGATTTCTTAACATCGGATAATCCGGTCGTATTCAGCAGGGAACAGGCCTCAAGGATCGGAATGCCGTGATCATATTTCCGTTATCCCGAACATTATTACTGCAGGCCATGTGGATTTCTAATTACCAAGGCAGATTCGTTCAGTCACAAGACACCCAGATCAGAACGTTCAACAAATACGTAGTTCGGAACGCACATCGGCAGGTTTATGCGTCTAAACGGTCGAAAGTCTTACAGGCCTTTGTAACAAAATGGATTGGTACGTTTGAGTCGCCGAAGCGTAAGTTAATCGCGAGTGAATGAGTTGCGAAGAGAGATTGAGTTTACGTGAAGGGTTCTCGAAGAATAGGTAAATGCATTTATTGTGGTGAAGCCGAGGGAGGGCTAACGGATGAGCACATTACGCCTTTAGCCTTGAATGGCGACAGAATACTAGTTGAAGCGAGCTGTGAGACTTGTCGAAACATCACATCGGGGTTCGAAAGTGTTGTCCTTAACAGAACTCTTTTTGCAGCGCGGGCAGCGTTGTCAACAAAGACGAGACGACCTCGTAATCGCCAGAAGACTCGTGAAATGCTTGTGGAGCGTGACGGGCAGATTGAGAAGGTTGAACTCAGGTGGCAAGACCATTGGAAAGTGATCCCACTGCCAATTTTCAAAAAGCCCGCGCATCTCGAAGACCGCTCTTACTCTGCAGGAATAGAAGCAATCTCCATGGATTTATTTGAGCTTGGTGAGAAGAACGAAGAGATTGCAATAAAACAAAATGCTGACCGGGTGCTTCTAGACAACTATTCACCCATAGCCTTCGCGCGGATGATTGCAAAGATGGCTTACGGTTACGCCGTGGACAGATACGGACTAGATTCTTTTGAAGCCGTTTATGTCTTGCCTGCGATTTTGGGTAAGGCCGACGATATCGGTCGTTGGGTTGGATGTGATGACCAGCGGGTATTTAGGGCAAAGCGAAACTTTTTCATAACGGTGGGATTCAAGATAGCGGACAACGAGTTGCTGGTAAGAATCAAGCTATTTACTTTGTTCGATGGAGCCGAATACTTGATCGTCGTCGGTAGGCTCAGGGAGTCTCTTGTAGGTTTCCTTCAGGGCGTTGGTCGGAAGTTCTGAGCCGCTTTCAGCCCTGGCAAACTCCCTTACGGTCGGGCTAGCGCCTCCGTTTGCTAACTTGAATCAATCTTTCGTGACGCGCGCGTTTGCGGCTGTGCCGCCGTTACCGAAACCCCGAGCGGTAGCGAGGGGATGCTGCCACTCAAGTTATTTGGAGTGCGCCGGCAGAGCGAAGCGGCGACGGCGCTTTGGATGAATCTTGCGGGATAGTGATCGCCGAATCCAAAGCGGTGTCGCGCTACGCTTGCCACCGCACTCCAAAAGACCCGGTCGCTACCGCTCCCGGTTCTGTACCGTCGCCCGCTTCGCGGGCTTGTTATTCTTGATGGACGGAATCCTGGGGTGGCGCTGCGTGCTTACCCCAGGCTATTTTATTTCACGCTTTCAGCGTGAAGACCCACCCGCTATCGCAGGTGGTACTGACAAAGCCAAGCCCTCCCTCACGTCGGGCTACTGCCCCGTTTGCTAACTCGAATCAAGCTTTCGTGACGTGCGCGTGTTTGCGGCTGTGCCGCTTGATGTGCGGAAAGGCTATGCCTTTCCGAGAGTGGCATTCAATTCTCGGGGCTCCGCCCCAAATCGATCACCCACCCGCTACCGCAGGTGGTACTGACTTCATTACGAATGTTGAGGGCGTGGCCCCAAGTGAATCAAACAATCTTGCCGGAAGGCCGCAGGCCTTCCGCACATCGGGCGGCACAGCCGCGCAAAATCATCGCGTCTGTTACAGAACCCCGAGCGGTAGCGAGGGGATGCTGCCACTCAAGTTGAGTCTGTGATCCGGTCGCTACCGCTCGCGGTTCTGTACCAAACGCCTTTGGCGTTGACCCACCTGCTAATTCGGGTGGTACTGACCTCATGGCGCTCCTCGCTCAATGTAAAGAACTTGACTTGGCTTTGTGACTGTTATAGAAGCGCTTTGATTTACTAATCCTGCATTCAAAGAAGGTAACGTGCGTCATGAGAAAAGCTCTGACCATCTTCGTATTGCTGCTCTTCTGTTCCTGCGCCCGCAATCCAACATCATCATCAAACTCTCAAGCCAGCGCCCCGTTTAATCCGAAAGTTGGGGACCATGTGTTGGCCCACTGGGGCAGCGAGACCTACGAGCCGGCAACGATCAAGGCCATCGAAGGCGACCGGGCCACGATCGTTTTCGACGGTGCTGCGAAAGAAGACTACGCGAAGTTTCCCAGCGAGATGATGGCAATACCGACCGCGCCGGTGAAAGTCGCGACTGGCGACTATGTGTTGGCGCAGTATCCTTTTCAAAAGCAGATGTGGATCGGCGGACGTGTGAACTCGGTCGGCGGCGCGACGGTCAACGTGAAATTCAGTAACACCAACGCCGACTCGGACGTGCCCGCGAACATGTTGGTGAAGGCGCCTGAGGCTGAGATTCCGGCGATTAAGAAGGAGCTGAATCAATAACGCCGGCGCGGAGTATGAGTCCGCGTCAGCGGACGATTGGTAATAGCCCAGCAGTTCACTGCTGGGATCAGAAGCGTGAATGAAGAGTTAGTCCGTGAAGCGGACGGCTGAATCTATCGCCCGCTGAAGCGGGCTTGAAATCAAAATTACGTCATCGATCCCACCGATGAATCGGTGGGCTATTATCGGTCGTCCGCTGACGCGGACTAAATACCCACCCGCTGACGCAGGTGGTACTGACTTCATTACGAATGTTGAGGGCGTAGCCCCAATTGAACAAACAATCTTGCCGGAAGGCCGGAGGCCTTCCGCACATCGGGCGGCACAGCCGCGCAAAGTCATCGCGTTTGTGACTCTGCCGCAGGAACAGAACTCTTTATTAATCTGAGCGCTATCTGCTATCCTCCCATTAGAATGAGCACCAACCTAGATCAACTCACGGCTGATGCGATGAAACTCCCGCTGAGAGATCGTGTTCAGCTTGCGCAGCGTTTGGTTTCAACTATTGACGATGAGGTTGAGAGTGATACCGAAGCGTTGTGGTTTGCAGAAGCTGAGCGACGACTTGAAGAACTTCGCAGCGGGAAGGTTCAAGGAATCAGTGCCGAAGAATCCTTCCGAAATGCGCGCGAAGCTCTCGATCGATGAAGGTTATCTTCCATCCGGAAGCCTCTCAGGAAAAACTCTAAACCGCTCGATTTTCGCCTGGTACAGAACCCCGAGCGGTAGCGAGGGGATACTGCCACTCAAGTTGAGTCTATGATCCGGTCGCTACCGCTCGCGGTTCTGTACCAAACGCTCAATGCGGACGAGACGTCCGCGCTCCCAGCACCCCCCATCCGCTACCGCAGGTGGTACTGACCTCAAATCCAATCGACTAATCCCTTACGTAATTAGGTTGACGAAACGATACTCGATATCATAGAGGTCACACATGAACAGACGTTACTTTCTTTCATCTTCTATTGTGCTGGGGGCGTTGGCAGCGCTCTCGAAACTGCCGGTTGGCGGGGCGTCTTTCTTACAGGATCCCAATGATTTGAAAGATGGTTCGAAGGACGCGCACGCCGATAACTTGAAATCCAAAGGAATCAAAAAAGTGATAAAGACAGATGCAGAGTGGAAGAGCCTGCTCACGCCCGAGCAGTACAACGTGATGCGGCAGAAGGGAACTGAGGCTCCATACTCGAGCCCGCTGAATGACATTCATGAGGCAGGCACGTTTGAATGCGCCGCTTGTGAACTGCCGCTCTTTAGTTCAGCCACAAAGTTTAATTCCGGCACCGGCTGGCCGAGTTTTTGGGCGCCCATCAAGAAGGAAAATGTGCGGGAAGAAGTTGATAAAAGCTTGGGAATGACCCGCACCGAAGTGCAGTGCGCGCGGTGCGATGCTCACGCGGGACACGTCTTCGATGATGGACCAAAACCGACAGGATTGCGTTATTGCATGAATGGCGTAGCACTGAAGTTTGTGAAGAAGTCTTAGACCTCCATGCTAGCGAGCGGGTGAGTCCGCGCAGCGGACGATTGGTAATAGCCCAGCAGTTTACTGCTGGGATCAGAAGACGTGAATGAAGAGTTAGTCCGTGAAACGGACGGCTGAGGTTTTGGAGTGCGGCGACGAGTCGCCGCTTTTGAAATAGCGGCGACTCGTCGCCGCACTCCATATCTGTCGCCCGCTTCGCGGGCGTTGTTATTTTATATGGATGGGATCCTGGGGTGGCGCGCTAGGCGCGCTACCCCAGGCTATTTTATTTCACGCCTTTAGCGTGAATTCCCACCCGCTACCGCAGGTGGTACTGACAAGAGCGTGACACTCACCCGCGGACTTCAGCGTCATTTCTTTTGAACATGGTAGCGCCAATCAGCGTAGAATGTTCCGAAGCGGTGAACGATCATGTACTGTCCCCAATGCGGCACTGAGTCTTCTCAGGATCTGAAGTACTGCCGATCATGTGGCGCTAATCTTAAAGTGATTGGCAAAGCCGTCACGCTCAGCGAAGCGATTGCCAGAAGCGATGGCATCCCCGCCAGGCTCAAAGACATATTCAGCAACATCAAGATCGCGCACGTCACCGACGAGGTTTCGCGCGCGCTCGACAGGATGAACAGAGAGATCGCGGGCAGCCATGAAGGCCCGATGCGCCGCCAGTCGTGGTCGAGGCATGCAAGGAAACAGAAAACTGCCGAGCAGCGGCGTGAATGCCATTTGACCGGAGGCTTTGTCACAATGTTTTCGGGCATCGGTCTCTCGACGTTTCTTTATTTTTTGGGCCACAACCTGGTTCTAAAGTTGCCGCCCGAAGCAATCGCGCAAATTCCTTTTGAGTTAAGTCCAGTCATTCATGTGCTCTGGTTAGTTGGCTTGATCCCTACGTTTTCCGGATTGGGTCGCATCATTGCCGGACTCTCAATCCGAACTGCGCCAGATAAGCAAATTGAGTTTCCCGCGGAATCGCCGTTGAGAATCGATCCGCCAGCTCCCGCATTCGATCAGCAGCCAATTAATCGCGGTCCATATCAAGATGAACTTACACTCGCTGCCGCGCGAGAAGCGCCGGCCAGCGTCACCGATCGCACGACGAACATACTTGAACGCAAGATACCCGGACGGCAAACCGACGAGATGAACCAGTGACGTGCCTCGCGACGGGCGCGAAAGATTCATTTGCACCGCGAGTATTGCTATTGCTCACGGCCGATCGGGTGTATAATCCGCGACAAATCAGTCCAGTCTCTCCCCGAGGCGCGGCATGAAGACCATCGCAGCCGTGCACAAGGAGGCGGCATATGAAAAGTCATTCCATCAAAAACAAGCTGGGCACACTTGTAATAGCAACTTCAATTCTGCCCTGGCTAACGACTGCGCCGGGGTCAACGGCACTCGCACAGGATCGACGCGGCGGCGGTGGTGGCGGCGAGAGTCGCAGTAGCAGTAAAAGCAGTGGCAGTGATTCGAGCCGTAGCAGCAGTAGCTCGAGCCGCAGCAGTAGCTCAAATAGCAGTAGTTCGAGCAGCCGAAGCGGCAGCAGCAGCAGCAGCAGCAGCAGTAGCAGCAGTAGTAGCGGCAATCAAAGCCGGGGCGGTGGCGGACAGAGTCGTCGCGACAAAGACAGTGACCGTCAACCTCGGGATCGCTCTACTGATAACAGGTCCCGGAGTTCGAGTGGTAATCGCGATAATGGTCGCAGTCGGCAGCTCGATAAGAATCGCGAAGGAGATCGTACTCTGATTCGTGAGTCAGACCTCTCCCGGAATCGAGATCGCGACCGCGACCGTGATCGTGATCGTGATCGTGATCGCGATCGGGATCGGGATCGGGATCGTGACCGCAATCGTCATCGTGGTCGAGACCGTGACCGAGATCGGGATCGTGATCGGGATCGCGATCGAAATCGCAATCGCATCTACGAAAGCACTCGCGTTTACAACTCGTCGAATTACGGTGGGTATCGCTACAGCTCCGATGGGTATGAGCGAGGCTACCGAGACGGCTTGTACACAGGCGCCAGCGACGGCCGCCGAGGGCAAAGCTACGACCCGGAGCGCTCTCACTTCTACAAAGGCGGCGCTTCCGGCGGATTCTTCTCGTTGTTCGCCAACGGAACTTACAAGCAGGCTTATCGCGACGGCTTTATGCGTGGCTATCAGGAAGGCTATCAGAACTGGCAGGGGCACTTTAACGGCGACCGCTTTCGCCCTTAGCCAACAGTTAGAAGCTTGGAAAGTCAGCGATGCCGCGATGCTGAAGTCGCGGCATTGTTGTTTCTGGACTTGGCACTCCTCAATTTTCCTCTCTGTCTCCTCATAATGGTCGCTTTTGCGGACGCATTTCCGAACCTGCGCACACGATATCGTGCCGATTCTGCGGCGACAGATTGTCAATAAGGCCGCAAGCTTCGAAATAGTCTTCCGCTCATCTAATCGGCATGTTAATTGCTATATGAAGCGCACGGAGGGTTAGACATGAAATCAAACTATCTCAGGAACAAAATCGGGAGAATCTTGCTGGCATTGTCGTTCGTGGTAGGCATCGGCATCGTATCGAGCACAGCAGTTCAAGCTCAGCGGGACCGCGATCGGCGTGATCAGGATCGGGACTATCGGCGTGATCAAAACCGAGACTACCGGCGTGATCAGGACCGCAATCGCGACGACCGTCGTGACCGGGACAACGATCGCAATCGCGACTATCGTCGCAACGATCAGTATGGTCGCAACGGTGGTGGTAACAACGGTGGTTACGGTAACAACGGTGGTTACGGTAACAACGGTGGTTATGGTAACAACGGTGGTTACGGTGGTTACGGTAACCAGGGTGCGGTGAACCAGGGCTATCAGGATGGCCTTTACACTGGCTCGAACGATGCCCAACGTGGACAGAACTACGATCCGCAGAGATCTCACTTTTACCGAAACGGACATGGCGACAACGGCAACTACGGAAATCGAAGCGCCTACAGTCAGGGCTATCGAGATGGATTCCTTCGCGGTTATGACGAAGGCTTCCGGCGCTACGGTGGCAATCGTCGCAACAACGGCAACAACGGTAACTATGGTCGCCGATGGCCGTTTCCTTTCTAACGAGTCATAAGTGAGTTTTCGAGCGCCGTCGTTTGGTAACTTCGACGGCTCGAATATCGAGGGCGATGTCGCTGACCGTCGTTAGCGGCATCGCTTTTTTTGTGCAGGCTGTGATATTTAACTGTAGCCGAAGATCGTGAGGCGAACTTTCTTTTTACGCCGGAGGAGAAAATGATGAAAGCAGAGTTCAGGCGTCAGAGGTCAGTGGTCAGCATCCTCGTTACCATTGTTACGGGGATGTTCCTGTTTTGTGGCGGCGCAGCGGCGCAGGAGATGGCCGCGCATCATCACATGGATTCGGGTCCTAACGCGATCACCGCTAACGAGGAAATCATTCAGGACTGGGCGAAAGCTCGCCTTGCTAAATCGCCTCGCCACAGCGAGTGGGTGAAGGTTAAGAACGGAAATCGCGAAGTCAGTAGCTACGTTGTCTATCCCGAGATAAATAAGAAGGCAACTGCGGTCGTCGTTATTCACGAAATTTTTGGCATGAGCGACTGGGTGCAACAACTGACGGATGAATTAGCGGAAGCCGGCTACATCGCGATTGCTCCCGACTTGCTTTCCGGCATGGGACCGAAGGGAGGAGGTTCGAGCGATTTCGACGGCAACAGCGTCCGTCAGGCGATCGGTGCTCTACCGCCGGACCAGATCACTGCGGACTTGAACGCGGTCGCTGATTACGTGTCCAAGCTTCCCGCGGCTAACGGCAAAGTTGTGGTCGCAGGGTACTGCTGGGGCGGCTCACAGTCATTTCGCTTCGCGACAAATCGGTCCAGCTTGAAGGCCGCGTTTGTTTTCTACGGCGCCGCGCCAACGACGGCTCCACCTAATCCAGTGCTCGACAAAACATCCCTCGCGAAGATCGGCGCACCGGTCTATGGCTTCTATGGCGAAAACGATGTGCGTGTGGACGCGACGGTTCCTGGGACTACCGACGCGATGAAAGAACTGAAGAAGACTTTCGATCCGGTGACCTACACCGGCGCCGGCCACGGCTTCATGCGCGCCGGCGAGCCGAACAACCCGGAGCCACCCGCTCCTGTCGCTAAGGGCGATGAATCGGCCGACAAAAAAGCCGCGGATGACTATCAGAAGGCCCTGGCTGCCTATAAAGCGAACCGAAAAGGGCGCGATGATGCGTGGGCACGTTGGAAGGAAATCTTAAAGAAGCTGTAACCATCGACAATTGATGAAAAGAAAACTAGTGGTGCTGACTGTCCTGGTGTTACTCGCAATCGGGTTAATTCGCCCGTGCGAGTTGAAAACCGACGCCGCCCCGAAGGCCGAAGACGACTTTCAACTCGTCAAAGTCGCCGACGGAGTTTATGCGGCGATCGCAAAGTCCGGCGGCTTGGCGTCAGGCAATGCCGGTTTTGTCATTGGCGATGACGGTGTGCTCGTCTTCGATACCTTCTTTACTCCCGCCGCGATTGAAGAACTCATCGGCGAGATCCAAACGCTGACGAAACTGCCAATCAAGTACGCGGTCAACAGTCACTACCATCTCGATCATACTGGTGGTAACCAGGTGCTGGTAGCGCGCGGAGTGCCGATCATCGCCCACGACAATCTAATTCAATGGCAGACGACCAGGAACAAGCGCTTCCTTCCCGCGCCTGAAGAGTTACAGAAGCGACGAGCGGACGCTGCGAAACAACTGAGCGAAACTCCGGAAGATCAGAAGGACAAGCGTGCGCCGCTCGAGCGGCAGATTCGTCGTCTCGATGCCATGATGACGATTAAACTAACGAATCCTACCGTGACCTTCGGTTCGGGAACTGTGCACTTGTATTTGGGCAAGCGCGAAGTAGTGCTGTCGACTCTGCCCGGCCACACCGGCGGCGATGTCTTCGCTTACATTCCTGACGCCAACGTGGTGTTCACCGGTGATCTTGGTTGGTCAAAGACGCTGCCTAACCTGGTCGATGCAACCGTGAACGACTGGATTCCCACGCTCGACAAAATCCTGAATCAATATCCGACGGCGAAGTTCATCCCCGGTCATGGCAATGTTGCCGAAGCGGCGGAGATCAAAGACTTCAGAGATTATCTCGACGACTTGCGCGCGAGAGTGAAGCAGGGAATCGCTGATGGCTTGACAGTCGATCAGGCAAAGCAACAGCTAAAACTCCCCGAGAAGTACAAGGCGTTTGCTTTTCAGAATTTTGCGACACCGAATGTCGAAGACATGTACAAAGAGTTAATGGGCACGAAGGGAAAGTAGCACAACCTTCTTCGCTACTCTCCGATGGCATCACCTGATCCTGCTACCGGTTCCTCAAGCAACGGCGCAATCGCGCGCCAATCAGCCTTCTCATCTTTACGGCACCGCGATTTCCGTCTGCTCTGGGTGGGCCAGATTGTTTCGGTTACCGGATCGCAGATGCAGATGGTCGCGATCAACTGGCATATCTATCTGCTCACGCATTCAGCGTTGGCGCTGGGTATGGTGGGTTTCTTTCGCGCCGGCCCAATCATTTTATGTTCGTTGCTTGGTGGAGTTGTCGCCGACGTCATCGATCGCCGGCGGCTGATGATGGTCACCCAGTCAGTAATGCTGACGTGCAGCGCCATCCTGGCGCTGATCACCTTTGGGGGATTGCAGCGCGTGTGGCCGATCTTTCTGCTGACCTCGATTGCTTCCGCCGCATGGGCATTCGACACGCCGGCACGACAGTCGTTGATGCCGGCGCTGGTGCCGGCCAAAGATTTTCCCAACGCCGTCAGCCTGAGCATGCTGATGTTTCAAAT
Organism: Pyrinomonadaceae bacterium; assembly: GCA_035545035.1. Lineage (GTDB taxonomy): Bacteria > Acidobacteriota > Blastocatellia > Pyrinomonadales > Pyrinomonadaceae > UBA11740. Next base: position 20,731 of record DASZZL010000037.1, read on the forward strand.
CGGAATGATTGTCGGACCGACGTTGGCAGGATTCCTTCTGGCCAGTCGTGGGCCGGGCCTGGTCTACGCGATGAATGCGGCTTCGTTTATTGCGGTGATCGGGGGGTTGGCGCTGATGCGCTTCAGAGGACGACCTGGCGAAGACGAAAGCGCACCAACCCGGATCACGATTGAAGCTTTCCTCGAGGGTCTGCGATTCGTTTGGCGCACGCCAATCATTGTTCAGACCATGACGCTGGATTTCGTCGCCACGTTCTTCGCTTCAGCAAATCAATTGCTGCCGATCTTTGCTACCGACATCCTGAAGGTCGGCGCGCACGGTTTCGGTTTCCTGGGCGCAGCTCAGGCGGCGGGCGCGGTAATCACTGGTTTAGTAATGGCGCGGCTGGGAACGGTGAAAAACCAGGGCCGGGTAGTGATCGGGTCAGTGGCAATTTTCGGCGCCGCGACGATCGCGTTTGGTGTTTCAAGAATATTCTGGTTCTCGCTAGTGATGTTGGCAGTAGCCGGAGCCGCCGACACGGTCAGCACGATCCTGCGCCAAACTATTCGCCAGCTTTCGACGCCAAACAATTTGCGCGGGAGAATGACTTCGATCAATATGGTCTTCTTCATGGGCGGTCCACAGTTGGGCGAAGTCGAAGCGGGAACCGTCGCGGCATTAATCGGCGCACCGTTGTCCGTTGTGACCGGCGGCGTTGGCTGTCTGGTTGCGGCCGCGTTCGCGTTCGTTGCCGCGAAAAATCTGCGGCGGTATGAGAGCAGTAGGCAGTTCACCCCGTGAGATAAGTACTTTGGTACTTTGGCACAGCTTGAGAGTTGTATCTCACGGGGTAAAGGCAGGAGGTCAGTACCACCCCCGACCTGTCGGGGTTAGCGGGTGGGTGAAAGCAGAACTCGGAAACTAGCATGGACTGGACTCAACTCGAAACAACCACGCATCAGGACCACGTCATCGCGCACGTGTTGGGCGCAACCGTGCTGGGCTGGTTTATTGCCGGCGAAGCGGCGCACTTGCTGCTGGATATCGGATTCCTCTGGACAATTTATCTTGATGGAGAGATGAACTTGCTACCTCAAGGCGTGGCGATTCCAGAGTTGGACGCCGATGAACTGTCCAGCGCCGACAAGACAGAACTTGCTTTCGACGCCCAGCTTCTTCTTGATGAAGGTTGCGACGCCACGGGCTTAAAGCGATTCATCGTCTCGCCAGTTGAATGCTCAATCATCGCGGCCGAGGTTTTCGCCGCAAACTCGAAGCGCCGCATCCTCATTCAAGGCGAAACGGCAAGAATCCGTGTCGAAGCATCGCTGGAAACCAGCGAGCTGGAAGTTGTCGCCGACCAGTCCGCAAGCTAAAAAGAGGTTCTATTTCTTAATTGGACCTCCAGTTATCGGTGGCCGCCGCCGCGCCGTCTTTGTTTTGGTATTCGATCTTTTGAAAAGTGAATGAGACTTCCTCCATCGGGCGGTCCAATCCATTTAGCATCTTGACCGACGAAACCATCGCGTTCGTGAGCCGCACAGTTTGATAAACCTCCGTTTGGCCACCTCTGGTTCGCGTGAACTCAAACAGAACCGCGGGTAATAGCTCGCCCTGGACCGCCGCGATCTGAAAGAACTTGGATGTCTCGTCGATCACTCTGACGATTATGATCGGATCGCTGGCTCTTTTCATTCCGGCGCGCGCGGCACTCGTTCCCCGTGCGCCAGTTGCCTGACCAGCCGCCGCCATTCCACTTGTCTGTCCCGCCAAATCTCGCGGCGATCGAGAAAAGCGAAACTCTTTCGCGCTGGTCTTGATCTGGCCATGATTTGACGAGATCGTAATATTTACGTCACCCGCCGCCAGAGTAGAGCTGCTCAGAGCGAATACCGCGATTGCCATGGTCACGAGTCTTTTCATGATGGACACTCCTTTTTCGGAAATCTGTTTGGAGGGCAGTCCAGCCGATCCGTTCGACCAGGACTGCAGGGGATGAGCGACTTTTACTCCTGCTTTGCGTTGCTGTCAATGAAAAGGCGTGGCAGTAGCTCGAAACGAGAGCTTTGTCAGTACCCCGCCAAGGGCCGACTCATTAGTCGAATTCAGTTGGCGTATCGAGCATGGCGTGATAAATATCCCGCTGCCTTTTTAAGATCGAGTTGCACACATGACCTGGTCGCAAGTTTATGATCCGTTAGGCAATGTCGTGCTCTCCACCGCGTTGGCGGCGCTGCCGATAATGGTGCTGCTCGGAAGTCTCGGGGTTCTCCGAATCAAAGCACATTACGCCGCCCTGCTCGGACTGGTTACTTCTTTGATCGTGGCCGTCGCGGTCTTTCGCATGCCGACGGCGATGATTCTCGCGAGCGCCGGCTACGGCGCTGCTTACGGTTTGTTCCCCATCGGCTGGATCGTGCTCAACGTGATCTTTCTCTATCAATTGACGAACGAGTGCGGACTCTTCGAGCGCTTACGTCACAGCATCACGGGACTCACTCAGGATCGCCGGCTGCAGTTGCTGCTGGTCGCGTTCAGCTTCGGAGCATTCATCGAAGGCGCGTGCGGATTCGGGACGCCCGTGGCAGTGACCGGAGCCATTCTGATCGGTCTGGGATTCACGCCGCTTTCGGCTTCAGGTCTGTCGCTGATCGCTAACACTGCGCCGGTAGCCTTCGGAGCGTTGGGAGCGCCGCTTATCGGTTTGCAAGGTGTGACCGGTTTGGATCTTAAATCATTGAGCGCGATGGTTGGACGGCAGCTCCCATTCTTTTCAGTCATCGTTCCGTTCTGGTTGATCTGGGCGTTCGCAGGTTTCCGCGGCATGATTGAAATCTGGCCGGCCATTCTGGTCGCGGGTGTCTGCTTCGCAGTTCCGCAATTTTTGGTGTCCAACTTTCATGGTCCGTGGTTGGTCGATGTAGTTGCCGCGATCGTTTCGATTGCCTCGCTGGCGTTCTTCTTAAGATTCTGGCAGCCCAAACGCATCTGGCGATTTCCGGGTGAGCCCGACCCAGACACAGAGGCACAGAGTCACAGAGACAATACCGAGAAAGAAAATCTAAAGAATGATGACCGGGGTCAAACTGGCTCTAATTCTCCGGTCTCTGTGCCTCTGAGTCTCCGTGGCTATCTTTTCCGCGCGTGGCTGCCATGGATCATTCTCAGTGTCGTCGTCTTTGTCTGGGGATTGCCGCAGACGAAAGGATTCCTCGACGGCATCTCTGCGCCGAAGATTCCGATTCACGGTCTCGACAAACTCGTTCTGCGCGTGCCGCCCGTCGTTGCAAAGCCCGCCCCGGAAAACGCGGTGTTCAACTTCAACTTTCTGTCAGCATCGGGCAGCGGCATCTTGCTAGCCTCGATCATCGCCGGCCTCGCAATGGGATACTCCGTTCGCGGACTCTTGCGCGTCTATTGGAAAACTCTCAGGCTGGTGAGCACGTCGCTTTTGACCATCGCCGCGATGATGGCAATCGGATTCACGACGCGCTATTCGGGCATGGACGCGACGCTCGGCTTGGCTTTCGCGAAGACCGGTTTTCTGTATCCCTTCTTCGGCACGATGCTCGGATGGCTCGGCGTCGCCCTGACCGGCTCGGACACTTCTTCCAATGTTCTCTTCGGCAGCTTGCAAAAAATCACTGCCACACAACTTGGTCTCAGCCCAACATTGATGGCCGCGGCGAACAGTTCCGGCGGCGTGATGGGAAAAATGATCGATGCGCAATCAATCGTCGTCGCCAGCACCGCGACGCGCTGGTACGGCCACGAAGGCGACATCCTGCGCTACGTTTTCTTTCACAGTTTGGCGCTCGCGGCGCTCGTCGGCATTCTGGTCTTGCTCCAGGCGTATGTGTTCACATCGATGATTGTGAGATAGCACGATGAAGATCTATTTCGCAGGTGCGATTCGCGGCGGGCGCGAGAACGCCGCGCTTTATCTGGAGATCGTGAAATTGCTGCGTGCACACGGCGAAGTTCTCACTGAACACGTCGCCGGTGCGGAGCTGACTGTGCTAGGCGAAGGCAACGACGATCGCTGGATTCACGATCGGGACCTTGCCTGGCTGAGAGACGCCGATTTCTTGGTTGCCGAAGTGACGACGCCGAGCTTAGGCGTTGGTTTTGAAATTGCGAAGGCGACTGAATGGGGCAAACGGACTCTGTGTCTCTTTCGCCCGAGCTGCGGTCGAGCGCTGTCCGCTTTGATTGCCGGCAGTGATCGAGTGACTGTTCGCGAATATCAAACTACAGCCGACCTCAAAGCGATCCTTGATCAGTTCTTCGCAGCCTAAGGTGTTGCAGCCCGAAGGGCTGCCAGATAGTAGCCGGTGGTCGAAGCAAAGCGTAGACCACCGGAACACATAAGAACAATGAGATGCACCCTGAAGGGGTGCGAGAAATGGAAGAATCTTTTGTGAATCTGGTCGCTCTGGCACCCCGCCGGGGTGCGGATGATCAATCGCCTCGGTACCGGAGGTCTTCGCTTCGCTCCGACCTCCGGCTACTTTCGCGCAAACCTTCGGGTTGCAATGGCAGATTCATCTCCGATTTCTGTTCTCGTTGCTCAAGCCCCTTTCCTCTTTTCCCTGGTTCCCACTAGAATGCTCTACGCATTTCCATTACGACCCGGAAAGGAAGCCACTATGCGATCTCGTCTCTTGTTTGTCTTCGTCACGATCACGATACTTGTGTGTCCTGCTCTGGCTCAGAAGCGGAACATCACTGAGAAGGACTTGTTCAATTTTGTCTGGGCCGCCGATCCGCAAATCTCGCCCGACCGTTCGCGCGTGGCGTTCGTGCGCGTGACCGTGAATGATAAAAAGGACGGCTATAACACGGCCATTTGGAGCGTCTCTCCCGCCACCGGCGAGTCGCATCAACTGACCGCCGGCCCAAGAGATTCTTCGCCGCGCTGGTCGCCGGATGGAAGATTCCTTGCCTTTGTGCGCGTCACGGAAAAGGATGGGCGCCCGGACACGCCGCAACTCTTCATGCTGGCGATGGCGGGCGGCGACTCGTTCCAGTTTACGACCATCGCGCGCGGAGCAGGCGGGCCACAATGGTCACCCGATGGCAAGATGATCGCATTCGTTAGCGGGGCCAATCCGGAAGATTTGGCGAAGCAAGCCGCAGCGCTGAAGCCACCGGCCTCGCCGTCTCCGAGTCCGACTGAAGCGAAGAAGGAAGAGCCACGCGAGAGCGACATACGCGTGATCACGCGCGCCGTATATCGTGCCAACGGCGCCGGCTATCTCGATACAAAACATCAGCAACACATCTGGGTCATCAATGCGCCGCGCAGCGGTGACGACAAGGTGACGCCGAAGCAACTCACGAGCGGTCGCTATGATGACGCCAACGTCACCTGGGCCAAAGACAGCTCGCAGATTTATTTCGATTCGGACCATTCAGACGAGCCTTACTACGAACTGCCGAAGACGGATGTCTATTCAATCTCCGTCGCCGGAGGGTCGCCGGCAAAACTCACTTCATTCGACATGGGCACCGGCGCTTTTTCCGTCAGTCCCAACGGCAAGCAGTTCGCGTTTTACGCTTCGGTGAATAAGCCCGTGCAATCTTATACAGAACCCGATCTGTGGGTCATGGATATCGCGCCGAACGCTCAACCGCGAAATCTCACGCGCGATTTCGATTACGATCTCGGCTCGGGAGTCGGCGGCGACAACACCGCGCCGCGCGGCGGCGGGGGCGCTCCGCCTGTGTGGACGAGCGACGGCAAGAGCATCATTGCGTTGTATGGCAAAGAAGGGAGAGCAAACCTCGGCGCGTTTGACGCAACCACCGGCAAAGAAACAGACGTGACCAGCGGCAATCAAGCCGTCGTTAGCTATCGGGCGACTCCCGATGCTTCAAAGTTCACTTTGATTATTTCCACGCCGACGCGCATCGGCGATGTGTTTTGGCTCGATCGCGCCGGCGCTCAGCCAAAGCAACTAACACATCTCAACGATGAGTTGTTCGCAAAGCTCAGTCTGACGGAGCCGGAAGAAATCTGGTACCAGAGTTTCGACGGCAAACGCATCCATGCGTGGATACAGAAACCGCCGGACTTCGATCCGAATAAGAAGTACCCGCTCATCCTGAACATTCACGGCGGCCCGCACGCGGCGTACGGGTTTGTCTTCGATCACGAGTTTCAGTGGATGGCGGCGAAGGGTTACGTCGTGCTCTATCCGAATCCGCGCGGCAGCACGACGTATGGGCAGGAGTTTGGCAACATCATTCAGTACAACTATCCCGGCGACGACTACAAAGACTTGATGGCCGGCGTGGACCTAGTCATCAAACGCGGCTACATCGATGAAAAGAAGTTGGGCGTAACCGGCGGTAGCGGGGGCGGACTGCTTACGAATTGGACGATCGGGCACACGACGCGATTCGCGGCGGCTGTTTCGCAGCGCGACATCGCGAGTTGGGCTGATTGGTGGTACTCGGCGGACTTCACTTTGTTTCAGCCGAGCTGGTTCAAAGCGCCGCCGTTCGAAGACCCGGAAGATTACAAAGCGCGTTCTCCGATCACTTACATCAAGAATGTGACGACGCCTTTGATGTTGATTCTGGGCGAAACCGATTACCGCACGCCCACCGGCGCGGGCGGCGAAGAAATGTTTCGCGCGCTCAAGTATCGAAAGATACCGACAGTGATGGTGCGCTTCCCGAACGAGACGCACGAGCTTTCACGCTCCGGCCAACCCTGGCACCGCATCGAGCGACTCGAACACATCGTCGGCTGGTTCGATCATTGGTTGATGGGAGTGCCGAAGCCGGAGTATGAAGTCGCACAGTAGTCACGCTGAAGGCGTGAAATAAGACAGCCAGGGGTAAGCGCGCGCCACCCCTGGATCAAGTCTTCCGCGCCTTCAGCGCTCGATCACTTTCTTGGATGCTTTCCTGGGGCGATGCCCCAGGCTTTTACATTGCGCGCCGTTGGCGCTTTCATCGACTCCAGAATAGGAATTCAATGATGCAACGCCGTCACGCATTGTGGTTGATTCTCGCTGTCCTGTTCGCAGGACTCTTCACGAATTCGGCCAGCGCTCAAGAGCTGAAGTTCGGCTTCACGCCCGTCTTGAGCGAGCCCGAGATGCGGGCGGAGTTTGAGCCGCTCATGAATTATCTTTCCGACGCGATCGGCCAGAAGGTGACGCTCTACATCGCGAAGGACTACGGCGATCTGCGCACGCAGATGGAAAACGGTTCGGTCGACGTCGGCAGCTTCTCGCCGTTCGCGTACGTGGATGCGGCTCGGGGCGGCAAGATCCGCATCATTGCGCAGTCGATCATCGAAGGCTCGGCGACTTATCGCGGCATCATCGTGGCTCGCAAGGATAGCGGGCTGAAAACAATCGCGGATTTGAAAGGGAAGCGGTTCGCTTTTGTCGATCCGAAGTCAGCGTCAGGCTATGTCTATCCGCGCGCGATGCTGATTGAAAAGGGAATCAATCCGGAAACCTTCTTCAAGGAAACTATCTTCGCCGGCAGTCACGACAAAGTGATTGCTGCCGTGCTGGAAGGCCGTGTGGATGCAGGCGCGATTTACGATGGCGCGCTCGGAGTCGCGCAACGCTCAGGGGTATCGACCGAGAATCTGATCACACTCGCCAGCAGCGATCCGATTCCGCACGATGCGATTGCAGTGCGAATTGGATTCAATGAAGGACTCGCGAAAAGAATTCAGCAGGCACTGATAGACCTCGATAAGTCCGAGGCTGGACAGCGGGTTATCGCCAACAGCAAGAAGAAACTTACCGGCCACGTGATCGCAGAAGACAAGCTGTTCGATGTGGTCCGTCGCACGGCAAAGATTGCCGGAAAGTGAGGCGGACCTAAGCTAGTATTGGAATCAGGTCCTCAAATGAAAAGAATCAACTCAGTCATCTACGGTCTGTTCGGAGCAGGTGCAATCGTGTATGGCGCGGCGGCCCTGCTGTTTCCGGCAGTGCTGGAGTCTAATGCGGCCCAGTCGTTCCGCATCGCTCACATTCTGAGAGAGCAGGGCGCCGCGGCGATCTTCGTCGGGCTCATGTCTTTCTGGTGCATCTTCAACTACGAGCGCAGGCGAAGTGTGCATTACTGCCTGATGGTTTTCGCGTTCCTGCTCGCAGCGATTCACTGGTCCGATTATTTTGCCGGACGTCTAGGCTGGATGAGTCCGCTCTACAACACGGTTCCGTTTGTCGTTCTGCTGATCATGGCCGTCCTCAGCCGATCGCGTGAAAGTGCGTGACGAGGCTGCGTTCGCAATCAGGAAACATTGTTGCCGTGGACGTTAAAGCTTTCCTCGACAAATTCAGTGGATGGGCAAGTCTGCGGCCGGACATCGAAGGCGTTGCGCTGGTTGGCTCGTACGCTCGTGATGTTGCTAATGAAGAATCAGACGTGGATTTGATCATTCTCACGAAGCATTCGGAACGTTACATCAGCGACCAGTCATGGGCGTCAGCGTTTGGCGAAGTTGGCGAGCTCAAAGTGGAAGACTGGGGACGGGTCAAATCTCTGCGTGTCTTCTACAAAGACGGTTTGGAGGTTGAGTACAGCTTCGCGCTTCCTGACTGGGCCGATATTCCCGTTGATGTCGGAACGCATCGTGTTGTCAGCAACGGAATGAAAATTCTCTTCGATCCGCGAGGCATTCTCGGGAGATTGAAGCAAGAAGTCTTTGCGACTTTGCGACTTTGCGAGAGATAGCTTCACGCAAAGGCGCCCAGACGCCAAGACATGCGCAAATTTCTTGTTCGTATTCAGAGCACTAATGTTTTGGGATTAAGGTTGACCGAGAAACTCGCGGATCAGACGCTGCTCCTTCTCGTCTTTGATCCGAGTGAAGAGTTTTGCGCCCAGCCTGGTGATTGTCTCTCGCTTGTCGAATGGCAGCTTATCGTAGACTTTGCCTCCGGGAAAATGGCAGGGCATGCAACGTGACTGAAAGATCGGTTTGATCTCTTTGTCAAAGTCAGGCTTCGCCGCGTTTGTAGAAGAAAGAGGTGAGGTCGCAAACATCGAAGGGCTGACGCTCAATGCATCACGCCTCGCGCGCCCACACATGCCAATGCCGAGCGTCAGAACCAACGCCAGAACCAGCATGCCTGTTCGCATGCGCCCATGCTACACCGCTAAACGCGCCGGAGCAATAACCAGAGAATGCTTCGCAAGAGAGTGGCGTCCCGTACGGGAATCGAACCCGTGTTACCGCCGTGAAAG
>DASZZL010000038.1:0-13034 GCA_035545035.1 Pyrinomonadaceae bacterium
AACTTCTCACTCGCTTTGCGCAATCCCCAGACCGGCAGCGCCGAATGCGTCAACCAGTGCGGATGCGATCCCAGCAACACCGCATCCAGGCCGGGAAGCGCCGCGCCCATGCGCACGCCTAAGATCAGCGAGAACGAAACAGCGGCGGCTTTGCCGGGATTCCCTTTGACCCAATCCTTAGCTTTCAGAATTCCAGCAGTCGCGGCCGCGCCCGCACGCCTTGCGCGCACGCCTTTGCCGGCCATCTTCGAAGCAGTGCTTACGTAACTCTTCGCTTCGTCGAATACTTCGCCGGCCTTCTTGCCGGCCGGGCCCGCGGCATCGCGTATGATCTTGCCGGCGTCACCGGCCGCGTCGCGAATGGTCTTGCCCGCATCTTTCGCGCGGCGCTTTGCTTCATCGGCGGCGTGACCGGCCGTCTTCCGCAGATTTGACTCGTCGGCGAAGCGCTCGGCTTCGGCGCGCAGTTGCTCGGCGCCGTCAGCGATCGTCCTGGCGCCCAGACGAGCGGCATCACCCGCGACGCGCGCGGTGTCTTCGACGATGCCTTTCACTCCCAACTTCTCGTCGATCTCGCGCGCCTTGCGTTTGGCCGCGCGATGCAGGTCGTCGAATTTCTCTTTATAGTCAGCCATAAGCCCAGAACTCCTGACCCATTCTACGCCACGGAGTGGATCTTGGTTCAGCAATAATCATGCTGTGAACCAAGTCAACCGCAAAGCGGTTGAGCAGAGACAGCCCAGGGTTGCCGCTTCGGCTACTCTGGGAACCATGTTGAGCACGCGTGACCGCAACCCTGTCAGGGTTGCGCAAGATATCGGGGTTCCCACCTGACCCAACGTAGCCGCACTGCGGCAACGTTGGGCTGCGTTACGGAACCGCTTCGCGGTTCTGCTTGCCGCCGCGCTCCGAATTTCTCCATTCTCTTTTTCGCCTTTACTTTTATCTTTTTCCTTCTTACTTTTGACTTGTGCGAACCTGTCCAACCTGCGGAAAACGGATTGAATGGCAGGACAATCCGTGGCGGCCTTTCTGTTCCGAACGATGCAAGCTGATCGACTTCGGTCGCTGGGCGAATGGAGAGTACCTGGTGCCGGGACAGAAAATTGACCCGGTCGAAATCGGCGAGCAGCCGCACGCCGGTGAAGCGAATAGCGAGGCCGATGAAGAGTCGTAGACCTCCAACTGTGAATCGAAAACTCAAGTTTGATCTTGCGCTGATGATGCTGGTGCTCTGGTCGGCATTCGTTTTTACCGCTTGCACCAGGAAACCGGCCGGGACGGTCGAGACTGTCGGCTGGACGCTTGATAACAATCAACGCGCGAAGCTCGCTGACTACAAAGGAAAAGTTGTGGTCCTGGATTTTTACGCGACCTGGTGCGAGCCTTGCCGGGCAGAGACGCCACGACTGGTCGAATTGCAGCGGCAATACGCAGCGCAGGGTTTGCAGGTCATCGGACTGAATGTCGGCGGCGCCGACGATCGCGATTTGGTGCCAGGTTATGCCAGAGAGTTTGGAATTCAATATCCGCTCGGATTTCCCGACGACGAAGTCGCTGATTCGTTTCTCGGGGACGATCAAAATATCCCGCAGGCGTTCGTGTTCGATCGCGGCGGGAAGTTGGTAAAGCGCTTTATCGGTTACAGTGAAAATTCAGGAGTGGAGCTCGAGCGTGTAGTCAAATCGTCGCTGGCAGCCGGAGCAGCAGCCCGACCCCGGGGTCCCCAGACGGGCAGCCCGGCTGGGGTGGGGCGGTGAGGGAGGGCGTGCGATACTTGCCTGCCGAGCCAGAATGCTGTTCCACGGAAGCGCTAATGGGCAAGCGGCGGAGAAAACTGGAAGAGCGATTCGACTCTGAACAATCTTTGTTGCGCGAATCGAACTGAACCAATCGTGATAATCAGACTCGAATTCTTGCCAGGTCTCGTCTTAGCCATCGTCATGGCGTCATGGTTTATGTTCGGCATTCTGTTTTTCGCGCGCAAAAAGCCGCCCGCCGCGCCGGAGAGCAGGCGTGAGCGCTCGTCAATACTTGGGATTGCGCTCCAGGGTGCAAGTTATGGGATCGCCTGGTCGGTGCATCGCCTTTTCTTTAGTCCGATAGTGGCGTTGAGCAAGCCGCTTGAGATCGTGCTTGCCGTCTTCACGATGTCGGTGGCGGTCGGGTCGGTGTGGTTCGTCTCGGCGGCGATCAGAACACTTGGCAAGCAGTGGAGCCTGGGCGCGCGTTTGATAGAAGGGCACAAGTTGATTACTGAAGGACCATATCGGCTGGTGCGCAATCCGATCTACACGGGAATGTTCGGCATGTTGCTGGCTACAGGCTTAGCTGTTAGCCATTGGGTCGGGTTACTGATAGCGATCGTCGTCTACGCAGTTGGGACTGTAGTTCGCGTGCGCAGCGAAGAGAAGCTTCTGCGGGGAGCGTTCGGCGCAGAGTTCGATTCTTATGCGCGGCGCGTTCCCGCCGTGATACCGTTTCTATTTTGATCTGTCGTTCACTGCAAGTTTAAATGAGAAGAGCAAAAATTCTGGCGACACTGGGACCTGCTTCACGGGATCCGAAGCTAATCGAAGCGATGCTGGCCGCGGGTATCGACGGCGTGCGCGTCAACATGTCGCACGGCACGCAGGACGAAAAAGCGAACGATATTCGGATGGCGCGCGCCGCCGCGGAAAAAATGAATCGTCCGCTGGCAGTGCTGGTCGATCTTGCGGGGCCGAAGATTCGCACCGGCACGCTCAAGAATCATCAGCCGGTCACGCTCGAAGCTAATCAGCAGTTCACCATCACCACGCAAGAGGTTGACGGCGACAAGACAAGAGTTTCGACCAACTATGCCAGCATGCCGCGCGACGTTCCTCCGGGCGCGCGGGTGCTTTTGGACGACGGCGCGATCGAACTGCGGGTCGAGAGCGCGGACGAAACTGAAATTGTCACGCGGGTCATCAACGCCGGCGTTCTGGGCGAGCGAAAGGGAATCAACCTGCCGGGCATCAGTCTGCCGATTCCTTCGCTGACGGAAAAGGATCGCGACGACTTGAAGTGGGCGGCGCAGCAGCGCGCCGATTACATCGCGTTGTCATTTGTGCGCAGCGGCGCCGATTGCGCCGAAGCGAAGAAGTTAATTGACGCCGCCGGCAGCCGCGCGCCGCTGGTCGCCAAGATTGAAAAAGCTGAAGCCATAGCGCACCTTGATGAAATCATTGAAGCCGCCGACGGGGTCATGGTGGCCCGCGGCGATCTGGGCGTGGAGACTGGCGTAGAACTAGTCCCCGTCTATCAAAAGCAAATTATCGAGCAGGCGAATGCAGCGGGGAAGCTGGTGATCACCGCGACGCAGATGTTGCAGTCGATGGTCGATCACCCGCGGCCAACGCGTGCCGAAGCGACCGACGTCGCGAACGCCGTCTGGGATGGATCGGATTGCGTGATGCTCTCGGGCGAAACCGCGACTGGACAGTATCCCGTGGCGGCGGTCGCCACGATGGCCCGCATCATCGAGACGGCTGAAACGCGCACCGAAGGGCGTTCCATCGTCAGCAAACTCGTGGGACGACAGTCAGGCCGCGTCAGTCGCGCCCTATGCGAAGCGGCGGCGTTCGCCGCTGATGAAATGAACACGCGCATCATCGCCGTCTTCACCGAGTCCGGTTTGATGGCCTGCCGGCTTTCCGCCCTGCGTCCCAATCAACGCATCATCGCGCTGACGTCATCGCGCGAAGTTGTTAATGAACTGGCTCTGATTTGGGGCGTCGAGCCCGTGTTGACTACACGATCGAAAAACACGGAGGAGTTATTGAAGCTTGGCGAGCGGACTTTGCTTCAGGCCGACTTGGTTGAAATCGGCGAGACGGTGGTGATTATGGCGGGAAGACTTTCAGGGTTGGGGCTGTCGAGTTCAGTGACGCTTTACACGATTGCGGGGGATATTCACGAGACGGTCGCTTAGCGCAATCGCTACTCTGCTCGCAGAATCTCGCCCACGCGCTCTTTTTCTTTCTGCTTCTGTTCGCGGCGTATTTGAACCGGCGTCATCTGTGGGTCGCGCCAGTTGTCGAGGATGCCAACCTGATGCACACATTGGATTGTGCAGGTGGGCGCGCACCATTTTTCGGTCTTGTACTCGCGGGCGAAATCTTCCATCGTGTAATCTTCGAGCGGCGTGCCGGGATAGCCGCGCTGCTGCGAGCACCAATGCACCAAACCATCTTCGCATATGTACAGGTAGCGCGAGCCTGAGCGACAGCGCCATTCGTAAGGTTTGCCTTCGGCGATGCTGTCCTGAAACCAGTTGAGGCGCGCGTGATCTTTGTTGCCGAGCTTCTTCACCGCATGAAAGATCTGCTTCTCGCTTTCAGTAAGCGGCTTGAGCGTGCCGTCTTCATTATGAATCACACCCACAGTCGTTGAGAAGTCCAATTCAACCGCGCGCTTCGCGACCGTCAGCGCGTCTTCCGGTTGGTGGATCCCGCCGCCGATTACTGAATTGATGTTGATGTGAAAGTCGGCGTACTCTGCCAGGTAACGCAGTTTCTTGTCGAGCACGCGCAGGCTCTTGCGCGACACTTCGTCCGGATTGACGTTGTCGATGCTGATTTGCAGAGAGTCGAGGCCCGCTTCGTTCAGACGCTTGATACGATCGGGCGTGAAGTAGTAACCGTTCGAGATCAGCCCGGCGATGATTCCGTGCGAGCGAATGTGGCGAATGATCTGGTCAAGGTCCGGGTGCATCATGGGCTCGCCGCCGGAAATGGTCACGATTGAGGTGCCGAGTTCAGCGAGCTTGTCGATGCGTCGCTTCATCACGTCAAGCGGCACTGGCGTTGACGTGTGATCGTATTCGTTGCAATAGCCGCAGGCGAGATTGCAGCGCCGCATGGGAATGATGTGCGCGAGCACGACGTGGTTGGTCGAAAGCAGGGCGCGCGAAATGAAAGCGGCCTGGCGCAGTTTCCATTTAAGAAAGGTGCTCTTTCGCATTACGAATTAACGCCGGCGTTCGGGTGCAAGAAGAATATGCCGAGCCTTGCCGTGAAGGCAAGAAGGCGCGCGCGGTCTCTCAGAGCGCAATACCGAAAAACATCGAAGGGCTTCGGTTACCCGAAGCCCCTCCCGATATGCAGTCAAGGCGGCCTGGCTTAGCCCTTCACGCGCTTCACGCTCGAATCCAGATTTTGTTTGAACTGATCCAACGGAATCGTCTGGTTCCTCGCCAAATTCGTCAAACGCACGGTGGTCGCATCGTCGTTCTTCTCAACCATCTTGGTCTGCACCGGCATGCCTTCGTTGTCGATCCAGACTTCGATGTGCTTATAGCTGGCCGCGACTTTTGGGAAGACTTTGAAGTGGGTAGTGGCCACGCCACCCCAGAGCGTTTCATCCCGCATGTCCTGGAACTCGCCAAACTTAGTGCGCAGCTGCGTGGCTGACATATTCATCAGAGCCAAAACGTCGCTATCGTTCCCTTTCTTAATCGAATTCGTCTTGCCTTCATACGCAATCTTCAGACGCGGACGGAACAAAGTGTAATTGCCGTTTTCGGTTGTCAGAATCTCGTGCTGCGGCTTGTTCCACTCCAAACGCACGAAAGCATTGCCCGCCGCGACCGGTATGTACAGCACGACGCCGGACCACATCTCCTTCTCGCGAAGCTGCGAGTTGTACTTCTCCATGGTGATATCCGCGCGCAGCGTCTTCAAGCTTCGCTTTTGGCGCTCCATGCGGTTGAGAATGGAGCTAACCAGACCGGCGCTTTGCGCGTTGGTCCTGGAAGCTGGAGCGATCGACATCGTCACCAGAAATAATCCGACTACTAAGCTAAGGGAAAAAAGTTTCTTCATCATGACTCCTGACTAAAACATAAGGCCCCTGCGGGCCCCAACAGACGCCTTGAGCGCGCCATCTTAATTAAACGCCTCAAGCAAATTAAGCTCCAAAATTATAAAGCATGGTCAGCGAATGTCAACCTCATAGGCGATTAATTTTCCGGTTCCGTCGCGCCGCTCGCGCACGGCAATGACCTGAGCGTTGGCGCGGCCTGAAAGCTGCTTCGCGCGGCGTTCGATCTCGCCTCTATCCAACTGAGGGCCCACGACCTCGGCCGACATGATGATCGTGGTTTGAGCCGCATGACTGCGCTGAAAGGCAGTGTTTTCAAACCAGCTTTTCGGCGTCAGAAATATGAAAACCAAGATCAACACGCACAGCACATCCCATTGCCACGACGTTCGCGGGTATGTCCAGAAGAAGACTCTCTTGGCGCTGGCTGAAAGGAATCCCATGGTTTCGGTTCAGTGCTGGCGTGATTATTAGCCAGACCGCGGCATTTGTCGAATGCAAACGCGGTTCCACGCTGGGCGGCGGGACTTTCCGTCGATTGGCTTTGTTGGCGGCTCAGAGTGGTCAAGCCTTCGCGGCAGGGCCGACGATATGACCATCGCGCATTTGAATGACGCGACGAGAAGCGTCCGCCGCTTCGGGATTGTGGGTGATCATGATGATGGTTTGGTTGAAACGGCGGTTCAGTTCCTGAAACATCTTCAAAACGATTGCCGAGTTTTCCGAATCGAGGTTGCCGGTTGGTTCGTCGGCGAGAACGATCGCCGGGCGCGTGACGACCGCGCGCGCCAGCGCCACGCGTTGCTGCTCGCCGCCGGAAAGCTCCAGAGGCTTGTGATGCATCTTGTCTTCAAGTCGCAGCAGGCGCAGGATTTCGCGGCGGTGATCGGGATCGTCTGCGCCGTTGGCGTGAATGCGTTCGGCCAGACGCAGGTTTCCTTCGGCGGTCAAAGTGGGAAATAGATTAAAGCGTTGAAATACAAATCCAATCTTTCGCCGGCGAATGTCGGTGCGCTTGGCGTCGGAAGCCGCGGTCAAGTCTTCTCCGGCGATCACGATGCGGCCTTTCGTCGGCGTCAGCAAACCGCCCAGCAAATGGAGCATCGTTGATTTCCCGCAACCCGACGGCCCCATGACGGAAAGGAATTCTCCCTCTTCCACGTCGAGCGACACGCCGCGCAGGGCCGGCACATCAACCTTGCCAACGCGATAAACTTTTTCGAGATTCTCGGCTTTTAAGATCGTTGCCATCGTCAATGCTACGGATTCTATTCTGTCATTCGTCGCTTCAATCCGACATGTGACATCAAAAAGAGTCTTTCATCTTTGAGACGTCTGCGTCAGGGAGTTGGTTACTTTGAGCCGGCCACAGTCGAATCATTCGTACGCCAGTGCGTGAACCGGGTCGAGATTGGCGGCGCGCACTGCCGGGTACAACGCACCCACTGCGCCGCCGAGCAGACCAATCAAAGCCGCAGTCAGCGCCCACCAGCCGCCGAACTCGAAAACCAGTCCGGTAGCCTTGTGAATGAAAAAGCCTGCGCCTGCCGCCAGTGCAAAGCCGACCACAAGACCCAGGGCGCTAATCACCAACGCCTCTCGTTCAATTTCGCTAATGATGTAACGTCGCGACGCGCCCATGGCTTTGAGGATGCCAATCTCGCGCGTGCGTTCAGTAATGGTTGTGTACATGGCCAGCATGACCACCAGCGCGCTGAGCACTGAAGCCACGCCAACCAGCACTCGCAGAAAGATGCCCAGGCTGGGGATCGCAGTCTCGATGCTCGTGAAAACGTCGCGCGTGAACTGCACTTTGTTTCCGGGAAGCTGTTCGCTGATTCGTTTGGCAACCGCTACTTGTTCGCTTGAGTTCCTGCACTTCACCAAAATGTATGTGCACTTGCCGGGAGCTTGTAGCACGTTCTGTAATGCCTCGATCGTTAACTTGGCGCGGGCGCCGGATTCGGGCGAATAGATTCCCGCCACCCGATACGGCTTGTCGCCGAAAATTTTGACTACGCTTCCAACGGGATGTTTTCGGCTGGCTTTCATTTCGTCGATTACGATTTCATCAAAGGCGCGCGGCGGATTGCCTTCGATCAGACTGATGCTGTTCATCTTCGCGAAACTGTCCCAATCGACCCCCTCAACCTGTTCCACGCCGAACGCGCCGCTTGGATAAAAATCGAGAATTACCGGTGACGCGGCTTCGACCCCTTCGATCGATTTGAGCTTTTCGACATATTTCGTACTCAAGTTTGTTGAAGCTGAGGTCAGCTCAATCGAACCCGGTCGCGTGAAAATAATCTCAGCGCGCAAGTTCGAATTTCGGCGCTGCAGGTCATTTGACATGCCGCGCGTGAGGCCGGTGAATAGCATCACCAGCACCACACCCAGCGCTACTCCGAGCACGCTGATGGCCGAACGCAACGGCCGCTGCCTGATGTTGGAAGCAACTAGACTGTCCACTAAAAAACGAGCCTCGTTATTAAGTCGGGAATAGTAATACAAGGACGAGCGAACACCTAGCCGCTCTGCACCTGAATGAAAAGGTGAGGGAATCAGGCTGTGAAGACTAATTCTTCGGCGCCGCGGGCTTTTTCTCGGCGTCGAGATCGACTTCCGGAAGGCCCCATTTGTTCGGCAGCACAAAAACCTCGGGCAGATAGTCGTGATCCACAGTAACGGATTCGGGCGCCTGGTAAGTGATCGTGATCTTGTAATGGTCCTGTGGTCGGGTCAGGCCGACCTGGACCGGCAGCAGAGCGTTGCTGTCGCCGAACTTCTTTGACTCGCCATAACTGACATCGGTAATCAGCGTGCCCTTCTCGTTGAAGATTTGCTGCCGCGCGAGGCGAATGCCGTTGACTCGGTCGAACCAGAAACGCCGTAGCAGACGCGCCGAGCCGCTATCGCCAGACTGAAGCTCGTCCAGCAGGTAATAGCCGCGCACGACGCGCTTCGTGCTCTGCGGCGCTGGATCTTTTTCCGACTGATAGAACTCACTCTGCGCGTAAATCAGGCCAGGCGCGTGCAAGTCGATCGGACGAATCATCAGCGCATCAGTCAGATGCTGCGGGCGCAGATTGGAAAGAGCACTGACCGCCTGTGCTTCTGTATTTGTTTTTCCTTTCTTGACGACGTTGCCATCGCCGTCCATCTCGAGCTTCGCATAGATCGCTTGATTGGTACCGCGCACAAAACGGTGATACTTTTCGTCGCCCTTGAGAATCGCAATTCTGAAATGCTCGCCGTCTGAAGTCATCTGCGCCACTTCCGTAGCGAACGGACCTTGCACGACGAGATAGACTTTGGCGGGACGCTGCAATGTTATCGACCCTTCGGCAGTGCGATATTTCTCGGCAATGCCGGAAGTGGCAAACGATGTGTCTTCAAACTGGATATCAACTTTGCCGTGAATCGAACGGGCCGCGACCAGACGATTGACTTCGTAGACCAGCTGCGCGGTGTCTGCGTCAGACAGCGGCGTGAGGAGCTTCTCGACCGCAACCGGCCCATGCACCAAATGGCACGACGTCGCGGTTAGCAGGACTACCGTTAACGCCATTGCCAACCGCGCGTTGGCGGCCAATCGACGAGCTTTAGGATTTATCATCAAGGATTGAAATCAAGGCTGACGCTAAGGCAGGCGCCGGCGCGATTTAAGTCAACACTTTTCTGAGCCGACTCACGCTAACAAAGCAAGTTCGCCATTGTCAAAGGCACGATGTGGAAGAATATTGGTTGGCGAGGCTACGTACCCAAGTGAGCAGAAACAGCAACGCGGCGGTGCGAATCGCTTCGGCATCGCCGCGATTGATGGCCTGAACGCGCCTTCCGTCGTTCAATCCGAGCCGACCCGAAGTGTCCAGTGTAAATCGAGGCTAAAGGAGATTCCTCGGGCGAGTCAGCGACAAGGCGTATGTTGACATCCGCAGCCAATTTCCATCACGTGTGATTTCTCGGCTTCTTTGCAGTATTCGCTACAGAACTTGCTGCCTTCTTCGGGCGGACAGTCACAGGCCCCGTGTGCACACTTGCCAGTTGTTTCTTCGGACATGGGCGCGAACCTCCTTACGCTTTCAAGCTTGCGGGTCCTTCAGTTATTTGGGGGATGCCGTGAACTCATGCTAAGCCGCATGACGAGCAAGGTCAAGCGTTATCCGCGCAGCTTCTTCAACCGTTCAGCGGCGAGCAAGAGGGTTTCGTCTTTCTTGCAAAAGCAAAAACGCACTTGCTGCGCGCCCAGTCCCGACGCGTCGGGGCTGTAGAAACTCGAGCCCGGCACGCAGGCGACGCCTACTTCGCGAATCAGATGGCGCGTGAATTCGATATCGTCTTTGAATCCAAAAGCGCTGATGTCGGTCATGATGTAATAAGCGCCGTCAGGGGAGAAAGTTCCAAAACCTGCCTTCTCAAGTTCCGGCAGAATCAAATCGCGGCGCGCTTCGTAATCAGCCTGCAACCGATCGTAGTAGGAGGGCGGCAACGACAGCGCATACGCGCCCGCGGCCTGCAGCGGCGCAGCCGCGCCCACGGTCAGAAAGTCGTGCACTTTGCGAATCGCGCTGGTGATTTCAGGGCTTGCAATGCAGTAGCCGACGCGCCAGCCCGTGACCGAATAAGTCTTCGACATTGAATTGACGATTACTGTGCGCTCGCGCATGCCTTCGATTTGGGCCATCGAGATGTGCGCAATCTCCGCGCCTGCGCGCGGGTAAAGGATGTGTTCGTAAATCTCGTCAGTGAAGCAAAGCGCGTCGAACTCCTGACACAAGCCGGCGATGAATTCCATCTCGGCGCGCGTGAAGACCTTGCCCGTTGGGTTGTTGGGATTGCAGATGATGATCGCTTTGGTGTTCGGATTGAAAGCCGCGCGCAGCTCCGCCGCGTCGAAACTCCAGTCAGGCGCGCGCAGCGGCACGTAGCGCGGTCGCGCGTCGGAGAGAATCGCGTCCGGCGCATAGTTTTCGTAGAACGGTTCAAAGACGATCACTTCTTCGCCGGGATCGACCGTGGCCATCATGGCCGCGATCATTCCTTCCGTTGAACCGCACGTCACAGTGATTTCAGTCTCCGGATCGATTTCAAATCCCAGATTCCACTTCGTCTTGCGGGCGATGGCTTCGCGAAAATCCTTCGCTCCCCAGGTGATCGCGTATTGGTTTACGTCGTCGGCGATGGCTTGCATCGCCACGCGCTTGACGTCGTCGGGAGCGGGGAAATCCGGAAAGCCCTGCGAGAGATTGACGGCGCCATACTTCATCGCTTCGCGCGTCATTTCACGAATCACGGATTCGGTGAACAGGCTCGCTTTGCGCGAGACGCGGCGTGAAATTGAGGGCGCGGGTGTCGTCATGGAATTAGCCACGGATTTACGCAGATAAACACAGATCAGGAACAGAGATTGTTCAAATCAGGAAATGGATTATTTCATTTAGTCCTTATCTGTGTCTATCCGTGTTCATCTGTGGCTCTAGTTCGACGGCTGTTCTCTCAACTGCTCAAGGATCGAGTGCACGGCCGGCGCCAGCGAGCCGTTGGGCGCCAGCCTGAGATAATTCTCGTAAGCGACGATGGCTTCTTTGCTCTTTCCGATCTTCTCGTAAGCCGCGCCGAGCAGTTGATAGATGATCGGCTCGGTATCAGAGAGTTGATTGATCGCGATCTGATATTCTCGCACGGCCAGTTCGTATTGGCCCTGCTCTTCATAGACGCGGCCCAGGCCGACGTGCGCTTCGGGTTGGAAGCCATGGCTTTCGCGTATGGCGCGATTGAACGAACCGATCGCTTCATCAGTTTGCGCCGTCTCGCGATAGATGCGTCCTTCGGCGGCGGACGCTTCAGGAGAGACTGGCTTGTCACGCCGCGCACTTTCGATCTCAGCCAACGCGCCGTTCGGATCATTGAGATCCATCAGCACGCGCGCCAATCCGACGTGCGCTGACGGAAACGCTGGACGAAGCTGCAACGCCTGTCGATAGAGATCGGCTGACTTCTGACGGGCTTCGTCATCCTTCGCTGTCTCGCGCGCAGTCTCGGCTCGCTGGAAAATCAGTTCGGCTTCGTCGGTGGTGCGCATCAGACGCACTCTGATTTCGCCGCGCTGCGCAGGCTGAATTGACATCGTCGCTTCTTTGAAGCCGCTCGCGCGCACGCGCAGCGAGTGCGAGCCCGACGAAACCTTTACCAGCGCGAGCTTTCCCGCAGCATCTGTCGCGCCCCGGCGAATTTCATCGAGCCAGACGATCGCATTCGGCTCGGTGACAATCGTCAACGCACGCGTGGTGTTTGCAGCCGGACTTGGCTTTGATCGCTGCTGCGCCAAAGCAACGCCGCAAACCACGAGCAAGAGGCCCGTTAGGCAAATTCGCAGATTCATTTCCGGTAGGTTTACCGCAACAAACGCGCGCCTGGCAAGCCAATCCAACTGAATTTATGTTGGCAAGACTGTTGCGCCGCAAAGCTTCTGGGTGTAATCTTCGCTCGAAATATCAGCCAATAAAATGTGCTTGCGGCCCGCTAGAGCGGGCTGCGCCGAGCATCATCTGGAGGAACCTATGCTGATCGATTCAACTGTTCATCTTCCCATCGGTCTGGGCATGCTTGGCGGCGTGTTTCATCCGCCCACTGATGCGCGCGAGGTCGCTGCCATCATCTTGCGCTGGCTCCACTTTGTCGCCGGCATAACCTGGATTGGGATGCTTTACTTCTTCAACCTGGTCAACGTGCCGCTGCAAAAAAAGCTGGATGCCGACACAAAGAAGAAAGTGAATCCTGACTTGCTGCTGCCGGCGTTGTGGTTCTTTCGCTGGGGCGCGGTGATTACGGTTCTCGCGGGCTTGACCTACTTCGCGATGTACATCCTCGGCGCCGATGTCAACAACGCGAATCTTGTTCCTGGCGTTCACCTCAACGTTTGGGTGCTGCTGATCGAGTGGCTCACTTATCCGATCGTGTTGTTCCTGATCGAATTCCTAATCATCAAGAAGGTGCCGGCGCTGATCAAAGATGGACGAATCTTTGCGATCGTGATGCTGATTCTCGTCGCCGTAGTTACTTTCGGCCTGCTCAAGTTCTTCCCGGCGATGATGACTGTGAACGGACAGAGCTTTGCCAGCAATAAGACTCTGTCGATTGGCGTCGGCGGCGCCTACGGCGTTCTGATGTTGCTCAACGTCTGGGGCATT
>DASZZL010000039.1:0-13246 GCA_035545035.1 Pyrinomonadaceae bacterium
GCAACGACGACGTATCGTGGTGATGACTTCGCGAAGCTTTGACGGCGAGTACATCGCGCGCTTCATTCAGCGGTTTGGCTACGGCGCGGCGCGCGGATCTTCGACGCGCGGCGCGACGGGCGCGATCGTCGAGATGATTCGTCTGATGCGCGCCGACTGTCCGACGGCGTTTACGATCGACGGTCCGAGAGGTCCGCGCTACGTCGCCAAGATGGGCGCGGTGTTGCTCGCAAAGAAAACCGGCAATCCGATTCTGCCGTTCACGATTACCGCGAATAGGTTTTGGGAAACGAAGAAGAGCTGGGATCGATCTCAAGTGCCCAAGCCCTTCTCGCGCGCACACGTTCTGATTGCTCCGCCGATTTACGTTCCGGCAAATGCAGATGAGGCTTTGCTCAACGCCAAGCGAGACGAGTTGCAAAACTCGCTTGACGAACTCAACCGACGCGGAAACGAAAAGTATTCCCATGCCTGAAATTCAACTCGAAACCGAACGGCTCCTCTTGCGCATGTGGCGCGAGGATGACTTTGAGGCTTACGCCGAAATCTGCGCCGACCTTGAGGTGATGCGCTATCTCGGCGGAAAGCCTTTGAGCCGGCTGGACGCCTGGCGGAACATGGCCATGATGGTTGGGCACTGGCACTTGCGGGGTTACGGCCACTGGGTGGTTGAGGAGAAAGCGAGTGGAAAGTTTATCGGGCGCATAGGCTTTCTCAACGCTGAGGGCTGGCCGGGTTTTGAGTTAGGATGGACGCTCGCGCGTCACGCGCAATCCAAAGGATATGCAACCGAAGGAGCGCGGCGTGCCCTCGAGTACGCTTTCACAGAGCTTGACCGCGAGCACGTCATTAGTTTGATTAACCCACTGAATGCCGCTTCTATTCGCGTGGCTGAGCGGCTCGGAGAGAAAGTCGAAGGCCGCACGGAGTTGTTTGATATCGAAGTGTTGATCTATGGAATTGATCGGGACGCGTGGCGCGCCAGCGGAGTAAATCGTAAATCGGTGAATCGTGAATCGTGAATAGATGACGATTTACGTTTGGCCCGATTACGATCTACTATCTGCTTTTTCGACAAACGCCGTAGCGCTGGCGCCGAAGCTGTAGTACGATTCTCTGGATTTATCTTAAGCTTTTGGACTTCAATCTCCGGATTATCGACTTACAATCTTGCCTTCACCCTCTAGCCCTCAGCGGTTGTGCTTTGAATCAGCCGCAGACGCGCCGCACAGGGCTATTGCCGAAGGCATAAATGTACATCGGTGATCGCAAATCGACACTGACCTCATGATCAATCAAGAACGCATCAAGAACCTTCTGCTCGAACTCGTGCAGATCGATAGTCACTCGCGCAAAGAACGCGATGTCGCCGAGCGCATCAGGAAGTATTGTGAAGAGATGGGCGCGCAGGTCGAGATTGACGATGCCGGCCGTGCGGTCGGCGGCAACAGCGGCAACGTCATCGCCCGTTTTCCCGGCACGATTTCCGGCGCGGAGTCAATCATGATGAGCGCGCACATGGACACCGTTGTTCCCGGCGAAGGCGTCAAGCCCATCATCGAAGGCGACATCATTCGCACCGACGGCACGACTGTGCTTGGGGGCGACGACAAATCCGGCTGCGCCGTCATCATCGAAGTGATTCGCTGTTTGCAAGAACAGAACATTCCGCATGCGCCCATCGAAGCGATCTTTTCGATCTGCGAAGAAGTGGGCTTGCTGGGCGCGAAGAACGTCGATGTTTCGAAGATCAAAGCGAAGTATGGAATCGTTTTCGATTCCGACGATCCGGGGTTCCTGTTCACCAAAGGGCCTTCGTCGAACCACATGGAGTTCAAAATTCACGGCTTGGAATCGCACGCCGGCGTTGCGCCCGAGGACGGTATTTCGGCAATCAAGATTGCGGCTGAAGGGCTGGCCGCGATGAAGCTCGGCCGCATCGACGAAGAAACTACCGCCAACATCGGTCTGATCGAAGGCGGCATGGCCACAAACATCATTCCGAATTTGGTCGTGCTGCAGGGCGAAGCGCGTTCGCGCAGCGAAGAGAAACTCGAAGCGCAAACTCAGCACATGAAGAAGTGTCTGGAAGACGCTGCCGCCAAGTATGAAGTCACCGTTGAGGGTAAAACCACCAAGGCCTCAGTCGAAGCGCATGTCGAACGCGACTACTCGTCGATGGACGTGCCCGACAGTTCGCACGTCGTCCAACTTGTGATCAAAGCCGCGGCGCGCATGGGTCTCGATGTGAAGACGATGGCCTCTGGCGGCGGCTGTGACGCAAACGTCTTCAACCGCAAAGACATCGAATGCGCCAACCTCGGCACCGGCATGCGCGCGATTCATACCGTGAAGGAATGGCTCGACGTGAAAGACATGTACGCCTCGGCCGAGATGACCTTAGAAATCATGAAGCTGAACGGCGAGTTGGCGATGAAGTAAGGTCAGTACCGCCTGCGTTAGCCGGCGGATCATACATTTTGTCAATACCGCCTGCGTTAGCGGGTGGGCCATCGCGCGCTGCCGTTATGTTGGCGGCGCGTTTCTTTTTTTGAGACACTGAGACCGCCATGCCGACCCGCTGGACACACATCACCATCAATTGCAGCGACATCGATCGCTCGGTCGATTTCTACACTTCGCTTTGCGGTCTTTCGATCGTTCGTGACCGCCGGCTCGAAGGCCGCCACAATGTCTGGCTCGGCCCGACGACTCCGCCCGGAGAAGATCCCATCTTCGTTCTGGTAATCGTGCAAGACGAAGTGAAGGCGCGTCTCGATCATTTCGGTTTTCAATGCGACTCGCGAGAAGAAGTTAATCGGATCGCCGAGCAAGCGCGGCAACAAAATACTCTGGTTCAGCCTCCGCTAGACGCCGGCGGCGTGGTGGGTTATTTCGCGATGGTGCGCGATCCCGACGGACACATCGTCGAGTTTACTTTCGGCCAGCCCTTGAAAGGCCTGTCATAGTCCCCGGTCTGCATGCCAGAAGAAATCCCAACTGAAACAAGCCATTGCGCCGGTTATGTCGCGCTTATCGGTCGGCCGAACGCGGGCAAGTCAACGCTGCTGAATCGGCTGGTCGGCGAAAAGATCGCGGCCGTCTCTAACAAGCCGCAAACTACGCGCTTCAAAATTATCGGCATCGTCACGCGACCCGAGGGACAGATCGTTTTGGTTGATACTCCGGGCGTGCACAAACCCGGCTATGAATTGAATCGTCGCATGATGGCCGCGGTGCACGATGCGCTGCTGAGCGTCGATCTGGTTTGCTTGATTCGCGATGGGGCGTCACCCACCGGCAACGGCGATCGCTTTGTGCTCGACCTCGTCAAGCAATCCGATAAGCCGGCCCTGCTTTTGCTGAACAAGACCGACAGGCTCGCCGACAAATCAAAGTTGTTACCTTTGATTGAATGGTATCAGGGCGAGCACGACTGGAAAGCGGTGGTGCCAATCTCAGCTTTGAAAGGCGATCAGGTCGAACAACTGCTGGCTGAGATGGTGCAGCATTTGCCGGAAGGCGAGCCGCTGTTTTCTGAAGATGATCTTACGGATCAGCCCGTCCGCGTGTTGGCCTCCGAGATTGTGCGCGAGAAGATTCTTGAACAAACGGGCGAAGAGATTCCTTACGTGACCGCGGTGGTCACCGAAAAGTGGGAAGAGGTGCGCGAAGATTTCACGCGCATCTATTGCGCGATCTTTGTCGAGCGGCCTTCGCAAAAGAAAATCATCATTGGCCACGGCGCGGCGCGCCTCAAACAAATCGGCATGCGCGCCCGCCACGACATCGAAAAGATGCTCGGCCATCGCTGTCACCTGGAATTGTTCGTCAAAGTTGAAGATGACTGGCGCGACCGCGAACACCTGCTGGATGACCTGGGAATCAGATCGTGATCCGAAGAGTCTGGTACGCAGCGGAAGCGATCATCTCGCGTGAAGCGAGCGAAGCTGCGGAATATGGCCTGATGGAAGCGGGCGCACTGGGAACGGAAACGAGCGATACGGACACGGACGTCACCGTGCTTGGCTATTTCGAAACGTGTCCTGACATTGCGACCGTGCGCGCTGCTTTGGTAGACGCACTGCGGATTTACAGTCTTGCCGAAGCGTCCCTCATCGATCTAAAGGTTTGCGAGATTGTGGATCGCGACTGGCTGGCGGAATGGAAGAAAGACTGGCAGCCGGTCGAGGTTGGTCGCTTTATCATCGCGCCGCTGTGGAGCGAAGTTACAGAACCGGGAGCGGACCGGGGTCCCCAAGCGGGCAGCCCGCTTGGGGTGGTGGATGCGACCGGCTCTTCAAGAGACCGCATCGTCATTCGTATCGAGCCGGGCATGGCGTTTGGCACGGGCACGCACGAAACCACGCGGCTGTGTCTGAAAGCCATCGAGAAACATTTCCGCGGCGGCAGCTTTCTCGAAGTAGGGAGTGGAACTGGCATTCTGGCAATTGCGGCGGCGAAAATGTTTCCCGACGCGCGCGTCGAGGCGTGCGACACGGACGCCGACGCGATCGAGATCGCGAATGAGAATGCGCGGCTGAATGGCGTTGGCGATCAAATCGATTTCCGGTTCGGCAGCGTCGACGAACGGACACAATCTGCTGATCTGGTTTGCGCGAATCTGACTGCGCCGGTAATTGTTGATTTGCTTCCTTCGCTGCTCGGCGCGACTTGTGGTCGTCTGGTTCTTTCGGGAATTCTCGATTCGCAGCTTGAGCTGATCCAATCACGTTTGTTGGAACTGGGCGTAGATACTCTTGAAACCGATCCAGATGGCGAGTGGGTCGCGCTGGTAATCTGACTGAAACTGTCTTCTTTGCGCCTTGGCGCCTTTGCGAGAATTCTGACGCGATCCGTCGGGCAATCGAAGAACTAAGAATATTCACGCAAAGACGCAAAGTAAGTCCGCAAAGCAAACTAAATGACTCGCCGAAGATTCTATGCTCCGCCGGTCGCGTTCGCGCTTGACGAGCAAACGGTGTCGTTAAGCGCGGACGAGGCGCGACACGCGCGCGGCGTTTTGCGTCTGCAGCCCGGCGACGAGGTCTACGTTTTTGACGGCGCCGGAAAAGAGTTTCGCTGCGCGGTGCGCGAACTCGACCGCGATGGCGCCGCGCTCGATGTACTTGAAGAAGTCGAAACCGCGCGTCCCGAATCCCCGCTTAATCTCACGCTGGGTATCGCCTTGCTCAAGGGCGAAAAGTTTGATCTCGTGGTGCAGAAAGCCGTGGAGCTTGGTGTCAGTCGCATTATTCCTTTGGACACGGACCGCACGGATGTGCGTCTGAGGGACAACCAGGACGCGCACAATCGCATGACTCGCTGGCGGCGAATTGCCCTGGAAGCGGCTAAGCAATCCGGCCGGGCATCTGTGCCTGAGATTATTGCACCGCTCACTTTTGAATTTCTGTGCGCGATGTCAGCGACTGAAGAAGAGAAATCTCCTCAACCAGTTCGGCTGATGTTTTCGGAACGCGGCGGCAAGTCATTATCTGAAACGGCTAATAGTTTCGTTGAGCAACCAAAGAGAATCGTGGCCCTGGTAGGTCCTGAAGGCGGCTGGGCTGATGAGGAAATCGAACTCGCCCGCGAGGGTTTATGGAAGATTGTCACGTTGGGGGGGCGAACGCTGAGGGCTGAAACCGCTGCGATCGTAATAACCGCGCTGTTGCAGCATCGCCTGGGCGATCTTGTTTGAGCAATCTAAGCGCGCGATAGTCTCAGCTTGCATTCCGCGTGGAACGTTCTCACGAGTCTTTCTCTCTCCGCTCGACGATTACTTCATATAAGGAGTTCTTAAAAAAGATTTTTTTCAACGCCCCCTCCAGGCCGTTTGACGCAGCCCGCTGAGCGGTGACTTTGCTTTCCTGCAATATCCAAAACGACAAATCTCTAAACAGTCGTCGTGCGCTCGCCGGCGTTAGGTGCACCGTGTGATCGGCA
Organism: Pyrinomonadaceae bacterium; assembly: GCA_035545035.1. Classification (GTDB taxonomy): domain Bacteria; phylum Acidobacteriota; class Blastocatellia; order Pyrinomonadales; family Pyrinomonadaceae; genus UBA11740. The sequence goes on from DASZZL010000039.1 coordinate 5,947, forward strand.
AACGGACGAATCTCGTAGGGAATCCCTAAGGCATTCCAGGTTGCGTGAAGTCTGGATGCGAGCGCGTAAACTGGATGATGTACGTTGACCGTAAAATAAAGCAGACCAGAGGGAGCCAGCACCCGGGCTATCTCAGACACGATGCGCGCGGGTAGCTCGGCGTGATCGACGACGTTATCGCAAAGTACCACATCGAAAGAAGCATCGGCGAATGGTAGCACTTCGCCAAACGCAGCAACTACCGGCACCCGCCGCTGCCACACGGAAAACAGCTTAGCGTAAGGCACAGCCAGTGGATCAATACCGACCCCAAAAGGTGCTTCGAAAAAGAAGATTAAGCCATGCGGTCCGCTCCCCACTTCCAACACGCGGGCATCTTGAGCCAATGGGCGGATGCGCTCGAGCTTGTCACGGACAGCGACCGACGCCTGCATCATTTGAATAGTCAGATTACGTTCGTGGCCACGAATCGCGGCAGCCTTTTGTTGCTGATAATCCAGCTGCCGAATTAAAGCGCGGTTTGCCCGCTGCCGGAGCTTGGCATTCAACCAGACTCGCACGTTAGAATGAAGCGGCAAAAGAAAACTTTCTTTCTGATCGTTAAGACTGAAGACGCAGCGGTGATTGCAAAAGGTCTACGAGAAAAAGCTTCAAGGGCTCGACTAACGACGAGCAACGAGAGCAATCTTATCGCCTTTAGGACTCACGGCGATGCGAGTGATTCCCTTCAGACCGGTCTTACTGAAATCGGCCACCTCGCTCCAGTCTTTGCCCGTTAACGGGATCACCGCGAATAGCTTGGAATCTTTTGCCACCAGCAGCGCGCCGGAAGGCATCCAGGCGTAATCTTCAACGCCGGGCAGCGTGGGAATGAGCGACGCGCTGGTTCGCATCCTTAAGTCGAATGCCTTGATCACCCATTCCTGATCGGAAATCTTGTGCACGAAACTAAGCTTGTTTTGATGAGGAATGCGACGAAGTATTCGGCCGGGATTCTCCGCAATTGTTTCCGCCTTCTCTGTTCTCGTGTCCACGAGCTGCAAAGTGTTCGGCTTGCCCAGGATGAAAAGCGCGAGCGTGTGATCGTCGATCCATAACTGATAACCGACCGGCTTTATCTTCTCCAAAATCAGCCACGGCGTTCCGCCCGCGAGCGGAAACTTCCAAAGGCGCTGTGTGCCATCCGCCTCAACGCGAACGACCGAGATAGATTTGCCGTCAGGCATTAGCGTCGGCGAATACTCGCTTTCCGGCGTCTTCGTAATTTGAGTTGTCGCGCCGCTGCGAGTGTCGTACCGATAAATGTCCGCCTGCTTGTCTCTGATCGATGTGTAGAGCACGCTCTGGCCGTCTGGCATAAATGAGGGCTGATTGTTATAGCCAACCCAGTTCGTGATCTTGACCGGCGGACCGAGCTTCATTTTGCCGTTGTGACTTGCGACATCAATGATGAAGACGTCGCTGGAAGGCGGTGTAGCTGTCGCCGTCGGCGAAGGTGAGGGAGCTTGAGCGAACACAGCAGCGGAGCAAATAAAAACGGCGAAGAGCAAGCACACAGAACTACTGACGCGATTTTTCATAACGTGAGAGTAGCTCAGCTTAGGCAAGATTAAGAAGCTCTCAATGACGATTGTTCGCCCTTGAGTCCGCGTAGCGGACGACCGACAATAGCCCAGCAGTTTACTGCTGGGATCCGGTTGAGTTTTTCACAACGAAGTCCGCAAAGCGGACGACTGAAGTTACAGAACCCCGACCCGTCGGGGGAGCGACCGGTGCGAGCATTCAGGTTGTCGGTGATTCGACTTTTCTTGCGTACCCTCGCAAGTTGATCGTCGCATCCGCTCGCTACGGCTCGCGGTTCTGTACCAAATGCAGTTCAGCCGTCCGTTTCACGGACTGCCTGGATTGAAGACGCCTTCCGATCCCAGCGATGAATCGCTGGCCTATTTTCGGTCGTCCGCTTGCGGACTGGCAGCAGCCAAGGCCAGCCCCGCTTGCGCGGGCGGCGCTCCCTGTGTGATTATTGTTCCATGAATGCCATCATTTACAATCCCAATCTTGTGAGGAGCAAATAAAGAGTGAAAGCGGAGTTATCGCAGTTAATCGCTTTGCAGAACGCCGATACGAATATAAGAAGACTACAGGCCGAAATCGAAAGCATCCCCGAGAGGCGCGCCGAGATCGAAAAGGAATTCGATCAGCGCGCCTTTGAAATTCACGCGCTGGAAGAGCGCCGCGACGCCGCCCACCACGAACGCACGCGCCTGGAAGCCGAGATCTTCGAACAGAAACAACGCGCCGACCGTGCCGATCGAAATTTGATGGCGGCGAAAAAGCCTGATGAATACACCGCCGCGATTCGCGAAGCCGACGCCGCGCGCAAACAGATTTCGGCATTCGAGACTCAGATTCTCGAACAGATGGAAATCTCAGAGCAGGCCGAGAAGGATTTGAAAGAACGCGCGCCGGAAGTCGAGAAGTTGGGAGTGGACATGGAAGAGAGCTTCAAGGCTTTCGATGAACAGGCGCGCGCGAAGCAACAGCAACTTGAATCCGCTCGCGTCGAGCGTGAACGCCTGATGAGTGAACTTCCAAAGACAACGAGCGCCATGTACAAACGCATCGCCGCGCGCATTCGCGACGGCGTCGCCATGGCCGAAGCGCGCAACGGCGCGTGTACCGCATGCTACATGGCTTTGCGGCCGCAAGTAATGGCCGACGTGCGTCGCGGCGCGGAAGTAATTACCTGTGATAACTGCAATCGGATTCTTTATTACGCTCCGGATAAGGCAGCGCAGCCGGTGGGCGTGTAGGTACAGAACCCCGACCTGTCGGGGTTCTGTACCTACTTCCGATCAATCTTCACCGAATTCTTACTGTAGTCGAGTAGCGAATCGGATCATTTTTAAGATATGCGTCCCAGAAAGCGATGCTGGCGAGAAGTCGAGGTGAGCCCCAGAGGGGCGGAATCTTTATAGCCCGCCGCAACCTTGAAGTCAGCCTCCGCGGGGAGCGAGATGTTCGCATCTCGCTCCTAACCGAGTAATGAGCCCTTTGGTCTTCTACTTCTTCTTCAACGTGACGCGCACGGGATCGCCCAGATTGCTCGTCGGCACATCCAACTCCTGCGGGCGATAACCTTTGGCTTTGACTTTCAGCTTCAAGCTGCCCATGTGAATTGGCGGTAGCGCAATGATGCCGTGCGCGTCCGTGTCGCCCCAGCTCTCGCAGAAAAATCCATCGGTGCGCGTCGATTCTAGTTTGACGTAGGCGTTTCTGATAGGATTGCCGCTCTCGTCAAAGACGCGCACGTCGGCGCGGCCGATGCCGTTCTCAGTTTTTGGCGCGATGCCCTGGTTTGGCGGTTCGTTATTGTCTGGCGACGCAGGGCGCTGGGCCGAACCGACTGAGCACGCTACGGCGATGATTAGGGATGCTGAGAAAAGTTTGAGCATGTTCTTGAACTCCTGACGACCTTGATGGTGAAAACTGAGTGTTGCGACTCTCGAAGCTCTGATCTTGAACTTCTTAATCGAGGGCAAGTCGATGTTGGCTTACTGAAGGTGCGACCGGATGCGGGCTTCCGCGGTCAATGACCTTCTGGCATTATACGATACCGAGCGGCTGTTTGGGAAGATCTTCATCTGGCTAATTTGGGCGTGAATCGCCGCAGCGGGCGGTCCTGTTAAGCCCAATTCGCAGACAATTCAAACGGGGGATGTCATGCTTATTCAATTACTGATTCTACTGGTAATCGCCGGCGTTTGCGGCGCGCTGGGCCAGGCAATTGGTGGGTATTCACACGGAGGCTGCCTGGTCTCGATTGCGCTCGGCTTCATCGGAGCGCTTTTGGGGTCCTGGATCGCGGGAGCGCTTCATCTACCGGAGTTGTTCGCACTGACCGTGGCCGGCATGCACTTTCCGATCGTCTGGTCCATTGTCGGCGCGGCGCTGTTCGTGGCGCTGATAAATCTGATCAGCCGGCGGCGGACGTAAGTTGGGAGCGCAGGCATCCTGCCTGCGGTTCGCCGGCATCTTTGCCGGCGCTCACCCGCCCGCTACCGCAGGCGGTACTGACTTCATTTCACCGAGATCGATTTTCCGCCGCGCGCCCTCACTCGCCCAATGACCTCCGCGCGCGGATAATTCCGGCGCAACTCTGTCAACAAATCGTCTGCTTTGCCTTCCGAAATCGCTAACAACAATCCGCCCGCAGTCTGCGGATCGTAGAGCAGCTTGACGAGATTTACATCGATACCATCAGCGATGGATATGTCATCTCCGACGTATTCGCGGTTTGTTTTGTCGGCGCCGGTCAACGATCCTGACGCTGCCAATTCCAGTGCGCCGGTGATCAAGGGCACACGCGCTGAATCGATCTCGATCGTGACGTTGCTGGCGCGTGCCACCTCCCACGCATGACCAAGCAAAGCAAATCCGGTGACATCGGTTGCCCCCTTCACATCAAACTTGCCGATCGCCTCAGCGGCGAACTTGCCTGGCGTCAACATCGTGGCGATGGATTCAGCAACGACGTCCGGCGCCGCTTTCCCGAATTTGATTCCCGTAGAGATCACTCCGGTGCCGATCGGTTTCGTAAGAATGATTGCATCGCCCGGCCGCGCGCCGGCGTTGGTCGCTACATGGTTCGGATCGATCACGCCGGTGACTGAATAGCCGAACATGATCTGTTCGTTGTCGACGCTGTGCCCGCCGACGAGCACCACTTTGTTTTCAGTCAGCACTGACAAACCGCCGCGCATGATCGCGCCCAGGATCGCAAAGTCCAAACCTTGCTTCGGAAAACAGGTAATGGCCATTGCCGTGATCGGCTTGCCTCCCATGGCCCATACGTCATTGATCGAATTGAGCGCGGCGATGCGACCATAGTCGAACGGGTCGTCGACGATCGGCGTGAAAAAATCGAGCGTCTGCACCAACGCGAGGTCGTCGCGCAAACGATACACTCCGGCGTCGTCCGCTTTGTCGAAACCGACCAGCAGATTCGGATCGAAAGGTTGTTTCTCAAGCCCGCTCAACACCTGAGCGAGGACGCTAGGCGCCAGCTTGGCCGCTCAACCAGAGCACGAAACCATTTCGGTCAGACGCATCGTGTTTCTCCTTTCGCCGAAGTGTTGGTTGGATCGATTCAGCGTCGCACCGGCGCTGTGTTATTGTCAATCTCGATAAATTGCAGTAAGGAAGTGATCATGCAAAGAATCACTCGCGCCGTTCAGCTCATCCTGTTGGTTGGAATTCTTCCGCTCAGCGCTTCGCCGCTATTCGCCCAGGCTGATGAATTAGTTCGTCACTTCGATTACGATCAGAAGGCCCCGCTCGCAATCAAACAAATCGGCGTCCAGCATCGCGAACGCGTGGACGTGTATGACATCACCTACCCAAGTCTGAAGGGCGGCGGCGTGCCCGCCTATCTGGTCGTGCCGAAAGGGAAGGGTCCATTCGCGGCCGTGATCTGGGGACATTGGTACTGGGACAATTCTTCGATGCGCAATCGCAAGCAGTTTTTTGATGAAGCGATTGTGCTTGCTCAGGCCGGAGTGGTCTCTCTATTGACTGATGGTCCAGTGGCACGTCCGGGTCATGAAGAAATTAAGGATCCTCTTGACGAAAGAAATGTTACCGAGTTCTTTCAGCAAGTGATGGACATGCGACGCGGCGTTGATGTGCTGCTGGCACGCAGGGACGTAGACGCCAAGCGTATCGCTTATGTCGGTCATAGTTACAACGCTGGAGTTGGCGCGCTCTTAAGCGGAGTCGATCGACGATTCAAGGCTTTTGTATTGATGGCGGGCTCGATGTCGGATGAAGTAGGGAGACAAACAAAAGAATTCGAGGAGTTTCGGCAGAAGGCTGGCGCGGAGAAGGTCGATGCGTTTATCGCCAAATACTCGTACCTCGACCAGGGCAAGTACGTGTCACACGCCGCGCCCGCCTTCGTGTTTCTCCAGTACGCCAAGGAGAAGTGGTTGACTCCCGAGCGAGCGCGCCAGTATGAGAAGATTGTAAGCGAGCCCAAACGCTTCAAGCTCTACGACGCGCCCCACGCACTTAATGCCGAAGCCCGTCGCGACCGCATTGCTTTTCTCACTGAGCAACTGAAACTCAAACCACTGTCCGCTGCCGCGATCGCCGGCATTCCGGATCTCTATCAACCGCCCGAACCGAATCAATAGATGCATGACGTTCTAATCATCGGTGCAGGTCCAGCGGGCTTGTCAGCCGCACGTTGGTGCGACGAGCTGGGTCTCGATACGCTCGTGCTGGAGCAAAGCGAAGAAGTTGGCGGCCAGCTTCTCTCGGTTCACAACCCAATCGAGAATTATCTGGGAGTGCGCGCCGCGAACGGCCTCGAACTGCGCGATCGCTTTGTCGAGCAAACGAAAGACTGCGACTTCGATCTCTGGACCAGCGTCGAGATTGACAGCGTGGACTTGAAAGCCAAGCGTGTTGTGCTTCGCAGCGGCGAAGAACTTCAGTCGATCGCAATCATCATAGCCACCGGTTTGCGCCGACGGAAGCTCGGCATTCCCGGTGAGGACGAATTCATCGGGCGCGGAATGATCGAATCATCCGGGGACCGACAGGCGTTTGCCGGCAAAGATGTCTGCGTAATCGGCGGCGGCGACGCCGCGGCAGAAAATGCTCTGCTGCTCGCAGAGGTTTGCCCGACAGTCACGCTTGTCCATCGAGGAAAGAAACTGCGCGCTCGTCGCGAGTTCACCGAAACATTGCATACTAATCACCGCATCACCGTTTTCCCTGAGTCCGTCGTGCGCCGCATAATCGGCAACGAGCATGTCGAAGCCGTTGAGATTTCACGCGCGGGCGCCATCAAACCATTCCAGATGGCCGTGCAAGGCGTAATCGTCCGCATTGGGTTCGAACCGAATACCGAACTGTTTCGCGATCAGTTAGAGCTGGACGACCGAGCCTATGTGATCATCAGTTCGCAGCAAGAGACGAGTGTAGAAAATGTCTTCGCGGTAGGCGATGTGGCGAATCCGCTGGCGCCGACCATAAGCAGCGCAGTTGGTGCGGGAGCCACGGCGGCCAGGGTGATCGCATCGCGGCTGAACTCACAGTCTCAAGTCTCAAGTCCCAAGTCTCAAGCTGGTTCAAAGACAGATCGTGAAACTTGAGACTTGAGACTTGAGACTTGAGACCTATTTCCCATTCATCCACCCCCCGCGCAACGCCTGGGCCTCTGCAGATGCGTCCTTCATTTCTTCAATTCGATAATTCAAAATCTGCGGCTCACCAAGCGTGATGGAGGTTTGTA
>DASZZL010000040.1:0-3350 GCA_035545035.1 Pyrinomonadaceae bacterium
GAGAACCCAGGCCTTACCTGATTTCAAATAATCAATGAGATAGGTGTCCACGATCTAGTTTGCCTCAGGGTACTTATCCATTAGTCTGGCCCTGCGGAAGAGAAAGATTTCAACCCAGAGGAGGCCAGCTGAGGAAAGCGCGTGAATAGTAATCCTATTTTCGTAAATCGTAAATGGTAAATCGTGAACGGATTTGTAGGCGGCGGAAGGCAAGAAGGAGAACGCAGAAAACAGAGTGACCCGCTCGCTACCGCAAGCGGCTCTGTACCGCTAGCGCAAGCGGTTCCGCAACGTTCTTACGGCACTTCGATCGTCAGGTCTCTGCCGGCGAAGATGAAATTAGGTCGGCGTCGGCCTTTCATGAACTTCGCGGCTGTTTGTGAGAGCGCGGTGATGATGATTGGCAGTGCAATCGTCGCGTCGCAGTTAACGTAGGCCGTGAGCGCGCCGCGCCCGAGCTTGCCATAAACCAGCGATTCGTCAAACGCGACGGCGCTGGAACGGCCACCGGGATGCGGCGCGTCGGCGGCGATTTGAATCGCGTATTTGTGGCCTTGTATCTGCTGCTTGAAAATGTGCGCCGACATCTCAGTCTGGCGCGTGAAGCTCTTGGTAATGCCTCCGCCGAGATTGATCACTCCGGAAACACGCGCGCGGATGGCGATCTGTGCCAAATCCAAAACGTCCTGCACGACGTCAAACTGAAAGTTATTCTTCTTCTCAAAGCGTGAACCGGCGATGCCCACGGCGATGCCGCTGTCGGTAATTCCCGGACAGAAAACCGGCACGCGCGATTTGTAAGCAGCGGTAAGCACGCCGTCCTCGGCGGCGATCTCCGCGAGTTCTCGCCCGAGCAGATGAAGAAATTCGCGCGTCGAGTAAGGACGCGACTGATCCAACTGGCTGGCAAAACCTCCGACCCATTCTTCGGCTTCGTGATATTCCTCTTCACTCGATAGCAGGTCCCACATCCGACTGATGCGCGCTGACTCAAGCTCCGCGTCAGTCATGTTGGGATGCGCCTGAAAATGATGACGCCCGAGCGTCTCGTGCAGATCGTGAAAGATCAGGGAGCCCGACAAAACCAGCACGTCAACGAAACGGTTCTTGATCACGTAAGCCAACAGCCGTCGCATCCCCGCGGGGATCAGCGCACCCGACGCCGCGACTGTGATCGTCGTGTTGTCGCCGAGCATGTCCAGCCAGATGCGATGCGCTTCGGCCAGTTGGCGGCCGCCAAAGCCCGTGCCTTCCATTTTTTCCAGCAGCCCAGCCACCGAACGATCGCGATCGACCTGCACCGGCCGAGTAGGAATCGTCAAGTATTTACTGGGTTTTGGTTTTCGCTGTGTCACCATAAGCTCGTTCTAACCCTCTTTCTCAACGCAAATCTCCGCCCCCGTCAGTTCTCAATAATCATGACGACGGCGACCCTGCATGCGGTTACCATTAACTGCCACATAGGTGTAGGCATCGAAGCGCGACTCGTAAAAGGTAACCAGCTCCGCGCCTGCAACTTCGGTCAACTCGCCGTCCTTTATTCGCTGCGTCACCTGGCGGCGAAATCCTTCGTGCAAGAACCCACGCTCGTAGCGCGCGCGCGCCGCGGCTTCACCAACGGTCGTGCCGCGAATTACTTTTTTGATGAGATAGCCTTCTTCATCGATGTGAATCTGCGCTTCGTTTGGCGCGCCGAACAGGTTGTGATTGTTTCCCATCACTTCCTGGTAAGCGCCTACCAGCATGAAAGCCAGATAGTAAGTCTCGTTCGCGTCCAGCTTATGCAGCTCGAGCACGTGCTTTACGTCATGAAGGTCAACGAATTTGTCGACGACGCCGTCGGAGTCGCAAGTGATATCGCAAAGCGTGGCAAATTCCGTAGGCGTCTTGTTCAATGACTGAATCGGCACAATCGGAAACAACTGATCGAGCGCCCAATGATCGGGCACCGATCGAAACACGGAAAAGTTGGCCAGATACTTCACGCACATCAGCCTGCGCAGGTCGCCGAATTCTTCCGGAACGTACTTTGACTGTTGAGCGAAACGATCGGCGAGCTCGCACACGTCCCAGAAAAGCACTTCGCCTTTGGCGCGATCTTCCAGCGAGATCAGACCGAGACTAAAGAGCGTGAATAACTCTTCGCGATGTTCGAGAGCGTCGTGATAGTACTCGCGATAATTCTTGATGGTGATTGTCTCGCGCAGATCGCCAAGTTCGATCACGACCTGCGGATCGTCCTCTTCGATTTCGAGCGGCGTGATCGGCTCGACGACCGTTTCGATTTCTTCCAGCACGTTCGTCACCAGAATTGCGTGATAGGCGGATAAGAAGCGACCAGATTCCTGAATGATCGTCGGATGCGGAACGTTTTCGTCGTCGCACACCTGCTTGATGGTGTAGATGACGTCGTTGGCGAATTCCTGCGCGTTATAGTTTGCGGAAGAATCAAAAGCAGTCTTCGAGCCATCGTAATCAACGGCCATGCCGCCGCCCACGTCCAGCAAGTCGATTGGCACTTTCATCTGATAAATCTTGGCATAGACGCGCGCGGCCTCTTTCATCGCGTTCTTGATCCGCTTGATGTCGGTCAACTGCGACCCGATATGGAAGTGCAACAGTCGCAGCATGTCGATGCGGCCCGCCTCCTTCAGGCGGTTGATCACTTCGAGCAATTCGGTCGTCGTCAATCCGAACTTGGCCGCCTCGCCGCCGGACTTTTCCCAGCGACCCGAACCTTTCGAATAGAGTTTGACGCGTATGCCGATAATGGGCGGGTTTCCTTCGTGACGACCGGCGATGCGCAGTACGTGATCGAGTTCGCTCAGCTTCTCGACGACGATGACCACGCGTTTGCCCGACTTCGCGCCGGCAAAAGCCATTTCGATAAACTCTTCGTCCTTGAAACCATTTAGCACGAGTAAGCTGGCAGGCGATTGCTCGAGAGCCATCGCGGCGTACAGCTCCGCTTTTGAGCCTGCTTCAAGGCCAAAGTCGTATCGCGATCCTTCGCGCAGATACTCTTCCACCACCGAGCGCTGCTGATTGACTTTCATCGGATAGACGCACATGTGCGCGCCCTGATAATCGTATTCGCGGATCGACTTGCTGAAAGCGCGTTGCAGCTTGCGCACCTGCGCGGCCACCAGTTGCGGAAAACGAAGCAGCACGGGCGTGGGGATTCCGCGCCTGGACAGATCTTCGATAATCTCCCGCACGTCAGCCGCGCGCGGGTCGCCCTCGCCGGGCCGCACGATCAGGTTTCCTTTGCGATTAACGTCAAAGTAGCCTGCTCCCCAGTTCTCGATGCCGTAAGTTTCGACGGTCTGTTCGATCGCGGTGGTCAACTA
>DASZZL010000041.1:0-70781 GCA_035545035.1 Pyrinomonadaceae bacterium
CCGCGTCGTAAATGGGCTGGATTTCGTTCAGCTCGATGCGCGCCGAGCGGCTACCGAGGCCTATGGGGTCGCCGCACAGCTTCCGGAGGGCGAGAGTGCCTCCGCCCTCGACGTTGATGGTGACGCCGTGACGGCGCAACAGCTTCACCGCCCGCTGCATCGTCTCAGGATCCTGCGGGATGTCGTCGCCGATGTAGAAGGTAAACGCGTCGGCGCGCGCGAGCACGCTGGCCCACTCGCGCTGGTCGTCCCACAGACGCGCCATGTCAGCCTGCACTTGCGGAATTGGACTCTGGCCGTTGGGCGTGATCCAGGTCTCGCGGCAGCGCTCCTGCCCTGCGGCGTCTTCGTAGGCAGAGCAAACCGCACTGACAGCAAGCATGGAAACTAGCGCGATAAGTGAACTCCTGAACCTGTACATGATTTTCTCCTTCTGAGTGAAGCAACTCCTTTCGGTGCTGCGTTGTTGATTGCAAGATGACGGAAACCGGTCTTGCTCTTCTTGGAAATTTGTTGCCCGGCCAGTAGCCAGGAACTACAGGGCTTATCTATACGCGGATGACGGAGGGTTTTCGCCTTCGCCGTTTCGGGTGACGACTTCTCCAACCTGCGTCATCCCTCTGAAATGCCAGCAGCTAACTTCCCACATTGGCACGATGCCGTCGCGATTGACGCCTGAGTTGCACCAGAGCGGCGAGGCGCGATAGTCTTCGGGCGTGCCCAGAACCCTGCCGCCGGCGCCGTAGAGCTTGTAGCTCTTCAGGTGATCGTTATAGATGCTCAGTTTGTCGCCGCTCAAGACCTTTCTGAACGGCTCGAACTCCGCTTCTGCAGCAGCCTTGTTTGCTTTCGCTTGCTTGTCGCTTTCGCCGAGCACGTAGACGCACATCTCGCGCGCTTCCGAAAGCGTCATCTTCTCGTCGCCAAGTAGCTGAATCTTCGTCGATCCAGGGTTGTTCTTGGCGAGCGCTTCATCAATCGCCAAAACGCACTCTCTCGCGACGTCGGCTGCGACCCTGGCGTCTGGCTCGCTCAGCGGACCTTTCGCCAACTCCTTTGGCCAGCCTGAAGCCTGGATTGCGGCCTGCGTCGCTTTCTTCAGCGCGTCCTCTTTTCCAGCCGAGCCGGAGGCCCTTTGACACATCGTTCGAATGTCTGCGAGCGACAGCGTTTTGCTTTCCTTGCGCCGCCACCCGAACTCGAGTTCGATCGTCTTTGAATCGGGAACGCCGCCGGCCAGCGCTCTGTCGATCGCTTGCAGACACTGCAAAGAATCTCTCGCAACGGAGTCCGTATGGTTTCCAAAATCCGTTTTTTCGCCGGACATCGCCTCTTCGTAAGTCATCTCGCGCGAGACGGAGTTCGCAGGCTCGCGCACGTTGTTCAATAAGACGCTTGTAGGTACCTGGGCCACACCAACACTCGTTATGGCCCACAAACTGACAAGCACCATTCCCGCAGTTCTTTTCAACATATCCGCTACCTCCTTCTGAGTTCGGATGAGCTTTGTTTGTTTGTCACGAAGTAACAATTACCGCAGTGTTAGCGACAGCAAGTCGCGAGCAATTTCCTGAAGGAATCAAATCAGACATTAGAGAGTCCTCCTGTGCTAGCTCTGCGGGTTGATCGAGAGAATCATCCACGCATTGCCAGGCGCGGAAGCTACGGAGCGACGAAACCGGTCAGCGGATTGCTAAAGAAGGCATCAGTCTTGTATGCATTGCGATCCCAGGTGCCGTCCTGATCGCCGATGACCTGCACCGGCACGACGATGCGGCCCGTGCCTAAACCGCTTTGCGGGCCGATGCCTGTGTCGACGAGCTGGTATTTCGTACCCATTGTGAACTTGGCGGTTCGCGCGAGTTTCCCGTTCTCGAGAATCTTAATTTCATATTCGCCCGGATTTTCGTACATCTTGAAATAATTGGGCGGACGAAACTGCGGTTGCTTGTCCCAGACCATCGCTTTTATGCCAAATCTGCGACGACAGTAGGTATTGCCCGATTCAAAGGACGCGGCATTGGTAACCTGGCAACTGGTGTCGCTCTCCGTCGCGCTGAACATGCTATCGGCCACGAGCTTTCCCTGGTAGTAGAGATAGGCGACGTATTTGCCGTAATTGATAAGGTTGGGGTCGCCTTTGAACCAGGTCACGAAACTTAATGGCCCTTCCGTCGTTGATGGAGGATAGCCGGGACGGGCATCCATCGCATCGTAGCTGTAGATGTAGCCAATCGGCAGGTTCCAATCGTAGTTGACGTAGTAAGCGAAGTTGTTTTTGAACTTTGGCAGATCGACTACGCCAACGTGAAACTTCTCGACTTTGAACTTGCCGGAGAAGAGCGTCTTGTTCGTGCCTTCAAGTTCGTTCTTCAGATTGATCTTGAGCCCTGCCATGCCGGTCTCGATTGAAGCATCCTGGTCCTTCACGTCGTTTGAGTTCATCCCGCACTCAGTCTCCCACCAGTAACCCTCCTTGGTCTCGTTGGTGTTGCAGTCGAACTTTATCCAGGGCTTGCCCGAAGGCAAGGTAAATTCCACCGACAACTGACTACCCGCCGAGATCGGACCAACGACTCGGTAAACTATGCGCGGCGTCCAACTCCAGGTCTCCTGATCCTCCTGGCCATTGCGGTAGTACTGCTGGTGCGTCCGCAAGGTGATTTGAATCGAAGGCTTGTTAATTGTGGGCCCGGTCGCCGCAGGCGTGGTTGTGTTTCGACTCTCCGGCTGCGGCTGCGCCGGTTGGGTGTTGCCGTTCGACGTCGGCTGCGCGGTATCAGCCGGGGTCGGCTGCGGCTTCGGCTGGCTCGGTTTTGGAATCTTCGGTAGTTTTGGAAACTGCGCCGACGCTGTTTGAAAACTGAAAACCATTCCGATCAAAAGTGCGAACGTTAACAATGAAATCTTTCTCATTTTGCTCCTCCTTAACTATTTGCTGAACAAGCTGAACAACCGAGGCGAGAATAGCCTGGTCCAAAAACAGGGAAAGAACCGAACTCAACTGAGCTTTGGACGACGCAATGCTATGCCGATTCTTTGCGGCGCGCAATATCGAAATCATTGGTTTGCGAATTGGCGCGCTCACTGAAGGACGCAGTCCACCCGCGGTCGCCGCGCCCAGTCAACTGCTATGTTAGGTTGCCACCATGAACATCCGCACTCCTAAACTCTCCATTTTTGTCTGCGAGAGAGATATCGACTTCTTCCTCATTGAGGAGTTCGTCTCGTCTCCGTCCTTCTTGAACGAACACGAACACGACGGCTTCACTGATAACGCGGGAAAAGATTCAAAACGCTCAGGCCCAGTCCGACGTAAGACTGGATCTCTTGCGGCTGGAACCGATAACCGTCGCGGTAAACGAAGAGCTGGTTCCCTCCCCCATCCGTGCACGTTCCAGGATACGTCTCGTAAAAAGATAGCAGCCGGTCATTGAAGGTCTGACGAATTGCCTGCTCGTCCTGTCCACGCAGGATGTATTGCCGCGAAAACTCCGGGCGCTGTCCAAAGTCGATGTCCTGGTATCCGAACGCTGTGAAAATCTTGGAGAGAAAATTCTCGGGTCGCAACGTGAAGTACGGAACCCTCAAGTAAGGTGGTTCAAGGTAGACGACCGATTGAGCATGGATCTGCCGATGCTTGCCGGCCCCCGTGACATAGAAGTAATCAAAGACCGCGGCCTTGATGCCGCTGGCCTCGCCGCACATAAAGCTCTTGATTTGTCTGCCCTGGCCCTCGTTGAAAAGTGCAAAGCGTTCAAGCCCGGGAATCATGTTCAGCGGCGCGCTGGCCGCGAAATTCCAGCCAAGTTGAGCCGCTGTCGCCTGTAGCTGCTGCGTTCGCTTTTTCTCTTTTCTTCCACGCGTAAACGTCGGGACTAAAATGATGACGCCAAGAATTACGAAGATGAAGAGAACGGGAAAAAGGAAGACCCACATATTAGACCGTCACCGCCTCCCGCTGCCGCTCTTCGTCCTCGAGGCGCTGCCTCTCGGCTTCGGCCTCTTCTTCACCGACCCAGCCCGCAACCGTATAAATGTGCGGCCTATTTCGCTGAATATTCTCGCTAGCATCGAAGTACGTTGTTAGATATGCCATGATTCTTTGCTTTGAGCCTTCAGGAAAAACATCCTGACATAAGTGCTCAAACTCAGGATCAGAAGCATATTCGCGAGAGGCTGCGAGATCAATGGTCAAAGAACACTACGACCTTCCGGAACTGCTCATTTGCTCGGAAGAGACGTGGACTCACCTACACCTCAACACGATTTAGATCACGACCGGAAAAGCCGGGAGTGAAGGTGTGGTGCCCAGCCTCGCCGCTTTCTATTTCCACTCTGCTAGATCGGTGATACAAGCATCTACAACCTCAGGTCTGTCATTCAACAGCGAAGGAATATCGATCGCCTTTATCCGCGAATTGGCGCGCTTACTGAATGACGCAGTCCACCAAGCCTACCGATCCCAGATTCTTGCCCACACACTTTCCTTTCACCGTTACCGTCTGCCCGAACTCCAGCTTCGACACAGCATCCTTTTGATCCCGCGTGAAATCGCAAAGGATATTCGCTTTCTGCCGAGCATCCATCAAATAGACAACCGGGATTTTGGCGTCGATGATTCCAATCTTCCCCGTGACGATCACGATCTTGCCTTGGTAGAGCGTGTCCGCCTCAGCCTCATTCGATTCGTAAGCCTTGTACAAATCCTCGGCGGAGATAGTGATTCCTGTGCCTTCGCGCTCGATGCGCTTTGATTCCATTGCCTTTTTCAAACTCGAACAGCCGAGAATCAGACCGAGCCAGATACTGAAAACAATCAACAGGGTTACTGGGTTCTTTTGAGTTTTCATTTTTCTTCCCTTCTCCTGTGCGCCGGGTTAAACCGGCAGGTTGTAGTGGATGAAAGAGTCACGCGTTACTGAATGACGCAGTTCATAAGGGTCACGAATCCCAAGACGCTTCCCGTACACTTTCCCTTCACCGTTACCGTCTGCCCTATCTTCAATTGCGACACTTCATCTTTTTGCTCCGCGAAGCATACGACTAGAGGAGCATCTCCGAAATGAAAAGACGGAGGAGGAGATGCCCCTTCGGGGATGTTTGTGATCCCCACCTTTCCAGTGACGATCAGCGTTTCGCCTCTGTAGCGATCATTGGCGGTGATTTCGTTCGACTCGTAAGCTTTGGATAGATCCTCTGCGGAGATTTTGATGGGAGCACTGTTTCTCAGACTCGAACAGCCGAGAATCAAAGCTAGCCAGAGACCGAAAATAACCAACAGGGTGCCGGGATGCTTTTGAGTTTTCATTTTTCTTCCCTTTCATCAGGCGCGGATTACGCAAAGACTGACCACCGCTTTACTGGAAGACTCTGAGAGAAGCCTGGATCGGGGGACATCCTATGCCCGTTCCGGATTTCTCACAAGAAAATTACTGCTAGAGCTGTTCGATTTACTCTTCTTCTTCGCCCGTTAGCCGCCGCACGCGAATGGTTGAGTTCGCTGGTTGTGCGGATGGCGAGGCATTCGGTGCGGGATAAACCGCGCGCGCGCCAACTTCGGCGCGAAACTGGCCCTGTGCGTCGTAGAGCCGCCGGTATTGCAGAGTGTTGCGCACCACGCCTTGAATGTATAGGCGTGTTTCTCGGAACGGCACGGCTTCGGCCCACTCATCGAGTTCGAGTGGCAGCGTCGCGCGCCATTGCTCCACGCGATGCGGTCCCGCGTTGTAAGCGGCAGCGACGTATTCGATGTGGCCGTACCTGTCCAGCTGATCGCGCAGATACGCCGTGCCGAGCTGAATATTCAGGCGAGGTTCGAACAGCGACTCCATAGTGATCGTGCGTTCGACGCCGACCTTCTTTGCGGTCGTCATGCCGGTTGGGACGACGACCTGCATCAATCCATAAGCCTTTGCCGACGAAACCGCGCGCGGATTGAAAACGGATTCCTGTCGAATCAGCCCGGCGACTTGATACGGATCGAGCGAACGCGCGCGCGACTCCTGAGTGATGATGTCCCAGTAAGCGAGCGGATAAAACGCGTCCCACTCGTCGCGCCGCATCTCTTCGGGCTTCATCTGTGAATAGTCGGGGTAGCTGCGCTTCATCATGTTCAGTGCTTGCACGTTGTCATCACGCGCCCGATAGATCTTGGCAATCGCCAGATTGATCCGCGGGCTAGTCGGCGCGACGGATGAAACGACACCGAGTTCTTCCAGTGCCCAATCGTCGGCGCCAATGATCGAAAGTTGATCGGCTTTCGCGATCGAAGCGTCTTCGTTCGGTCCGGCAGTTTCTTCCGCGACGCTCACCGTTTGCAGATTCGCGACGGCGCGACCGACCGGCGAGTCCGCCGGAAAATCCTTTCGCGGCACGTTGCCGTTGCGAGCCATTGTGTCGAGACGTTGCTTGGCGAGATAGCCGTACCAGTTCGCATCATAGCGAGCCTGCAAGCCCTGATAAATCGCGCGCGCTTCGGCGAGCTTGCCGCTGCGTTCGCCGTCACGCGCGGCCCAGTAAGCCGCCTTGCCACGAAAGTCTGTGTTGCGATCCGCGTAATTCGCGAGATGCTCAGTCAGCATTCGCGACGACTCGGCAAAATTCTTCGCTTCGTGTGCTTGCCATGCGAGGTAAAACTGCGCGGGCGTAACGTCGGCATTTCCGGGATAGAAGTTGATTGCCGCGCGATAGAAATAGCTGGCGTTGGTGTCGTCTTTCGCATCTTCCGCGTGCTGACCCAGTTGCACAAATGCACGCGTGGTCCATGCGCTGCCGGGGGATGCGCGGCGCAAATCATCAGCGGTGCTTCGCGCCTGTGCCCATTGCTTCGCGCGACCATAAGCCAGCGCGAGATTGAACAATGCTTCGGCGCGCGCTTCACCAGAGGTCGCATTCAAAGCGGCGGTCGCCTCGGGGAGGCGGCGTGCGTTGGCGGCGGCGATGCTGCGACGTGCTTGCAACTCAGGAGTAGCACCGCTCGGGAAGCGCGTGAATGCATCGGTGTAAGCGTCAAATGCTTCGCTGAAATGTTTCGCCGCGAAAAGTTTTTCCGCGCGGGCGATGGCTTCATCGGGCGAAGCCGCGGCGATTATCGTATTCGATCGCGAAACTGGCAACGCACCTTCAGCACGGGCGATGGCTTGGTCTGGTGAAGCCCGATCCATCGCAGAATTGGTTCTTAGGATCGCGCTTGCGGCCTCACCACTTTCAGCAGACGCTGGCGCGAAGAAATAGATCCGTCGATAGGCGGCTAAAGCGCTCGCCAAGTTACCTGCTTGTTCATGAGCTCTTGCGGATAGCAACAGAGCGGCCGCATCGTCCTTCGCAGCGAGTTGCTTCAAAGCGACGGGGACCCCAGCCGCCTGGCCGTCCTGCATAAACAATTGCGCATCGTGGAGCATCGCGTCGCGGGCGCGCAGCGAACCGGGGTCGAGACGCACTAATTGTTCAAAGGTAGCGCGTGCTTCCACGCGCCGGTTAGCTTGTTCGAGCGCGCTCGCCCGCATCCACAAACCGTAATCCGGAATCACCGTGTAATCACGAATGGCGCTCGAGTAGAGCAGCGATGTCGCGCCGGCAAAGTCTTTCGCGTTCATTTTAATTCGCGCGTGTACGATCTTTGCGAGCGCGCCCGCCGTCGTCCTGGGAAAATCAGATTCGATGCGCGCCACCGCGTCTTCCGCCGGCAGCACGCCGCCGCGGGTCATCGCGCGCAAAGTTTCGCGCGCCTGCAATTCCTGTGGCGTTTGCTGCAACGTGCGACAGCCGGCGATCAGAAATAGCGGAGCGATTGCGCCTGACGCGGCGATGAGTCCCAGAAGGATGATTGCAAAGCGATGTTTGCGAAAAGTTCTCATAGCGGTCTTGCCTTACTTTCGATGCGAACAATCCGAGGCGACGCAATATTTTAGCACGGCCCTCAGTACAGAACCGCGAGCGGTAGCGACCGGATCCTGACTCTCAACCTGCTCGGTACGGAACCGCGAGCGGTAGCGACCGGATGCTAGGTTCAACCTTCCCGCTACGTGCCTAAGCCGACCCCTGCAAAAACCCAAGTCGAGTGGCGGCATCCGGTCGCTACCGCTCGCGGTTCTGTAACAACAAAACGAAAACGGCCACCGCGCGTGGTGGCCGTTGATTGATGATTATTGGTAGCGCATACGGGACTCGAACCCGTGATCTCTGCCTTGAGAGGGCAGCGTGTTAACCAACTACACCAATGCGCCGCAATTCGACTTTGGGATTATAGGTGTCGCCACCGCACGCCCGCAAGTGGTCTGCGAATGAATGGCCCTAAACGTGAGCGCTGTCACATCTCCTTATCGGTATTGCATGGTATACTCCGCCTTCGCAATTCTAACTTCATCAAGTCGGTAGCACTCGCTCAGAAGAACAGATGAACATTGCGGTGTTGCGTGAGACGGGAGCGGGCGAGGCGCGCGTCGCGTTGATGCCTGATTCAGTGCAGAAGCTCGTTGCGCTGAAGGTGTCAGTTGCGATTGAAAGCGGCGCCGGTTTGGGCGCGGCGCGTACCGACGATGATTACGCAGCGGCCGGCGCAACCGTAAGCGATGATCGAAACGCGCTGCTTGCGTCCGCGGATGTTCTGGTAGTCGTCAATCGCCCCTCGCGCGAGGATTTCCATCGACTAAAAAAGGAAGCAGTCGTGCTAGGTTTTCTGCGTCCGCTCGATGAACCTGCCGAGTTAGTTCCCGCGCTGGAACACGGAGTGACAACCTTTGCGATGGAATTGGTGCCGCGCATCACGCGCGCGCAGGCGATGGACGCGTTGTCGTCGATGGCCACGGTCGCGGGATACAAAGCAGTTCTGCTCGGCGCCGGACGCATTCCGCGCATGTTTCCCTTGCTGATGACCGCCGCGGGCACGGTACCTCCCGCGCGCGTTTTGGTTTTGGGAGCAGGAGTCGCCGGTTTACAGGCGATTGCCACGGCGCGGCGACTTGGCGCAGTCGTCAAAGCTTACGACGTGCGCGCAGCCGCGGGTGAACAAGTGCGTTCGCTGGGCGCAACTTTTCTGGAAGTCGATCTTGGCGGATTGCAAACTGAAGACAAGGGAGGTTACGCGGTCGAGTTGAGCGACGAGGCGCTCGCGCGCGGCCGTGCTTTGATCGCCGAGCAGGCAAAGACTGCTGACGTAATCATCACGACCGCACTGGTACCCGGTAAGCGCGCGCCGCTGTTGATGGATGAAGCCGCGGTCAACGGAATGAAGCGCGGTTCGGTGGTGATCGATCTCGCCGGCGCAAACGGCGGCAACGTCGAGGTGAGCAAAGCAGACGAAGTCGTCGAGCGCAACGGCGTGACTGTTCTCGCCCCGACCAATCTTCCCGGAAGCGTTCCGGTGCACGCCAGCCAGCTCTATTCGCGCAATGTCAGTGCGTTTCTGAATCTGTTAATCAAGGACGGCGCGTTGCACCTCGACATGAACGACAACATAGTCGGACCGTCGTGCGTGACGCATGAAGGCAAGTGGGTGAATCAGCGCGTGGCGGCGGCGGTAAAACCTATCAGCGGCTAATAGGAATGTGGCGTGTCCGACATCGACGAAGTCTATGGGAAAACATTTGGGCCTCCCGACGAACGGGAAATTGAGGCGCGCGATCACCTTCGACAATTCTTCAATGATGATCAAGAGAGCGTGTTTTTCTCACGGCAACTGGAAGTACTGCACGAGCACCAGTATTTTCACTGGATCACGAACCGCGCCGTGCGCGACCTTGAAGCTGAAGGCTCGATCAGAAGTGAATGGC
This sequence comes from Pyrinomonadaceae bacterium, assembly GCA_035545035.1. Taxonomy (GTDB): domain Bacteria; phylum Acidobacteriota; class Blastocatellia; order Pyrinomonadales; family Pyrinomonadaceae; genus UBA11740. Next base: position 9,774 of record DASZZL010000041.1, read on the forward strand.
GCAAGCTGAGTACTGGTACATCAATCAAGCTGGTGTGGCACAGGGGATACCGATTCTATCGGAGGAGCGCTAGTAGGTTAGTGTCTGTTGTTGAAGAGTATTCCGATCCGAACATTGGAGCGGCGCTTGGACTCCATGGAGAGACGATGGTGCTGGAAGGCTTTGCGCGGAATCGTTTTTTGATGGCAGGAAGGAATACGAGACAGTACGGGGAGAAGGTGTGGGGTCAAACTGAACACGATCTTGATTTCATATTCGAGCGGGATGGAATGGCTTATGGAATCGAAGTAAAGAACACACTCGGTTACATGGACGGAAAAGAGTTTTCACTAAAGATTAGGCTATGTAGAAGCTTGGGGATTAGGCCGGTGTTTGTTTGTAGGATGCTGCCGAAAAGCTGGATCCATGAGTTAAATCAGTCCGGGGGTTTTGCCCTCGTACTTAAGTATCAGCTGTATCCGTGGACTCACAGGGAGTTGGCTAACAGAGTCAGAGACGAGTTGGGTTTGCCGGTTGATGCGCCTCGTTCGTTAGCAGAAGGGACAATGGCGAGATTCTTGAAGTGGCATGCCAAGCAAACGTGAATTCAAAAATGAATTCTCAGGGATAAAGATGTAAGTCGTTTAATATCAACAACCGCACCGTGCCCCTATGAATACGTAGTGTCTAGAGGAGGTGGAAGTGAGCTCAGCAACATTGATCGCCGCGTTGTACGTCTTCGCGCTGGCCGCGTTCCTTGGTTATCAAGTCATCTCGCGCGTGCCGCCGCTTTTGCACACGCCTTTGATGTCGGCGACGAACGCGATCTCGGGCATCTCGCTGGTTGGTTCGATCGTGATTGCCGGCGGCACGGGGCCGCATCACAGCAAGGTTGCGATGATTCTGGGGTTCATCGCCGTGGTGTGCTCGACGACGAACGTCGTTGGCGGATTTGTGATCACCGATCGGATGCTGCGGATGTTCAAGCGCAAGGAAGCGCCGAAGAAGTGAGGTCAGTACCACCTGCGTCAGCGGGTGGGTCCGAGAAACAATCAGCGATTACAGATTCAAGATTACAGATTCAAGATTCAAGATTTGAAATTTAAGATTCAAGAATGAACTTGCAAATCTACTTCATCGAATTCAGTTATCTGCTCGCCTCGATTCTCTTCATCCTGGGCTTGAAGGGCTTGAGCCACCCTGAAACCGCGAAGCGCGGCATGCACCTCGCGGAGTTCGGCATGATGATGGCCATCATCGGCACCCTCATGCATTTCGAGATCGTCAGCTACACCTGGATCATCGTCGGACTTTTGCTCGGGTCGACACTTGGCGCCGCCATGGGCGTCTGGGTGCCGATGACGGCGATGCCACAGCGGACCGCTCTCTCACATGCTTTCGGCGCGTTCGCTGCGGCGCTGGTCGGAATTGCCGAGTACTACAGCTACACGCATGGCTTCAAGCCTCTGGCCGAGCTCGGCCACATAAAGATGAGTGCGATGGGCTTTGAGATCATGCTCGGCTCTTTGACGACGACCGGCAGCCTGATCGCCTTTGGCAAGTTGCAGGGAATCGTGCCCGGCAAGCCTCTGGTCTATCGCGGCCAGAACATTTTCAACATGACCCTGCTGGCGGTGACGATCGGGCTGTTCATCTATCTGATCTTTGTGCCCACGGCCGTGATTCCTTTCTACGTCATGCTGACGCTGGCGTTTGTGTTTGGCGTTCTGCTGGTGTTGCCCATCGGCTCCGCGGACATGCCGGTAGTGATGTCTCTGCTGAATTCCTATGCCGGGCTGGCATCGGCGGCGACGGGTTTTGTGCTTAAGAACAACGTGCTGATCATCGCGGGTACGCTCGACGGTTTTTCTGGATTCATCCTTTCGGTCCTGATGTGCCGCGCGATGAATCGTTCGATCACAAACGTGCTGTTCGGAGCGTTTGGCAGCGCCGCGACCGCGGTTGTTTCAGACGGTCAGCAAGGCGAGATGCGCGAAGTCAGTCTCGACGACATCGCCGTGCAATTAGCTTACGCCAACAAGGTTGTGTTTGTGCCAGGCTATGGTCTGGCCACAGCCCAGGCGCAACACGCGGTGCGAGAACTGGCCAGTGTTTTGGAACAACGCGGCGTGACGGTGAAATACGGAATTCATCCGGTCGCGGGTCGCATGCCCGGACACATGAATGTACTGCTGGCTGAGGCCAACGTTCCTTACTCGCAGTTGTACGAATTGGAACAGATCAATCCCGAATTTCCGACGACGGATGTGGCCGTAGTGATCGGCGCGAACGATGTCGTGAATCCTGACGCGCGCGATAATCCGAACAGCCCGATCGCCGGCATGCCGATTCTGGAAGTCGATCGCGCGAGATCGGTGGTCGTGCTGAAACGTGGACAGGGCAAAGGTTTTTCCGGACTCGAGAATCCGCTCTTCTTCAAACCAGTGACGGGAATGCTTTACGGCGATGCGAAGGATACGTTGACGAAGCTCGTGGGCGCAGTGCAACATGCGTAACCCTTCTGGGTTTCTGCGCTTCTTAGCCTTTTGGTAAGAAGTTTCAAACGCAAAGGACGCAAAGTGCATCGCAAAGCTCGCAGAGTATTCTCTGCGTCGGTCTGCGAATCCTTTGCGCCCTTTGCGGTTAAGTCTTGAGTGTGGCGCACTCAACCTGAGAAAGAACTCATGCGAAAACTAAAACTCTATTCACTACTCTTCATTCTCGCGCTATCGCTGTCGCTGCCGACAACGCTGGCGCAACGCAAAGACGGTAGAGCGAAGACAACCAGCGCGGCGGCGCTGATGGCCGCGCGCGGCGTGGACACGATCGCCGCGGCACAGTTGCGAGACTATCTTTCGTTCATCGCTTCTGACGAGATGGAAGGCCGCGACACGCCTTCGCGCGGCCTGGATACCACGGCCAAATTCATCGCGATGAATCTTACTCGCTGGGGATTCAAACCCGCGGGTGATAACGGGACTTTCTTTCAACGCATCGCGCTGCGCCGCGATCAGCTCGACGGCGCGCACTCAACCGCTGAGATCAACGGGCAGAAGTTCAACTTCGGCGATGACTTCTTGCCAAACGCCGTCGGCGCGACGCTCAACGGTCCGCTGGTTTACGCCGGCAATGGCTGGGTCGTGAAATCTAAGAACATCGATTCGTATCAGGGCGTCGATGTGAAAGGCAAGATCGTGGTCATCGTTGGCCAGGGATTTCCGAAAGGAATCACGCGCGCCGATCTGACCGGCGCGATGGGAGTTGACTGGTCCAGTCCTGCGCTTTACGCGCAGCAGCACGGTGCTAAAGGCATTTTGTCGATTCCTGAAGCAGCAACGACGCAGAACTGGGAGCAACAGCGACAGCGCATCATGCTTCCCGCGCGCGCCATCGTCGAGCGGTTTCAGACGCAACCCAACAACGCGCCGGTGCCGACGATTACGATGTCGGCGAAGATGGCAAACGCTTTGTTTGAGGGAGAAAAGTTTGACGCCGCCACTCTGATCACACGCGGGCAGGGCGGCGAACAGGTTCCGGCTTTTGATCTCAATTCGAATAAGACTGTGAACATCACGGTTGCAGTTAAGCCCGATCATCCAACGACGCAGAACGTCGTTGCCGTGTGGGAGGGCGGCGACACCGTTTTGAAGAACGAATACGTCGCCGTGGGCGCGCATTACGATCACATAGGCATTTGCGCGCCGGGAACCGCCGATCCGATTTGCAACGGTGCGGACGATGACGGCTCAGGCACGACGGCGCTGCTCGGCATGGCCGAAGCAATCTCGCACGCCAAACAGCGGCCCAAGCGCTCAGTCTTGTTCGTCTGGCATTGCGGTGAAGAGAAAGGGTTGTGGGGCTCGCGCTATTTCACTGAGTATCCGACGATTCCGCTCGCCCAAATCGTGACGCAGCTCAACATAGACATGATCGGCCGCAGCAAGAAGGACGGCGACACCGATCCGCGCAACGCTAACCTTTCAGGACCGAATCAGATTTACGTGATTGGCTCGAAGATGATGAGCACGGAACTCGGCGAGCTGACCGAATCAGTGAACAGATCATTTCTAAACATTCAGTTTGATTACCGCTACGACGATCCGAACGATCCAAACCGCTTCTTTTTCCGCAGCGACCATTACAACTATGCGCGCAAGGGCATTCCGATCGTTTTCTTTTTTGACGGCGTGCACGAAGACTATCACCGTCCAGGCGACGAGCCGCAAAAGATCGATTATCAGAAAATGGAAAAGGTCGCGCGCACTGTGTACATGATGCTGTGGGAAGTCGCCAACCGCGCCACGCGCGTGAAGGTTGATAAGCAGTTGCCGGCGCAGTTACAGCAGAGGGCGGGATGAGTCACGCGACAGCTGCCGAGGCTCTCAAGTTCTTATCAAACAGTCCCAGCACGCGCCGCCACGCATCCGCAGCAGCCTTCGCGTCGTAAACCTGCGGGCGCGTGTCGTTGAAGAAAGCATGATCGGCGTCGTAGCTGACGACTTCGACCGGCAGGTTGAATTTCTTTGCCGCGTCTTTCAAACCACTCACTTTCTCAGGATTGATCCAGGCGTCGCGCTTCCCAGCGATGAAAAGCGTCGGCGCTTTTAGTTTGGCGAGTACGTCCTCTTCCGGAATGTCGCCGTAGAACGGCGCGGCGGCGGCGAGTTCGGGAAGCTCGCACGCGACGCGCAACGCGAATGTTCCGCCCATGCAGTAACCGGTGATGCCGAACTTTTGCACTCCATAATTTTCTTTGGTCGCATCGATCGCTTTCCGGATCGTCTCTATTCCGTCTTCGATCTCCAGCTCGTGCATTAGCGCGGACGCTTCCTCGGCATCAGCCGCGACTCGTCCTCGATAAAGATCCGGCGCGACACACAGATAACCTTCGTTCGCGTATCGGCCGGCGATGTCGCGAATGTGATCGTTGATGCCCCACCATTCCTGAATCAGAACGACGCCAGCCGTTGCCTCAGTATCCGGGCGCGCCACATACGCCGTCGTCGCCCCGCGCGACGTGGAAAGCTTCAGAGTCTCGACTTTCATAGATTCCTCCCGCGCTCAACCCGGCGTTAATTACCGAAGTAGGCCGGTTCGTTTCCGCTTTTCCACTTGATGTTGCAGCCGATGCTCGCGCGCTGATCGGGATTGACTGGCTCATCATTTAGCACCGCATCGAGCGCCGCGCGCAGATCTCTTCCGGTTACGGGAATGCCGCTCTCCGGCCGACTGTCATCAAGCTGGCCGCGATAGACCAACTTCCGCGATCGATCGAACAGAAAGAAGTCGGGCGTGCAAGCAGCGGAGTAAGCTTTCGCCGTCTCCTGACTTTCGTCGTAAAGAAACGGAAACGTAAATCCAAGTTGCTCGGCCATCTCTTTCAGACTCTCCGGCGCGTCGTCGGGAAATTCTGCGGCGTCGTTGGCGCTGATGGCAACGATCGCGGCGTCTGTCTGTGCATAGTCACGTCCGAGCCGCGCGAGTTCCTGCTCGACGTGCTTCACGAATGGACAGTGCCGGCAAATGAACATCACGAGCAGCGCTTTCTTGCCCGCAAAGTCATTCAATGAAACCGTCTTACCCGAAACCGCGTCGGGCAAACCAAAATCCGGCGCCGGCGTTCCCAATTCAAGCATCGTTGATAATGTCTTAGCCATGAAAACCTCTCCTGCCGATCTTAAGCTGGTGGTTACATACGGATATTAATGCAACATCGTGGCCAGTCAAACGCTCCAAGCGATGCATCCGTGGCCCTGATGACTGAAACTGTGACGGAATTCGCGGCTGTGATATAAATCTCCGCTCGCCAAGAGTGGTATTCGCTCTCGAAAAAAGGAGAATTATGAAAGGCATTCTATTCATCGTGAGCTTGCTGGTGCTGCTCGGCTTTGCGCCCGCGGCTTACGAACCGGCAGTCGCCGATCTTGTTTTCATCAACGGCAACATCTACACCGCAAGTGAAAAACAGCCGCGCGCGGAAGCTGTGGCCGTCAAAGGCGATCGCATTGTCTTCGTGGGCTCGAACGCAGCCGCGAAGAACTATGAAGGCGCGAGCACGCGCATCGTCGATCTGCATGGCGCGACGGTGCTGCCCGGATTGACGGACGCGCATTATCACTTCATCGGCGTCGGCCAGCGCGAGATGAATCTGAATCTCGAAGGCATCACGAACCTGGAAGATTTTCTCGCGAAAGTGAAATCGCGAGTCGATCAGGCAAAGCCCGGCGAGTGGGTCACGGGTCGAGGCTGGATCGAAACCTTCTGGAAGCCCCCCGTGTTTCCGACGCGCTGGGACCTGGACAAAATTTCGCCAAACAATCCGGTCTTTCTCACGCGTGCCGACGGACACGGCGTGGTCGCCAACAGCGCGGCGCTGAAGATCGGCGGCGTTACGAAGGACACCAAAGATCCCTTCGGTGGACAGGTTCTGCGAGACAAGCAAACCGGAGAGCCCGTCGGTATGTTGCTCGATAACGCGCAGGGTTTTGTGGCCCGACACATTCCGCCGCGCGCCGAAGGCGATATCGAACGGGCGATGATCCTCGCCAACAAGCGCAGCATTGAACTCGGCTTGACGCAGATTCAGGATCCCGGCGGCAGCTATGGCGACGTAGCTCTCTATCAGAAGCTTTACGGCGAAGGAAAACTCAAGCTGCGCATCTACAAAGCTGTCTATGGTCCAGGGCCAGAAGCGCAGAGGCTTTTGCGCGAAGGGCCAATCATCGAAGCCTTCGGCAGTCGCTTCAACGTGCGGACGATCAAGGTTGTTTCCGATGGTGCACTTGGTTCGCGTGGCGCCGCATTGCTGGCTCCGTACAGCGACGCGCCGGACAGTTCAGGTTTCCTGCGCGTGAAAGAAGAAGACCTTTTGCCAATGCTGCAAGAAGCTTTGCGCAAAGGCATTCAGGTTGAAACTCACGCCATCGGCGATTACGCGAATCGTTTTATTCTCGATGAATATGAAAAAGCTTTGAACGCGGTACCGAAATCTCAAAGGAAGATTGCCGAGCCCCGCTGGCGCGACGAGCACTCGCAGATCGTCAACCCGGCGGATATTCCGCGCTTCGCGAAGCTGGGCATCATTCCTTCGATGCAGCCTTCACACGCAATCGGCGATCTGCATTTCGCGCCGAGCCGTCTGGGAATGAAGCGTCTGGAAGGCGCGTATGCGTGGAACAGTTTCATCAAGTCAGGCGTAATTGTTGCCGGAGGTTCCGATGCGCCGGTTGAACGCGGCGAGCCGATGATCGAGTTCTACGCCGCAGTCGCACGCAAAGACATTCGTGGATTCTCAGGTGAAGGCTGGCACACCGAAGAAAAGGTCACGCGCGAACAGGCGCTGAAGATGTTTACAATCTGGCCCGCGTACGCGGCGTTTGAAGAGAACCTGCGTGGTTCAATTGAAGTGGGCAAACTCGCCGACCTGACCGTGCTTTCGGCCGACATCATGAAGATTCCGGAGATGGAGATTCTCAAAACCCTTTGCGTGATGACCGTGATTGGTGGCGAGATTGTTTACGAGGCGAAGTAGCGCCGCGCCTGGCAACTAGACGACGGATGTTCCCGAATTGCGCGTGCGATTGAACGATTCAATGAGCCTGCGCAGCAGGCGGTAGAATGTAGCCCCTGGCGAAGCGCAGCGGAGCCTGGGGTAACAAGCGCATAAAACACAATCCTAGCCTGCGTAGCAGGCGACAGAGGTCCGACAATGTCTTACACAAATCTCCTATACCACATTGTGTATGCCACAAAAGAACGCGCGCCAATAATCACCAAGACGCTGCGTCCTCGGTTACACGAGTACCTTGGAGGCACGGTGCGCGGCCTCGGTGGCATTGCGTTGGAAGTTAACGGAGTCGCGGATCATGTTCACATTCTCGCTAAACTACGTCCGACGATTTCGGTTTCGGAATTCCTTAGCAAGTTAAAGTCGGGATCATCCGGCTGGGCCAAGCGACAGACTGCGGGAAGATTTGGCTGGCAAGCACGATTCGGCGCATTCACCGTCAGCGAATCGCAAGTAGAGCGCGTGAGGCGTTACATTCGCAATCAGGAAGAGCATCATCGAAAGTATTCGTTCGAGGAAGAGTTCAAGGCGCTGCTGCAAGCACATAGCATTGCCTTCGATGACGCTCATTTGTGGGGATGAACTTCTGTCGCCAGCTTCGCAGGCTCTTTTGATTTTTCCGTCGGTGTCCCCAGGCTCGGCTGCGCCTCGCCAGGGGCTTACATTCTGCCGCCTGCTGGCGCAGGCTGATTGCCGCTTGCAAACCCAGATAAGATTGACTGGCCGATAAGAACTTTCGACTAAAGGTACACACCCCATCGATCCAATCACCTTCAAAATCCTAATCAGTCTGGCAATCGTCGTGATCGCGACGTTGCACGGTTACGGCGCGGCGTGGCTGGCGATCTGGATGCTCTTTCATCCCTACAAGCCGGTCAAATTCTTCGGCGTCACCGTCTGGCCGCAGGGAATGATTCCGCGCCATCGCGCGCGGCTGGCGCAATCGATTGGCAACGCGGTCGGCAATGAACTCGTGTCTCAGGACACAATCTTCGACGCGCTGTTCGAAACCGGATTCTTCAGTCGCAAAATCGAAAGCTTCGTTAACTCTTACACTACGGAACTGCTTTCGACCGTTTATCCTTCGCTAATTGAAGCGCTGCCGGCGGGCGCGCGCGCGCCTGTGCTCGACACGATCGCGGCGTTGCAGTTGCGGCTGGCCGAGCATATCGCAGCGGTTTTGAAGAGCGAGGAAACCGCGGCCGCGATTGAGAAGTTCGTCGATTCACAGGTTGAAAAGCTGCTGGAAAGCAAACTGGATGAAACCGTCAGCGAAGAGACGTTTGCACAGATTCTTCGCTTTGCGGAAGAGCGCTTTCATGGATTGGTTAGCGAAGAAGGATTCGAAGCGAAGGTGCGCACCTTTGTCGGTGAGCGCCTCGACGAACTGACGCGCACCGACGCCACGCTGGCCCAGATGTTCACGGCCGAGACAGTGGCGCTCATCAAAGATCGCGTCGATCAGCAAGTGTCGCCGATCGTGCATCATCTCGCCGACCTCGTGACCAGCAAGAACACCCGGATGCAGATCGGCGGGCTGATCAAACGCGAAGTCGACGATTACTATCAGCATCTTTCGTTCATTAAGAAGATTTTTATTTCGCGCGAGCGCATCTATCGCGAAGTTGACGACCTGGTTCACAGCACTCTGCCGCGTCGGGTCGAGGAGTACTTGCGCGGCGCCGCGTTCGCGCAGGAAGCCACAGTGTTCCTTAACTCGACGATCGACAATTTCATGGCGCGGCCGCTGAACGAAATGGTCGGCCAGGTTTCATCCGATAAGTTCGAGACAATCAAACAGCAGGCAGCCACGCGTTTGGTCGCAATGGCGCAGAGTCCCGAGCTACAGAAATCCATCTCGGCTTATTTGGGGAACGCGCTCGGACGTTTGCGGCCACAGACGCTGCGCGAATTGCTCTCAGCGCTAAATCCGGAATCAGCGCCGCGGGTGAAAAGTTTTCTGACGAAGAGTCTCCCGGCGGTGCTCTCTCGCGACGACACGGCGCAAACTATCAACGCGATCCTGAGTTCGCAAATTGAGAGATTCCTGGTAGCGCCGATCGGCCGGCTAGGCGATCACATGCCGGCCGGCGCAATCGAAAAAGCCGGCGCGGCACTGACAGAAAAGATCACGGCCGCGGCCCGCGAGCGTCTGCCGGCGGCGATTGCCGAGTTTGACGTAGGCGGGTTAGTGCGCCGGAAAGTTTCGGATTATCCGCTGGCGAAGTTGGAAGAACTCGTCTTGTTGGTGGCCGAACATCATTTGAAAACGATCAAGATGTTCGGCGCAGTGATTGGATTCTGGATCGGTCTGGGCCAGGCGATCTATTTTTGGTTTACTTACGTTCCGAAACATTAGAGTTTTTGGAGTGCGCTGACTTCGGCAGCGCTTTGGATCTCTGCTAATATGAATTATCGAAAGCGGTGTCGCGCTTCGCTTACCACCGCATTCCAAAATTTTCTGTTGACATTCGGCTCGATAGATAATAAACAATGCATTCGTTGAAAGGAGTCATCCTCGAATGACCTACGTTGTTGTTGAGATGTGCGTCGATTGTAAGTACACAGACTGCGCTGCGGTTTGTCCTGTCGAGGCTTTTCACGAACTGCCTGATCGTCTTTATATTAACGCCGAGACGTGCATTGATTGCGATGCGTGCGTCCCTGAATGTCCGGTCGAAGCGATCTTCGCCGACACCAGCGTTCCTGAGCAATATGCACACTGGACGCAAATCAACATCGACGAAGCTCCGAACTATCCCGTCATTAGCCAAAAGATTCCCGCACTGCACGGAGAGAAATGCTCCGGCCCGGCAGAATAGAATCGATCGACTCTCCGCGCCGCGTTTACGAACGCTGGTCATCGCTCACGGGGCTGAGTTTTAGTTTTCGGAAGCGAGGAGTTAGTAAGACGGACCCATTCTTTCAGCGGCGCGCTTCAAAACTGTTCCAAACCAAAATCATCGAGTTCCTGCAAGGCTTGCCGCGCTTCTTCTGAATTGTATTCGCTCGCCTGGCGGTGCAGAGCATATCGGGCAATGCCCGCATCCACCGGGTCATGAAGCAGCATGATCAGTAGCGGCGCAGGCATTTGCGCCAGCGCTTCCTGAGCCAGCGCGCGCACCACGACGTTCGGGGATCGCGCCAGTTCGCAAACTTCGCTGGGCGCCAGCCGCTGGGCCAACGCGCCGGCGAGAGCGTCAACGCGAGCGTAGTCATTGCGCGCGTGCGCACGCTGAATCAGTTGCGCAAACACCTCCGCTGATTGCGTCTGCTCCGTGAGCACGCCGGCGCAAGTGTCCGCGAGACTGCGCGCTCGTCGGGCCGATTCATCATTGATCGCCTCGCGGGCACGCTCGTCGAGCGCCGAGAGGAGCTGGCTTAACTCTCGATCGGCGCGGGGATCATACGGCGCGGATCGCGCGGCCTGAGGGCCCGCCCCGGCAGCCGGTGATTGCCAGGCTCGCTCAAGCAAGTTTCGCGTGGCGGAGCGCAAATCGTTCCACGCATTGGTTACTCGCGGCCCAAAATCTTCAATCATCATCCGTACCTTTTCGCCTCAGCGTCGCGCGGAGTCCGATGCCCGAAACGCCGGGATCCGTCTTTCGCCCTCATTGTACTACACGGGCCTACAACAAATCGCGCAATGCTGATAAGCTTGGTGCTCTCGCTAATGCTAAACGCGACTTCATTGCTCAAGAGGTTTTAGAGTATGGCTATCAGCGAACAGTTGCTTGAAATTCTGGTTTGCCCGGCGTGCCGCGCCAAAGTTGAATTGAAGCCTGACGGCAGCGGCTTGAAGTGCGTCGAGTGCAAACGCGTCTTTCCCATCCGCGACGACATTCCGGTGATGCTGGTCGACGAAGCAAAAATCGAAGATGAACAGCCTGCGGGAAATAATTGAATCGTCGCCGAGCGTTCGTCATCTCTCTTTCGCGAGCAAACTCGAAAGCGATGAACCGCAACCTCTCGCGCCGGCGCGTTGGGACTGGTCAACTGTGCGTCGCGTGCTGGTCATACGCCTGCGCTCGATTGGCGATACCGTACTGACGACGCCTTCGCTATTCGCTTTGCGCCGCTTTTTGCCCGACGCGCAGATCGACATTCTGTTGGAAGATTGGGTCGCGCCCGTGCTCGATGGCTCGGGTTTGGTTGATCGAGTCATTACAATTCCGCGCGCGAGCAAGGCTGCGCGCGCCCGCACCGCGCGCGATCTTCGCGCGGCGCATTACGACGTTGTTTACAACTTGCATGGCGGCACTACTGCGACGCTCTTGACGCGCGCGACCGGCGCGAAGCATCGCGTCGGCTTCGAACATTATCAGTACGCGCGCTTGCACAATCACGCGGCGCCGTCGTCGCTCAATATTTGGCAACGACCGAAGTTGCATTCGGTCGAGCAGCAGCTCGCGTTGATTGGTTGGACCGGCGTGCCGGTAACAGATCGCCCGGCCACGAAGTTGGCGGTGACTGAAAGCGCGCTGGCATCAGTGTCTGATAAACTTCGCGCCGCAGAGTTTGCAGGTTTTGATAAAGGCGCACCGTTCGCCGTGGTTCATCCGGTTGCGGCGTTCGAGACGAAACAGTGGGCTACGGAAAACTTTGCGCGCGTGGCGGAGGAACTGACGGCCCGCGGGCTAACGCCCGTGGCGATCGTTTCGCCGAAAGAAAAGCAGACGGCTGAATCGCTCATCAGTCAATCGTCGGCGCGCGTCGTGGGACTAAGCGATCTTTCGTTGCCCGAAGTCACGGCGCTGGCTTCGCGTGCGCGTCTGTTCGTTGGCAACGACAGCGGCATCGCGCATATCGCCGCGGCCGCGGGCGCGGCTTGCGTTGTGATCTTCGGCTCGTCAAACGTTGCGCATTGGCGGCCGTGGACTACGCAGGCAAACGAAGTCGTAATGGAAGAGATGCCTTGTCAGCCATGTCACGGCTATTTCTGCGCCGAGTTTGAAAAACCTGAATGCATTCTGCGGGTGCCGGTTGAGCGAGTGGTGGGTGCGATCGATCGGGTTTTGAGAGCGAAACTAATTAAGTTGTCATAGTGAACCTTTGCGTCTTTGCGCCTTTGCGTGAAATCCGTACCTTCTAAGTCATGCCGCCGTCATTAACCAAAGACCGCGCTGAGCAAATCACTCGCCAAATGCGCGAGCGCAACATCGTCGTGCTTGGTGACGTGATGCTCGACGAATTCCTCTGGGGCGATGTTAGCCGCATTTCGCCGGAAGCGCCGGTGCCGGTCGTAGATATTCGGCGCGAATCAACGCATCTCGGCGGAGCGGCGAATGTGCTCGCGAATCTCCTCGCGCTGGGGGCGCAGGCGTGTGTGATCGGTGTTGTCGGCGATGACTTTGCCGGTGAAAGAATTCGAAGTTCCGTAAACGACAAGAGCGCTTTGCAAACGGATGGTCTATTGATCGCAGACAATTCGCGGCCTACGACAATCAAGACACGCATCATCGCTCAGAACCAGATGGTGGTGCGGGCGGATCGCGAACACCGCGCGCCGGTTGATGCGCAGACGGAAGATCGAATCATCGCCGCCGTGAAAGAGGTGATGGTGAACGCGCACGCTCTAGTGATTTCCGATTACGACAAAGGCGTCGTGACGCAGCGCATCTTGTCCGAAGTTTTGCCCGCCGCGTACGGACGGATGCCGGTCCTAGTCGATCCGAAGATCCGAAACTTCGATTCGTATCGTCCGGCGACGCTGGTGACGCCGAATCATCACGAAGCGTTGCGGCTGGCGAACCTCGAAGAAGATTCCGACGCCGCTTTGCAAACCGCGGCGCGGATGATCCGCGAGCGACTGGCGTGTGATGCTGTGCTGATCACGCGCGGCGATCGCGGGATGATGCTATTCGAAGGCGGACGCGATCCGGTGCATGTGGAGACGGCCGCGCGCGAAGTTTACGACGTGACCGGTGCGGGCGACACGGTGATCGCAACGCTCGCCGCCGCGCTCGCTGCCGGCGCGTCGATGACTGAAGCCGCCGTGCTGGCGAATCACGCTGCGGGAATCGTGGTCGGCAAACTCGGCACGGCCACGGCGAGTGCTGAAGAGGTTCTCGCTTCGTTCAGGTCGCCGTCGATTCAAAAGAGTTGACTTGGCGAGAAGGGGCCAACGAGTCGGCGTAGCCGACGGCAGAGTGTAGCCCCGTACGGAGCGAAGCGGAGTGCGGGGTCAGCAATCAAAACAAGAACCAAAGCCTGCTTTAGCAGGCGCGGAGGGTTCGGCCCTTTTCTGTCGCCTGCTAAAGCAGGCTACTTGAATCTTTTAATCTGTGAAACCCCAGGTTCCGCTTCGCTTCACCTGGGGCTATATTCTGCCGCTTGCTACGCAAGCTCGTTGTGAGGTTTCATTTCAGCCTGATCGGAATACCAGTCATGAACTCTGAGGCTCGACGGTTATCGTTCGCTCTCTCTGTAGTCTTTGCGCTCGCGTTGTCGATTGTTCAGCCGTTTGGCTTCGCGCAACCGCAGCGCGAGCGACGAGTTGCTGAGCCAACCGCAACGCCAGCTCCTTCGCCAGCGGCCACCCCCGCAGCCGCACGCCCGATCGCGGTAACGCCGAACGCGCCGCGCACGCTCGTGGAGTTGCAGACGCGGATCGAAGAGATTGCACATCAACCGGCATTAGAGCCTGGTTTCTTCGCCGTCAAGATCGTTTCGCTCGATACGGGCAGCGTCATCTACGAACAGAGCGCGAACAAGTTTGTCAGGCCCGCGTCGAACATGAAACTTTACACAGTCGCGGCTGCGCTCGATCGGCTCACGCCCGACTATCATTTCTTGACTTCGGTTTACGCGAAAGAAAAACCGGACAAGGGAACGATCAAGGGCGATCTGATCGTTTACGGTCGCGGTGATCCGTCGATCGCCGCGCGGTTTAATAACGGCGACTACTTCAAAGGCATCAACGATCTCGCGGATCGGATCGTCGTCGCCGGAATCAAACGCGTAAAAGGCGATCTGGTTGGCGACGAAAGTTATTTCAACGGCGCGCCGTTGGGCAGCGGCTGGGAGTGGGAAGACTTGCAATGGTCTTACGGCGCGCAAGTAAGCGCGTTGACGGTCAACGACAATTCGATCGATTTGACGGTGAAGCCGGCCGAGAAAGTCGGCGCTTCCGTCGTGATTACCACCGGCCCGCCGGCCACAACTTTCATGACCATCAACAACCGCGCCGTCACATCAGCGCGAGGGTTGAAGAGTGATCTGCAACTCTATCGCGGTTTGGGCGCTGTTACTCTGGAGATTTCAGGAAGCGTGCCGCTCGGTGATAACGGGTTCACCGGCAGCATCGCGGTTCCTGATCCGGCGCTGGCTTTTGCGACGATGTTGCGAGATGCGCTGACCAAGCGCGGCTTGAAAATCGATGGGCGGTTGCGCACGATTGATGCGCGTTCTGGCGCGAGCATCGTTCCAAGTCCCTCCTGGCTTTCTCTAGTTCAATTAACCTTCGTTCCACCACAGCCACAGCCGTTGGAAGTCGCCAGCATTCAATCTCCCGCTTTCAGCTTGATCGCGGCACACACATTGAAGCCTAGTCAGAACCTTTACACTGAACTGATACTGCGCACACTCGGCACACCGCGCATCAGCCCCACGCAAACCAACGAAGAGGCAGGACTGATAATAGTAAGAAATTTTCTGCGACAGGCCGGCGTTCCGGAGAGCGACCTGGCTTTGAACGACGGCTCAGGCCTTTCGCGCAATGACATGATCACCGCGAATGCGACGGTGCAGTTGCTCACTTACATGTCAAAGCATCGCTACTTCGCACAGTTTCGCGATGCGCTGCCGATTGCCGGCGTTGACGGCACGCTGCGCACGCGCATGCGGGGCACGCCCGCCGAAGG
Source organism: Pyrinomonadaceae bacterium (assembly GCA_035545035.1). GTDB lineage: Bacteria > Acidobacteriota > Blastocatellia > Pyrinomonadales > Pyrinomonadaceae > UBA11740. The sequence goes on from DASZZL010000041.1 coordinate 25,182, forward strand.
CAACCTGCGCGCAAAGACCGGCTCGCTCAGCTCCGTAGCATCTTTGTCAGGTTACGTCACGACTGCCGCGGGCGAGCATCTCGTCTTTTCGATGATGCTCAACAATTATCCGGACGCCGGCGCGTTGCGCCGTGATTCGATCGACGCGATCGGGATCCTGCTCGCATCGTTTGCGGGTCGATCACAATAGACGAAATTATCAATCACCAACACGAGGAGGGAGCTATATGTCAATTGAAGGAATCATTGGAAGCTGGAAGGAAGTGCGCTCAGGCTTGATTGATGAGGGCGGGCAGATTCCGGCGGATAAGTTTTCTTTTCAGGCAACGCCTGATATGCGTTCGGTGGCAAAGCTTCTGCAACACATTATTCAATCGCAGAAATTCCTAATCGGTGAAGCCTGCCGGCCGGATACTAATCTTTTGCGCCAACCGTTCGCCGATCAGATCAAACATTACGCGCCGGGCGTCGGCGATGTTAACGACAAGGACGGGTTGCTGAATCTGTTGCGCGCGAGCATGGATGAAGCCGGAGCGCAATTGCTCGCCGCCGGCGACGAATTGAAGAACACGATGAAGCGCTTTGACGGCAAGGAAATGACGAAGGTCGCTTTTCTTTCGTTCGCCATCGCGCACGAGATGTATCATCGCGGTCAACTCACGGTTTACGAGCGGTTGCTTGGCATCGAGCCTGCGCTGACGCAGCGATTTCGGAAAGCCTTTGGTGAAACGCCTCCGTAGAAAAACCTTGAAGCATCCACGGTTCACAAAATTCCACGGCTATGGCAACGATTACCTCGTCTTCGAAGCGGAGCAGCTTGCCGGCACCGGCGACCTGGGACCATTCGCGAAGCGCGTGTGTAATCGGCACTACGGCGCGGGCGCGGATGGAATTGCAGTCGTAGACGTTTCTGAAAACGCGCTTTCGGATTTCTCGGTGCGCATTTTCAATCCTGATGGCAGCGAAGCCGGCATGTCAGGCAACGGCACGCGCTGCGCGGCTTCATATTTATTTTTTCACAATTTGTGGACGGACGATCAGTTGCGCTTGCAGACGCGCAACGGCGTGAAGCGATATCTTTTGCGCGAGCGACTGAGCGATGGCGCTTTTCTATTTCAATCAGAGCTGGGCCAGCCAAAGTTCGACAGCGCGTCGATTCCGATGCTGCCTGACGAGCCGCTCGATCGCGTGATTGATTATCCGCTTCAGATTGGCGATGAAACTTTACGAGTCACGGCCCTGCAGATGGGCAATCCCAATTGCTGCATTTTTGTTGACGATTTTTACAAAATCGACTGGCGACGGCTCGGGCCGTTGATCGAGAATCATCCGCAGTTTCCCGAGCGCACGAATGTGATCTTCATTCGTGTGCGCGACCGCGGCAACATCGAAGAGCGTCTGTGGGAACGCGGTGTCGGCGAAACCGAAAGCTCAGGTACGTGTTCATGCGCGGCGGTAATCGCGTCCGTGGTAAACGAAAAAACCGATCGGCGCGTCAAAGTTCACGCGCCCGGTGGGGTGATTCCGATCGAGTGGCGCGACGATGGTGAAGTTGTTCTGACCGGTAGCGCGAACGTGATTTACAGCGGCGAGTGGCTGCAAGAATAGTGCGTTAACAGTCTCAGCTTTACAATAAGAGCCCTCGAAGCGGGCGGTAGGGTGTAGCCTCGGGGCTGTAAAGCTCGGGGGACAGCATCCCACAAAAATTCATGAGAGCCCCGGCAGGGGCGTCAGAGATTCTCAGTGCTCAGTCTATCGTTATCCCCCAGTTTCTGCTGCCCGCTACGCGGGCTTCGATTACTCATTTCGGCCTCGATCCCCGGGCTTACGCCCGGGGCTAAACACTGCCGCGCCTGCGGCGCTGGACGCGCGTGTCCTGACCGCGCTCTTATTTCGATCGGGGCTGCTCTCATCTCAATTTCTTTCCTTGCCGGCTGCACGGGAAAGGCCGTTAACGCTCCTCCTTCTCCAAAAGTCGAAAAACCTAAGCCGCCCACGGCGGTTCCGATGTGGCTCGGCAATCCCGAGCGTAGCTTTTTCGGCAGCGGCCCCATGCCAAGATCTCTGAAGGTGATTTGGGACTTCAAGACCAGCTCGACGCGCGGCCGGCTTCATCCTGATCCGTGGGGCGGCTCCGGTTGGCCGGGACAGCCGGCCATCGTCGGCGACCGCGTTTATTTCGGATCGGCGGACAGCTACGTCTATTGCGTGAACAAGAGCGATGCGAGTGTCATCTGGAAATTCAAAACCACTGACAGCGCCAAGTCGTCGCCGTGTGTGGTCGGTGACCGGCTGGTGATCGGCAATCTGGATCACACGGTTTATTGCTTGAACACCAACGACGGCTCGCTGGTGTGGAAGTATCAAACCGGATTCGAAACCGATTCTTCGTCATCGATCATCGGCGATCGCGTTTACATCGGCGGCGAAGATCATTTCTATTATTGTTTCGACTTGAAAGACGGCCGGATAATTTTCAAGCAGCAGTTGGGCGGCTCGGTCGAAGGCGGCACGACCGTCGTTGGCGATTGCATTTACGTCGATACAGAGGCCGGCGATCTGTTCTGCCTGAACCGGGAGGATGGCTCGATCGTTTGGAAAGCGCGCATTGGCGTGGATTCGAACTCGACGCCGGCGGTTGTGAATGGTTTTGTTTACACCGCTGCCGAAGACGGCATCATTCGCTGCTACAAACAAGAGAATGGCGAGCTGGTCTGGACTTATAAAGCGGAAGGCGGATTGAATCAAAAGACGAAAGAGAAGAACGGCTTCTGGGCCAGTCCGATTGTCGTGAACAATCGTCTGTACATGGGATCGAACAATGGCAATATGTACTGTCTGTCGGCCGACAAGGGCGAACTGATCTGGAAGCATCTGGTGCGCGCGGCGATTTGGGATACATCGCCGGTGGTCGATGGCCGGGTCGTGTTCGGGGACAAGAGCGGCTACGTTTACATTCTTTCCGCGGACAACGGCGACTTGGTTACGGAACTCAAAATTGGCGACAATGTTGACGCGACGCCGGCGGTGTTGGATGGCAGAATCTATGTTGGTGCTTTCAACGGAAAGTTTTATTGTTTGGGTGAAGACGAAGCGGCGAGCAAACAAGCGGCCAGTCCTCAGCCGTCGGCGGCGAACAAGTAGCTGTCGGCAGTCAGTGTTCAGCAAAATTCATACGGCTGTCTCTAGCTGAGAACTGAACGCTGATAGCTAAGAACTTTTTATGATTCTATTAATCGACAATACGATCGATGGCCAGGGCTCGAGCCCGCGCGAGATTCGCCGGGCGCTTGAACGACTGCATCCGGACATGAGGATCGTGGTTGAGTCATTCCACGGCATTTCACCCGAACTTGTGAAGAGTCTCAGTCCCTCGCACATCATTCTCAGCGGCCAGAGTCATCCGTGGTATCGCTATTCGGCGGAATCGCTCGCCGGCATTTTCCACGTAATTCTTAACGCATCGCAGCCGATATTGGGTGTGTGCGGCGGGCAGCAGCAGATGGCGTTGGCATTCGGCGCGCCCGTTGATTTGATTGAGCGGATTGCGCCCGGCGAAGGTTATCAGGGCGCATTTCGCGAGCGGGGATTTAGCGCTGTCGAACTTCATTCTGAAAGCGAAGCCGGCAACGAAATCTTTCAAGGACTGCCGAAAACGATCACGGTTTGGGAGTCGCACTGCGACGAGGTGAAAGAACTGCCGGCTGATTTCATCTGCACCGCGACCAACGAAGTGTCACGAATTCAAGCGATGCAACACACTTCGCGCCCGCTCTTTGGCGTGCAGTTTCATCCCGAACTTTTCGATGAAGAACATCTGCACGGCCGAACCATCCTGGAAAACTTTCTTCGTTTATAGAGCGTTATTGCATCGTGATATCAACAATCTCGCCGCCGAAGGCGCGCAAGACTTGTTGCACGGTTGGATTCTGGACTACTGCCTGGCGGGCTTGCTGTTTTGCGCGGCGTTCTTCTTCTTCGGGTGAAGCGGGCGCCCCATCATCACCGTCGCCGTTGCGAATTGAGAAGCGGATTCCGATATCCCGGCCGCATACTTCGGCACACGCTTCACGCAGAGCCTTTGCATTGTCCGCTTTCGCAAGCGTGTCGCGAGAGTGTCTGGCATCAGGCGTGAATTCGATCGACAGCTCGTCGCCTTCCAGTTCCACGCGGTCAGCGGCGTCGAGAGCCGCGATGAGCAACCGGCGCTTTTTCTTTTCGAGCTCGGACTTGATTTGATCGATCAATGAACCTGATGGGACGGTCGCCGCGACCGGCACTTCATCCGAGGCGATGTCGGTGGAGTTGTTGGCCGACGATGGATCCGTTACCCGCTCGCTACCCCGACGCGTCGGGGTTCCGTAACCGCTGGCACTTCTGCCTGAGCCGCCGGTAGTAGCCGAGCGCGCACTCGCTTTACCTTGCCCACTATCCGGAGCGGACTGTGGCGTCTTTCGTTCCACGGGCGGCTTGCCGGTGCGCAAAGCATCCTCGAGTTCAGCGATGCGCCCAACCAGATCGCCCAGGGACGCGAGCCGCCGCATCTCCATCAATTTCACTAAGCCCACTTCAACCTGGTACCGCGGATTGGCCGCGTCTTTCAGGCAGCTTTCAGTTTCCGCCAGCGAATGAAAGAAGCGCACCAGATCAGATTCGGAAAACAGCGCCGCCTGTTGCTGGAGCGTGGTGGCGATCGCCGATGACGAGTCGAGCAGCTTTGGATCACCGGACACTTTCACTACCAACAGATCACGCAAATGCGAGAGCACGTCGCGGCAGAAGTTGCGCAGGTTGTGCCCGCGCATCACGAGATCGTCGACGATGGCCAGCGCCTCGGCAGGTTTATTTTCCGCAATGCCGTTCACTACGCGCGCCAGCACATCGGCTCCGGCGATGCCCAGCGCTTTTTCCACATCTTCAGTCTTGATCTTCTCACCCGCGAAACTGATGACTTGATCAAAGGCCGACTGCGCATCGCGCATCGAGCCGTCACCGGCGCGCGCGATTTCGCGAATTGCTTCGTCGGAAATGGAAATCTTTTCGGCATCGGCAATCAAGCGCAGGCGCTCGGCAATCTTCGCGGTCGCAATCGTACGAAATTCAAAGAGCTGACAGCGCGAAGTAATCGTTTCCGGGACCTTATGCTCTTCGGTTGTCGCCATGATGAAGACCACACGCGGCGGCGGTTCTTCGATCGTCTTGAGCAGCGCGTTGAAGGCCGGCCCGGAAAGCATGTGAACTTCATCTATAATAAAAACCCGATAGCGATCCCGCGCCGGAGCAATGGCCACGCTTCCGATAATCACCTCTCGCACATTGTCCACGCCGGTGTTCGAAGCCGCGTCGATTTCAAGCACATCCATCGAACGCCCCTCGGCAATCTCGCGGCATGAAGGGCACGTCGTCTCATCGATCGTGGCGCAGGGCGTAGGCGTCGGTTCGTCAGTCTTGTGACAGTTGAGCGCTTTGGCGACCAGACGCGCGGTCGTGGTCTTTCCTACTCCGCGCGCGCCTGAAAACAGATAAGCGTGATGAAGCCGGCCGTGCTCAATTGAGTTACGCAGGGTTTGGGTCAGAACTTCCTGCCCGGTTACGTCTTCGAATTTTTGCGGGCGCCATTTGCGCGCGATGACTTGATAAGACATGTCGTCATTTTAGATTTGCGATTTCCGATTTCCGATTTGAACTGCCCCCCGACGGGCAACTCAGTGAATCGCAAATCAAAAATCAAAAATCGCAAATCACGAAGATTGGTCAGACTTCGGACTTACCCGCAACACACGCTGCCATTGCTACCGTTGCTCCGTTCCCGGCCTGGCGGGGTTCACAAGGCGAGCGTTGTGCGGAGCCCGAAGTCTGATAAAGCCATTGTCAATTGCCGATTGCCGATTTGCAACCTGAGCTAGATCGCCGTCTTGCGGTGCGCGAACATCCGCAACAACCCGTTGATGCCTAGATGCAATAAGATGTAAACGATGATCGCGATCACCAGCGGCATCATCAATGTGTGACCGCCGTCAGTGCGTGGACTGCTGACTATCCCTCGAAACGGTTCGTAGAACGGATTTGTCACGGTGACGATGAACTGAACGAAGCCCGCGCTGCTTTTGGCGGCGAGCAGGGCCAGCAGAAAACGCATCCCCAGCAGTGCATAGAGCACAAAAAAGATGTAATCGATGACCTGCGAAATTCGCGCCACTCCGCGTGCCCGGCCGACTTCGCGTTCGCTCTCGACCACTTCATTGACCGCTTTCGCGCGAAACTCGCCGGCTACCTGATCGATTTTCTCCGCTTGTGCCGGAGGCGACTGAGCAGCGCGCTCAGCAATCTCAGCCTGTACTTCGCCTTCGACCTGCGACTTAACTGCGCCGTGTTGGCCAGCTCGTCGCGCTTCCTCAATTGCCAGTTTGTCGTCGTTCATGATCTACCTCCTGAAAAGAATTAGTTACGTACCATCGCAGACGTCAGAGATCAGATGTCAGATATCAGTTGTGGTTTTATCTGATTACTGACCTCTGACCTCTGCCGTTAATGGCGGAGAGGGTGGGATTCGAACCCACGGAACGGTTTCCCGTTCACAGCATTTCCAGTGCTGCCAATTCAACCACTCTTGCACCTCTCCAGCATTTCAGATTGCCAATTGCCGATTGCCAATTGGCCGCAGTCTTTGAAGGAATCGATTTGGACAAAAGACCAATCGAAAATCAGCAATCGGAAATCGGCAATGTCATGGCGGAGAGGGTGGGATTTGAACCCACGGTGGAGTTTCCCCCACTCCGGTTTTCGAGACCGGTGCACTAAGCCACTATGCGACCTCTCCGTAAAGGGGGTAGCACAGACTTCAGTCTGTGATTATCTAAATCAAGTTCAGATCCAAACCGAACACACAGACTGAAGTCTATGCTACCCACGTCTTGCCTTAAAGAACTCCTGCATCAACTCGCGGCACTCGGATTCCAAAACGCCTTTGACCACCTCGATGCGATGATTCAATTGATTATCGTCGCAGATATGAAAGTGAGATTCGACTGCTCCGGCCTTTTCGTCCGTCGCGCCGTAAACCAAAACCGAGATACGCGCCTGGATCAGCGCGCCCGCGCACATCGCGCACGGCTCGATAGTCGAATAGACAATTGAGTTCGCCAGCCGATAATTGCCGAGCTTCCGAGCCGCCTCGCGCAGCGCGACGATCTCGGCGTGCGCCGTCGGATCACAATCCGTGCGGGTGCGATTGCCCGCCACAGCCAACAGCTCATCGCCGATGACGACGCACGTTCCGACGGGAACTTCTCCGGCGGCGCGGGCCTCGCGCGCGGCTCGCAACGCCTCGCGCATCCAACGCTCGTGCGTCAAGAGTTGCTGGCTTTCTGATGCAGAAAACATTGCTTCAAACAACGAAAAGCAAACTATAGGTGTCGCAAATATGACTGTCAAGCAACGCATTCACGAACATGATGATTGACGAGTTCGAGCGCAAGATCCGATCGCTGGCCATGAAATGTCGGTGACTCCAGCGAAGAGTCTGGACGTGTCGATGATCGGAAAGTGTGTTCAAGTTCGATCTTCTTGCGTCAATTTCGCGCGAATTTGCCGCCATTTCGTGCTATCATCCTTCGATGGTTTCGCGGGCATCCCGCACCCGCCAGTTTGCAGTCCCGTCATGGCGATTACCACCGACTCAACCCAGCGAAGCGCTGGCCAAATGCGAACCGATAGGAGCACTATCGACGCTCAAGGAGCGTCGCGCCCGCCGTCGCGAGATCGTTTGAGCGGCAGCGGGCTGCATGATCCTTCGATCTCGCCGCTTTCGGGCGAGCGCACCACGGGTCGGCTGCGCCCCGTCTCTTCATCTTCGCCGCATGAAACCGCAGCGCCCGATCGACAACCGTCGCAGTCGCCTGATGTGATGCGCAGGCTGGCGCCCGCGGAATTCAACACGGCGATGGTGCACTTCTATCGCGGTGAAGTGCAACGCTCAAACACCTGGCGCACGCGGCTTGATAACACGACTTACTGGGCCGTGATCACCACCGGTGCGGCGCTACCATTCGCGTTTAGCTCACCGAACAATCCGCACTTTCTGATTCCCATCATCTCGATCCTGGTGGCGATCTTTTTGGTAATGGAAGCGCGGCGCTATCGTTACTATGAAATCTGGGCCAGCCGCGTGCGCGTGATCGAAACCGGATACTTCGCCCAGATGCTCGCGCCGGAAAGCGTGCCGCGCGACCAGGAGTGGGCATCGCACCTCGCGGCGGATTTGTTAACCCCGAACTTTACGATCAGCGTATGGGAAGCAATTGGTCGGCGTTTGCGGCGCAACTATATTTGGCTCTTTGCGCTGCTGGCGCTATGCTGGAACCTCAAGGTCTATATCCATCCGACGCCGGCGGCGAGCTTTGATGAGTTTCTTCTGCGCGCGACGGTGGGACTGGTTCCCGGCTGGGTGGTTTTCATCACCGGATTTGTTTTCAACGCGACCCTGTTCATGTTCGCGGTGTTCACCATCAGGTTGCGCGAAGCGACTGGCGAAGTTTTGCCGCGCCACGAATTCTCTCTGCACCCGTTGCAGCGCGTTACGAGCTGGACGCGGGCCGCCGCGCAGTCAGGCGGACGCGCGACAGTGCGTCGGGCCAAGCGCGCGCGCCAGCGTCTGCGAGGCAGCACCACGGGCGAGCTTAAAAAGATCGACATCACGCAGACACCGGACCGTCGGATTCATATTTCTGAGACGCCCGATCGCGTCAAAAAGTGAGCAGTTAGCAGTGAGCGGTGAGCAGTAAGCCAATTCTGAGTTGGGTTTCAATTTTTCTGCGAGAGGTTCGCAGGTCTCCGCTTATTTGTTTTACTGCTTACTGCTCACCGCTTACTGCCAACTCTTGACGCCATGCTCGAACTCGACGGCCAGAAACTCTCGCTCGCGCAGATTTCCGCCGTGGCTAGCGGCGAGGATCACGTCGCCCTCGCAAACGACGCACGCACCCGCGTCGAACAATCACGCCGTGTCGTGGAAAGTATTGTCGCCGAAGAACGCACCGTCTACGGCGTCAACACTGGATTCGGCAAACTCTCCGACGTTCACATCGAACAATCGCAACTGCGCGAGCTGCAACTGAATCTGGTTCGCAGTCATTCATGCGGACTCGGCCCGCCGCTCGCGGAGGCCGAAGCGCGCGCAATGTTGCTTCTGCGCGCAAACGTTCTGGCCCTGGGTTACAGCGGCTGCCGGGCCGTGCTTGTTGAAACGCTGATTGCGATGCTCGAGCGCGGCGTCACGCCGGTGATTCCGGAAAAAGGTTCGGTGGGCGCGAGTGGCGATCTCGCTCCGCTGGCCCATCTGGCATTGACCGTAATCGGCGAAGGCGAAGCGTTTTATCGCGGCGAGCGAATGACGAGCGCGGATGCCTTGCGGCGAGCAGAAATCGCGCCGCTGCAGCTCGAAGCGAAGGAAGGCATCGCGCTGCTCAACGGCACGCAAGCGATGGCGGCCGTCGGCGCACTGGCGTTGCATCGAGCTGAGAGAGTTGCGCGCCTTGCCGATGTGGGCGGCGCGATGACGCTCGAAGCCTTGCGCGGCACACCCGTGGCTTTTGACGAGCGCATTTCTGCCGCGCGTCCGCATCCAGGGCAGATCGAAGTGGCCGCGCATCTGCGCGAGCTTCTGCGCGACAGTCAAATCCGGCAATCGCATCTGGAAAACGATCCGCGCGTGCAGGATGCTTACTCACTCCGCTGCATGCCCCAGGTGCATGGCGCGGTGCGCGGGGCGCTGGCCCACGCGCGCGAAATCACTGAAACTGAGACGGGCAGCGCGACTGACAATCCGCTCGTGTTTTCAGAAACTGGCGAGGTTCTTTCTGGCGGCAACTTTCACGGCGCGCCGCTCGCGCTCGTGTTCGACTATGCGGCGATCGCCATGACTGATCTGATGAGCATCACCGAGCGTCGCATCGATCGTCTGGTGAATCCGGATGCGAATGAAGACTTGCCGCCGTTTTTGACTTCGTATCCCGGCGCGGCCTCAGGTTTCATGATGATGCAGATCGTGGCGGCGTCGCTGTTGAGCGAAGCCAGAGTGCTGGCACATCCGGCGAGCATCGACAACGTACCCACCGACGGCGGCAAGGAAGATCACGTTTCGATGGGCATGACCGCGGCGACCAAGCTGCGTTCAATCGTAGACAACGCGGAATTAATTACCGCGATCGAATTGATTACCGCCGCGGAAGGTTTGGAATACCGCGCGCCTCTGCAGCCGGGCCGCGGCGTGAAGCAAGCTTACGACCTCGTGCGCAAGCACGTTCCTCGCCTGACCGCCGACCGCGCGATGTCGAATGAGATTCAAATGATCGCGAAGGCGATTCGAGATGGTGAGTTTGATTCAATGGTCTGATGCCGGGCGAGCTTTAACGCGCCTACGAAGAAGGAGTACACTTAGAACGGCCCGTTGAATAGTATTGTGGAGTGAGACGATGCAACCCAACAAAGCCTACGACGAAGTGATAGAGTTCATTGCGGCTTCCAGCCCGCAAAATGTGATTGCTTTTCGCCCGTCTGAGGAGGCCAGAGATCGAGTGGCCGATCTGATTTTTCGAGAAAAAACGGAAGGCCTGCCAGACGACGAGAAGTCGGAACTTGATCACTACCTGCAAATTGAACACCTGATGCGCCTCGCTAAGGCCCGCGCGCATCACTATCTGGCAAATGGCTAGATGGATCAGTGCGGAACTTCGTCAGACAATCGCTGACCGCGCAAACCTATTGTGCGAGTACTGCCTCATCGCTGAGGCCGATACTTTTTACGGTTGCGAGGTCGATCACATCATCAGCCTAAAGCACGGCGGTTCCTCTGAGCCGGACAACCTCGCTTACGCCTGCGCCCTTTGCAACCGCGCCAAGGGAAGCGACGTTGGGTCGGTTCCAACGACCGGCGAGTTCACCCGTTTTTTCAATCCGCGCACCGACCGTTGGGCCGAACACTTTCGTTTGGAGCAGGCCGCGATTCGCCCGCTGACCACTGTCGGAGAAGTCACTGCTCGCATTCTGGGGTTCAACGACAGCGCGCGGCTTCACGAACGTGAAGAGATGATTCGATTTGGCAAGTACCGAAGTGAGGCGGCCTCTTCGATCATGACTGGACATTAGATGTGACCGGCTATGTTGCCGCTCGAAAGTCATCACCGAGACATTCGCCTAGTCATGTGTGAACCGAACCATACCGTAGTGGCAGGATCAAAGACGGTGATGGAACAGGTATGGGCTCAAATACGAAAGGCAAAAGTTCTTCTCGCTGACTTAACAGGGAAGAATCCCAACGTCTTTTACGAACTGGGTCTGGCTCATGCGGCCAGGAAGCCGGTTGTGTTTGTTGCCGGAGATATTGAAGATGTGCCGTTCGACGTTCGGCACTTACGTGTTGTCGTATTTGACGTAAGAGAACCGGGATGGTCGGACAAGTTAAGACGTGATATCACCACCTATCTCAAAAACACTCGAAGCGAACCCGAAAAGTCTATCCCTCAGCCGTATCGTGAATTTCCTTTGGATGATCAAGAAGGTCAACCTACCGACCAAACTGGTCCAACCAAGAAGGCGCGTAAATGAACATCATTTCAGATGGTCTGATACCAACTCCCGATCGGCCATAAGCAGAATGCCACGATGAAGCCTCCTAAACCGCTGATTGAGGTCATCGAAGCTGGCAAGTGTGTGCCATTCATCGGAGCAGGCTTCTCGATGAATGGGATCGTTCGCGGAGGCGGCGCGATGCCTGACTGGACAGGTTTGACACAGACACTTGCTGGGATTATTGGTGCCCCGCACCGGCACTAAACAGACCATCTGCACGCAAGGGCTCAAAACCGGCTTCCTTCGTTGCTGGGACATAGATCTCTTTGAAGTAACGATCGAACCAGGAGCCGAAAGGCATCAAGATGAAACACGTGTCTAGAAACTCTCGCACGCCTTCACCTTCAGAGGGGGGTTGGGTCTGCGATGACTCGACGACAGCTGGAGCAGCAACCGAGTCCCTTTTAGTTATAGTCACTACCGGGCGTCCTTTAGAATCTGACGTGAAGGCTTTTAGATATCCCAGGTTGGTTTGAAAAACAGAAATGAAAGTAGGTACTCGCTCACGAGGGACGCCAAAATCCCTTGTTAGAGTGTTGCCAAAATACTCATCTTCCGGTATTGGTTTGCTCGCGTAGAAATCGCTTACCTTCCGAAACAACTCGACACTTTCAAGCGCCTTTATGAGAGCTGCTTGTCGCTGTAACGGCGAACTTGGAGCAACAATGTCCCGACCGATCTCCGTAAGACTAACGGTAGCAGTGGAGCCTGTTCCTTCGGTTATTCCATATTGGTTGGCTGAACTCAGGATGTCAGTGAATCTCCAGTCCGCAGCCTTTCGGAAGCTAAGCATCGGTGCGAGGTGCTCAGCCAGAATAGGGTTGCCTGCATTCTTTTCCTCAATTGCCTGTGCTAGCTCGATGGCTTCCTCTAGAGTGACTTTGGGGAAAGTCCACGGTTGAAACTGCGCACCGGCAACTTTGGTCTTCTTTCCCTTTTTTGCCTTCCCACGCTTCTTGGCCTTGCTCTTTGCGCCCCTTGCCTGTGCTTTGGCGGCGCTTGGTACATTAGCCGCCTTGTCTGCGGACTCTTCAGTGTTGTTGGCCATTTGCTTGTTCCTCGGATCACGAGAGCCCTCCAACACTATCTGGAAGAGGCTCTAATTATGCTTGAAGGATCCTACCAAGGCTGGTTCAAGGAGGAATGCGTTTGTGCGCAGCTCTGAGGACCAGCCCGTGGAGTTCTGTAAACAAGCGGACGATATGATAAGCCTGGGTCGTGAGTCAACAGGCGAGAGAGCAAGTCAAAGGAGGGAGAATCGGACGGTCATCCGATAATCGAGAATTATGTGATCAGGCAGTGCGACTGCCATCAAGAAGCGCTGTCATGCGCGGCTGCGGAATGTACTCGTGCTCAGCGGCTGTCAGCCGCGTCATTTGCTGTTTTGGTTTTCGAGGGTTGGACTCAACGCACCGCGAATAACTGTCAGCGAATAAGGCGGCAGCGAGATTGGTGTCGATTCGGGAAAGGATGATTGAACAACTCGATGATAGGGCGCGTCCGCTTTAATAGGATAAGGATTATCCGGCGGTCCACCGAGCAAGTACTGCTGAGCGGAATACTGATAAAGATCGAGTGGTCCCTGAAACCCTCCGACGGAACCGGATGAAGTATTGCGAAAGATCACGCTCGTCTGAAAGGCGTGCGTCGGATCTCGATTGATCAGCAGCAACGCCCACAGACCGTCCGGGCGATGAGCGGCGTAGGCCGTAATCAGCTCGTCACGATTGCCGTTTCGCACGTCAGAAACTGCCGGATAGATTTCGTGCGGTTGATTTCCCGGCTGGGCCCATTCCTGCGTCAGCAGACGCGCGCCCCAGTAAGTTGCCGTGGGCTTCTTGATGTGGCCACGATCGTCGCGGAAGAAGAGCATATTGTTTCCGTATGAACATTCCTGCTCTTTAAGAATTTCGCTTGCCTCGTAGCCGTAGAGATACGCTGCCTCGCCTCCCATCGTCAGAAAACGGCCCACGCTGTCGACGTCGAGCAACGCCCCGTCGAGATCCACTTCGGCCCGCGCGCCAAAAGCTGAATAGCCGTACTCAGTCATAAGCCAGGGAATATCATGCGTGAGTCCGCCCTTCTGCAACTCGTTCAGAGCGTCCGTAAGCATTTGCGTGCCTTCGGCGAGCTGCTGAGGCCGACAGTCATCCGGGAACGGATACCACTCGAACGAAAAGAACTTGAACTTGTCGAGCTGCCCGCGGCGCTTCAGATACTCGAGGAAGCGACCCATCCATCCGGCTTTACCGAATTCAATTCTGCCGGGGACCTGAGTCTGCTCGATGTCCTGCAGGCTCGGCCCGCCGAGCTGAAGTGCGGGATTGATTTTGTGAATTGCCTTTTCAAACTGAAGGTACAAGGCCCCGTAATGCTCCGGATTCACGAACTGCCCGTCGGGTTCTTCGCCCATTTCGATTCGCTCAACCGGATAACGGCGGGCCTGCAAATAACGAATTTCGGCGGCGCTGTTCTCAGGAGTGTCGTACAGCACGGGCACTGGAACCAGCATCGGCAGGCCGTTCGTCAGTCCACTTTTGAAAATGAAATCAAAGCCCGGCTGTTCGGTCTCAGCGTCGCGATCTATCGCGCGATGCCAGGGATCGGTGGAAGAAACATAGACGTCTGTCTGTTTATATCGCCCGGTTCCATGATCGATCGCATCCTGAAATCGACCCTGACGATCGAGCGTGCCCAGATAGATTTCTCGAAGCGCATAACCAAGCCGGTCGCGAATATCTCTTGAGTTTTTCGGGCCGGTCCCGGAACTTTGATTTAAGACAATCCGAACGTACCTGACAGTGAGTGGCGCGTCCGACAACTTCAGCAGTGCATTTCCACCCGTGCCTTTGACTATTCTGCCTTGCGGAAAAGCGTGCCACTCGGTCGGCAATCTTTGCGACAAATCCTCTGCGCCGACGAATTCGCCAAACTCGATCGAGTAGTTGGTCGCAAACGGCTCGGACCAAAGAATTCTGATCGCATCGATCGGCTTGGGCTCGCCGAGATCGATCATCACCCATTGCGGGCTTGCTGAATTCTTCTCGCCGGTGAAGTGCTCGTCAAGATAAGGATTGCTCTTCCAAAAAGTTTTTATGTCGCCGTCGTCAATCCGCGAGTAGCCATCATCGTTGGCCTGGTCTATGGTGTTGCCGCGCCGCGGCAATCGATAGCCATAGCAAACGTGAATTGGCCGGCCTGGCTTGCTGCTCGAAGTCCAATAACCCCGTCTGTGCGCCGGATCACTCCAGCTACCGTTCGGATTCCAATGCCATGCTTCGCCCGCAAGTTCAGTTCGTAAACGATAAGTTAACGGCTTGAGTCCCGCCAAAAGTATCGCTTTGATGTTCGCCGGCGAGAGCTGACGATCGGTTTCTCCGATTGAGTGACCATCCACTCCCGCACCGAGCGCGCGCGACGGAATGAAACGATTTGCCGGGTGGCCCGGAGTGAAGGTAACCGTTACCGTCGCATAGTTCGCAGGCTGATTGCTTTGAGCAGAAGCTGTGATGGGTTGTAGCAAAAGCACGGCGCAGATCGCGCACGCCAACGATCGCAGAAGTGAGTTTCGCGGCAGCAGCGAGGCGTCCATCTATCGCTGTTGAAACTCGGGTGAGCCGATCAAAAAGGTGATCAGCTCTGAGATGTAAGGCGACACGGGTGCGCTCGCCGGTGGCGGGCCGCTGCCGGAATAGCCGACCGATACATTCGCGGCTGGTGACGGCGCGGGCGCGACCGCGGATTCCGAACGCGCGGTCTTTTCCAGTGCGGTGCGCGTCCCGGAAGAAACATCGCCGAAAACCGTCAATAGAATAAGGTGCGTGGCGACGGTATCTTTGTTTGCTTGATCGACTCCTGACAAAAGTTGAGGCACGTCAATCTTCGTGCCCTTGATCCTATTGGTCGCGAGCGCGTTCGCAAAGTTAAAGCGCGCCACCATCGCTCCGCTTGAGAGCCACTGGTCGGCGCGATCGGCATAGCCATCCGGCGTGATGCGGCCAAACACCGGCTGGCCCATACGCCCAATCGCATCAAGCACCGGGCGATCGCCGTCCGTGTCGGCATTCAACGCGCGCATCGCCGCGGCCACGTACTCGAAAGGCGAGCGCATCTTTGCGCGGTAAGCAGCGGTGGAGAAAAATTCCGGTGAAGTAACAATCGCGCGCAAGGTCTCGCGAATCGATCCGTCTGTTTTGAGAAAGACTGCAGCCGCGCGATCGATCACCGACGGCGGCGGATCGTCGCTGATGAAACGGCGCGCGAGCTTCGTCGCAACGAACCGTGCGGTCGCGGGATGCGTCGCCAGAATATCGAGCAGGCGCTCCGCGTCGCCGATGCCGCCGCCGGAGGGAATCTTGTGACCAAGAACAATTTTCTCGCCGTTGTCGTGCAGGCCCGGCCGATAAAGAAACAGCCCTTCTTCATTCGGTTTTTGAATCGTCCAACCGGAGAAGCAGCGCGCGACTTCCTGCACATCTTTCTGTGTGTAGCCACCGTCCACGCCCAGCGTGTGCAGCTCCATCAACTCGCGCGCGTAGTTTTCGTTGAGTCCGCCGTCCACGCCGGCAGGTTTGTCTTTGGTCGCCGGATAAGGGCGCGCGACGCTCGACCGCCAGTTATCGAGATAGAAAAGCATGGCCGGAGAATGCGCCGTCGCGCCGAGCAGATCGCGGAAGCGACCCATTGCGAACGGACGAATCGTGTCGCGATCGTAACTGGTAAGCAGATAGCGATCGTCATCTTTGTTGGCGAAGATACTGAAGTGGTTTTCCCAGAAACCAACCATCAACTCGTAGAGCTGACGTTCGCTGTAAACCGCGCGCAACAACGCGGCGCGCTGCAACTCAGTGACAACCATCTGCGGATTTTTCGGCGTGGGCGTGGGCGTGGGCGCCGGGAGCGCAGGGCGGGGTCCCCAAGCGGGCAGCCCGCTTGGGGTGCTAGACATCATGCCTGCATCTTCCTTCTTCACGTTCGTTTGCATCTCCGCCGGCTTTGGCATCGCTTCAGAAGCTTCCATGCTCTCTGGGAGCGCGGGCATCCTGCCCGCATCTTCCTTCTTTGACGCCATCTGCATATCGGTTTGCATGAATGAGGAATTAGTGCTTCCCGCGATCTGCGGCGTCTGGCTTGGAGAATTCTGCGCGACCAGTTTTGGCGAACCCGTAGTCGAATTGTCAGGCGACTTCGCCGGAGCCGGCGAAGGCGAGGCGGCAGGTTTCGGCGGCGTGTACTGTTCGAAGATCACCGGCGTGGCCATTCCCAGCGTGGGCAGCTTCCTGAGTCTGGCTTGCACAGCGATATCATCGAGCGAGTCCGAATCGAGCTGCTGCCTAATAAATTCATTAACGCCGATGGCCTTGACCCGCTCGAAATCACCGGGCCGCGCGCCGAACGTCAGTCGCGACAATACGTGAGCGACGCGTTGGTCGCCTGTCAGCGCAGCTTTCTTTGTCGTTTGTCGACCTTGTGCCTGAACCGCGAGATTGCCAACCTGACCAAATACGAGGAGCAGGGAAAGTATCATCGCGACCGCTCCCGAGCGATTCATTCCGCGGCCAACTGAGATGTTTTGATTCATCATCCAGCTCCTTTGCAGCGCTAACTGATTCAAGCGGGGAGCTATAGATTAGCACGCGCAATATCAGAACCGCGAAGCGGTCTAGGCCTCCAGCCCAACATTGCCGACAGGCTACGTTGGGTAACGGAGTTGTCGAGAATCAGACACAACCCTGACAGGGTTGCGCCTTCAGGATTGGCCCCGTTGGGTAGCCGAAGCGGCAACCCAGGGCTCTGTGCCATCAACCGCTTCGCGGTAGGCCGCCTTGCGTGGCACAACCCTTTTCCCCCTGACAACTCAAAGCAACCCACTCCTAAAATTTTAGTTGACAGCGGCCCAGACCGGTCTTATACTCCTAAACCTTTAGGAGGTATTGATGGCCCAAAAACGAAGTGAGCGGCTGACGCCGCTCGAGCTGGAGATTATGAATATTCTCTGGGAAACCGGTGCGGCGAACGTGCACGCGGTGCAGGAAGAGCTTGAGCGCGAGTTGGCCTACACGACCGTGCAAACGATGCTGAACATCTTGCATCGGAAAGGCAAGGTTAGGCGTGTCTTGAAAGACCGCGCCTATGTCTACAAGGCCGCGGTCACGCGTCCACAGTTCGTCGGCCGGCATCTCGGTGACCTGGTTGATCGTCTGTTCGGCGGCTCAGCGGAAAACCTGGTGATGAGTCTGGTGGAAGCGAAACACCTCACGCCGCAAAAGCTGGCACGGCTGAACAAACTCTTGAAAGAGCAGGAGGAGAAGGAGCAATGAAAACAATCAGTGAGTTGCTTTTGACGTTCCTGCTGAATGCTTTCTGGCAGATCACGCTCATCGCCGCGGCCGTGGCGCTCGGCGATTGGTTGCTCC
This sequence comes from Pyrinomonadaceae bacterium, assembly GCA_035545035.1. Classification (GTDB taxonomy): domain Bacteria; phylum Acidobacteriota; class Blastocatellia; order Pyrinomonadales; family Pyrinomonadaceae; genus UBA11740. Next base: position 43,226 of record DASZZL010000041.1, read on the forward strand.
GGCGGGCGCTGGTGCGCTACCGACACTTCCTTTGGGTTGCGGCGCTGTCGCTATCGCTGGTTCTACCACTGGTCACGTCTCTGCGTTCCGGCAGAAGCAGCGCTCCTCCGGCATTGCCACAGCAACAGATCGCCATCGAGTCAATCCCGATCACCGACGTACCGAAATTAGGCGAACGGGCTCTGGTCAATAGCGCGAAGGGCTTCTTTCAGATCAACGACCGCCTCGCAGCCGGATTGATCGCGCTCTACCTGATGTTTCTCTTCTACCGCGGCGTGAAGCTGTTCCGCGCGTGGTCCAGAACGCAAGCCGCGAGGCGAGGCGCGTCTCCGCTTGAGCCAGCCGACAGAATCCAGGCGATCGTCGCGAACTGTCAGATAGCAATTGGAGTAGACAAGGTCGGCATTGTTAGCTCTGCTTCGCTGCGTGCTCCGGCAACGGTTGGAATTCGTCGTCCGTTGGTGATTCTGCCCGAAGAGTTAATGCGCGAAGCCAGCACCGAGACGTTAACGGCGGCAATCGGCCACGAGCTGGTTCACGTGCGGCGGCGTGATTACTTGTGGAACCTGATCTACGAAATTATTTTTCTCCCCCTGTCGTTCCATCCGGCGGCGGCGCTGATGCGACGGCGGATAACTCAGACCAGAGAGCTGCGCTGTGATGAACTGGTAGCGGAACTGCTGCTGCTTCATCCGGAAGTCTATGCGCGCTCGCTGGTGCAACTGGCCGGCTCGGCGATGCCATTCGCTCGCCGCGCGCGAACCGTAACCGTGGGCATCGCTGATGCCGACATTCTGGAGGTGCGAATCATGTCATTGCTGGGAAGAACAAAGTTAAGTGTGCGCAGAAACAGATTGTTCCTTATCGCGGCCCTGGTCCTCCTTGCTTTACCGTGCGCAGCTGCTGCGTCGTTCGGGTTTCATGTGAATGTTAACCAGAGCGTGTCGCAGGAACCCAACAGCGGCAGCCCAAATCAGAGAGAAAGAAAAGCCAGACTGATCTACCATACCGAGCCGGAATACACTGAAGACGCTCGGGCCAAAAACATTGAAGGCAAAGTCGGACTATCGATTACGGTTGGCGCCGACGGAGTTGTGCGCGACGTGGAAGTAACAAAGCCTCTCTATCCCTCACTTGATCAAAGCGCGGTCGCAGCCGCTCGCAACTGGCGGTTCGAGCCATACATGAAAGATGGCCAGCCAACCGCGAAGCAAATGTCCCTGGAAGTGTACTTCAATCCGCAGAACGATAAGCGCGCCCGCGAAGAGCAGGAAATGAAAGAGCGCGCCGAGCGCATAGATCAGGAGCTGAAGGAACGAATAGAGAAGGAAACGAACCAGGAAATCAAAGCGAAGCTTGAGGCAGAGCTCGTCCGGCGGCAGGAGGAGAGAGCCAAAGGTGGATACAAGATCGAAGGTTGGGCTTATATGACCGGCGGTGAAGGGGCAGCGAGAGAACGTGAACAAGAAGCCAGGCAACAAGCCGAACTCGCTCGTCTGGCGAAGATCTCGATGGAACAGGCGATTCAGATCGCCATCAGCGAGCAGCCGGGAAAGGTCTTCGAGTGCAGGCTGATCGGCGAGCCCTCGGAAGAGCCGGGCAAATTGATAAGGGATGGGCAGGTTTTTTATAACGTCACGATTGTGTCCGGTGACGAAGCAAATCCCGTCAGGCATGTGTTGGTTAGCGCAATCGACGGCACCATCTACCGAAACGCCAGGGGAGAGCGGATATATGCTTACACGGTTCCGGACAGAGAGGCGGCGATCCGCGGCGGTGTGCTGAACAGCAAAGCTACCAGCCTGCCGGCGCCCGAGTATCCCGCGATTGCCAGAGCAGCTCATGCGTCGGGATCCGTGACCGTTGAGATCACGATAGACGAGAACGGCGCGGTCGTTGCAGCGCACGCGGTCTCTGGCCATCCGTTGTTGCAAGCTGCGGCAGTAACGGCGGCTCGACAGGCAAGCTTCTCGCCCACTCTCTTGAATGGCGAGCCGGTTAGAGTCACAGGGATTCTTGTCTACAACTTCGTGGCGCAGTGAGACTCGGCCAGGAGGTCGAATCAAACTGCATGAGAACTTGTGGGCGAACGCTTCTTCGGTAAGCGCTCGCCCATCTTATTTGATGGCTGCGCTGGCGCAACGCTAACCAAACTGACCTCTCCGCAAATCAAAACAAACCACAACTAAATGAAAATGTTCCGGCGCTGGGGTAAGATGTGCAGCGATGAGCGCCAGGACCATTCGCGCGCCGCGCGGCGCAACGCTGACGTGCAAAGGTTGGCATCAGGAAGCCGCGCTGCGCTGCCTGATGAACAATCTCGATCCTGAGGTTGCCGAGAAGCCGGAAGAGTTGATCGTCTATGGCGGCGCGGGCAAGGCCGCGCGCAACTGGCCGGCGTTCGAGGCGATTGTGCATTCGCTGCAAGAACTCGAAAACGACGAGACGCTGCTGATTCAATCAGGCAAGCCTGTCGGAGTTTTTCGGACGCACGAGTACGCGCCGCGCGTTCTGATTGCGAATTCAAATCTCGTCGGCGCTTGGGCCAACTGGGATCACTTTCACGAACTCGAACGCAAAGGTCTGATGATGTACGGCCAGATGACGGCGGGTAGTTGGATTTACATCGGCACGCAAGGCATCGTGCAGGGCACGTTTGAAACTTTCGCCGCGATGGCCGACAAACATTTCGGCGGCGATCTCAGCGGCAAGCTTTTGGTTTCGGGCGGGCTCGGCGGCATGGGTGGCGCACAGCCACTCGCAGCGACGCTCAACGGCGCGGTCTTTCTCGGTATCGAAGTCGATCCGGCGCGCATCGAGCGGCGCGTGCGCACCGGCTATTGCGATCGCATGGCGCAGACTCTTGATGAAGCGCTCGACATTTGCGAGAACGCGCGCGAGCAGAAACGCGCCCTCTCAGTCGGTTTGGTTGGAAACTGCGCGGAACTGCTTCCCGAGATTGTTCGTCGCGGAATCAAGATTGACGCAGTCACGGATCAGACCAGCGCGCACGATCCTTTGAATGGCTACGTTCCGGCGGGTCTTTCCGTTGAAGGAGCTATAGAGCTTCGCCGCATCGACGCGGACGGTTACGTGAAACGCTCGATGGAATCGATGGCTCGGCACGTCGAAGCGATGCTCGCGTTGCGACGAGCGGGCGCGGTCACTTTTGATTACGGCAACAACATTCGCAAGATGGCGTTCGATGCGGGCTGCGCAGACGCTTTCGAGATTCCCGGCTTTGTGCCCGAGTACATTCGCCCGCTGTTTTGCGAAGGCAAAGGACCGTTTCGCTGGGTTGCGCTCTCTGGCGAAGCCGAAGACATTCGCAAGACTGACGATTTGGCGCTCGAATTATTTCCTGACGACAAAACGTTGAATCGCTGGCTGCGGCTGGCGCGCGACCGTGTGCAATTTCAGGGATTGCCCGCGCGCATCTGCTGGCTCGGTTACGGCGAGCGCGCCGAGATGGGCGAAGCGATCAACGAACTGGTTCGCCGCGGCGATCTGAAAGCGCCAATCGCGATCGGCCGCGATCATCTCGACACCGGATCGGTGGCTTCGCCTTTCCGTGAAACCGAAGGAATGAAAGACGGATCGGACGCGGTCGCTGACTGGCCGATACTCAATGCGCTGCTGAACACGGCGAGCGGCGCCAGTTGGGTTTCGTTTCATCACGGCGGCGGAGTCGGCATCGGCTACAGCTTGCACGCCGGCCAGGTTTCAGTCGCAGACGGAACGGACGACGCAGCAAAGCGCTTGAATCGAGTACTCACGAACGATCCAGGCATCGGCATCGCACGGCACGTGGATGCGGGTTATGAAGAAGCGGAAAAGACTGCGCGAGAGAAGGGCGTTAAGATTCCGATGCTAAAGACTGACAAGTAGTAATCCAGCGCAGCCTTTTAGTGATGCCGGATGGAATTTGTCATTGGTGGAAGAATCCGTGTGATGGTAGCATGGCGCGACCATGCCAGACTCTAGCGGCATCTTTGAAGAAAGCTTCCTCATCGCCATCAAAACCTTGGTGAATGTGCATCATTCGATATATCCCAACGTACCGCCGCAGGGAATCTATTTCGAGGCGCTTGTAGAACAGGCGTTCAATAGAGCTAAGAAGCCCTACACGATTATTGAAGGCAGCGGTCGCAACCTCGCGGGACATGATCTTCTAGTCGAAGACAAGAAGATTTCGCTGAAGACCGAGACCGGCAAAGGGACCAATCCGGATCTCATTAGCATCACGAAGCTCTGTACTACGGAAACGTGAGCCGTGGGATGCGCCAACACTGATCGAAAGGGTGCTAGCACATCTTAGCAGATACGATATTATCCTAATGCTTCGGGCAATTTGGCGCTTACCATTAGTTCATTACCAGTTGTTGGAGATTCCGATTGATAGTCTCCGGCTAATCGAAACAGCGGAGCTGCAAGGCGTGGGCAAGCGTAAAGGACGACAGAGCCTAGGCGCAGACGTGCTTCTGACAGGGCAAGCTATCTTTCACGTTCACTTCGATGGTTCCGACGGAAAATGCCAGATTAGGAATCTTCGAGTTAGCAATTGCGCTCTGCTGGAGGAGTGGGATACGAAGATCGTCAATTAGGCTTACTCACATTTTTCTGATTTCCGAAAGACCAACCAATAACAATGTTGTCTTCGGCTGTGATGCGCTACTTTCCATTTAGGATCAATTATTGGCCCTTTACGAATCTTAATTATGCAATCGCAAGCGCGGAAACCTTCGGCGGTCGCAGCTTGGATTAGTTCAACGTGCGCCCATTGGTATTGATGATCGTGAACGTAATCAGCGATCTTGCAGAGTAAGATTCCCTCGGTAATAAGCACGCGGCGAGCCTCGCGCATAAACGCTGGATACAAGTGCGCAAAAGTGTAGTTGTGCTCCTTTGCTGAGCGCTGGCCCAGCCCGAACCGAGTGTTAAAATCTTTCAACTTATCCTTACCTTGATTTGGAATGTGCGGCGGATCATAAACGACTACATCAAACACCGCATCTGCAAATGGCATCGCTCCGTTATCGCTAACTATGGAGGGACGGTGCGAAAGAGCGATGTCAATTCCGATGATTTCCCGATCTGATCCCTTCCAGAACCTGCCCCCGTTCACGGTAGCGTCAAGAATTCGTTTTGGAGGCGTTCGGGGATAGAACAATAACAGGCGTTCCAACAACTCGCAGTCCTCGCCATGCCAGACGGATGGGAGTGGCTTGTATACGGACGGAACTGGCTCCGTCTCAGCCGAGCGAGCGATCTGTTCCTTTGCTAACATTGAAGTGGCTTCGGAATGATACGTTAGGGGCAAGCTGTCAGCAAAGCTTTGAGCGTCCTGGAGTGACGGGTAATTACCGCTTCCATTGCCAGGATGCAGCCGATCTGTGGAAGAATCCAGCGAAGGTACAAGGTGGAGCTGTTTGGACTGGCGGGGCATACCGGTGTTGTCCTTCTTACACCCTAGCACGTGTTGTCAAGTAAAGGTTTTTATCAAGAGACCATCGTTGACGATGAGCGGCGTGCGTCCTTAAGTCACCATTCTCTCTAAAGTTGACGCGAGGGCGCGTTTGGCATACCTTGCGCGTCTCAGTTCTGGATCAGAAATGTAGCTCGCCACACGGAGGAATCACTCAATGAACCTGAAACGTTTCGCCACCACTCTGTTGCTCCTTTGTTTCATGGCGCCGCTGTCGTCGGCCTGGGCCCAGGAAAAGCCCGCATCGCCAGACGATAAGAAGCCGGCAAAGAACGAAGCGCCGGAACCGCGAACTAAGGACGGGAAGAAGCTTTTGACCGCGCTCGATCTGTTGAAGGTTGCAGGCGTGAGCGCGCCGCGGATTTCGCCCGATGGATCGCGCGTCGCCTACACGGTCAGCGAAACGAAAATGGAGAACGACAAAGAGTGGAAGTCGGTTAGCCAGGTTTGGGTCGTTCTGATTTCAGGGGGCAAAGCGCGGCAGTACACGCGGGGCGAAAAGAGCGCGACGGCGCCCGAGTGGTCACCGGATGGAAAGCTTTTGGCGTTTCTGAGCGACCGCGAGAAAGACGGCGAGCGACAAGTCTGGATGATGATGGCGGATGGCGGCGAAGCGTGGGTGGTCACCGCGCACAAGGGGGGCATCAGCGGCTTTCGTTTTTCGCCGGACGGAAAACAGCTGCTGCTTTCGGCCACGGATCAGCCCTCGAAAGATGAAGAAGATCGCAAGAAAGTCAAAGACGATACCGTGGTGATCGACCACGACATCAAGATGACTCATCTGTGGCTTTGGAACATTGAGAAGAAAGATGAGAAGCGACTCACCGAAGGCAATTTCACCGTGAGCGATCCGCAGTGGTCGCCGGATGGGACGCGAATCACCTACACGACGCGGCCTACGCCGAAAGCGGATGACGGCAGCTTGAGTGATGCGTGGGTGCTGACGATTGCTAGCGGCCAAAAGAAGAAAGTGGTTGCTGAGGCTGGATCGAGTGACTTAGCGCGCTGGTCGCCGGATGGAAAATGGATCGCTTATACCGGAAGTCCGGATGCGAGCGGCGGCGTCCTAACAACATATCTATACACCGTTCCCGCGACCGGTGGAACGCCAAAACAACTAACGACGAAATTCGATTTGAGTGTGGGAACGCCGGTGTGGTCGCGTGATGGCAAGACGATCTACTTCAGCACGAACGTGCTGGAAGCGATCGAAGTTTACTCGTGCGATGTGGCCAGGGGAGCCGTAGAACAACTCTCGCGGCGCGGTGGATCGACGGGCATTACCGAAATCAGCCGTGACGGGAAAACAATCGTGGGCACATCGTCGGGGCCGGGGCAGCCAACCGAACTGTACAAGACCAGCGCTGATTTCACTTCATTCGGGTCGCTCACCGATCATAATGCGTGGCTGAAAGATTATGCTTTGGCCGAAACCGAAGTCGTAAAGTGGAAGAGCAAAGACGGCACTGAGGTCGAAGGCTTGCTGACAAAGCCGGTGGGCTCTGAGGCCGGAAAGAAGGCGCCGTTCCTGCTGAATCCGCACGGCGGGCCGACCGGCGCTTCGATTAATAACTTCAGCGGTACGGTGCAGGTGCTCGCTGCGAATGGCTTCGCAGTGCTGCAACCGAATTTTCGCGGATCGACCGGCAAGGGTCTCGCGTTCGCTCAGGCAAACAAGAACACCTGGGGCAAAGGCGATTACGAAGACTGCATGACCGGCGTCGATGCGATGATCGCCAACGGTCTGGCCGATCCGGATCGTCTGGGCGCGTTTGGCTGGTCGTACGGCGGCTACATGACGTTCTGGATTCTGACGCAAACGGATCGCTTCAAAGCAGTAAGCCCGGGCGCGGGCCTGACCAACATCTATTCGATGTATTCGCAGACCGACATTCATCGCTATCTCCACTGGTTCTACACGGACAAAGCGCCATGGGAGGCGCAGGATCTATATTGGGATCGTTCGCCAATGAAGTACGTGAATAACGTGAAGACGCCGACGATGATCATGCACGGACAGGTGGATACGCGCGTACCCATCGCGCAGGCGCAGGAGTTTTACCAGGCTCTCGTTGAGCGCAAGGTGCCGGTCGAGTTTGTCGTCTATCCGCGCGAGAACCACGGCTTCACCGAGCCGCGCCACCAGATCGATCGCGTGCGGCGTTATGTTCGCTTTTTCGCGAAGTATTTGAACGCTCCGGTGGTGACAGAGCCGGCCGGGCAGTGAGACAGCATCCTCTGTACAGTGCTAGAATTGTGCTGCTATGACGGTAACGTTAGAACTAAAGCCCGAAGTCGAAGAACGCATCATCGCGGAAGCCAAAGCGCGCGGCTTGTCGGTTGAGGACTACATTCAGCAGGAGTTGGAGGCCAACGTGCGAATCCCTCAGACTCACGAACAGATGCCATACGAAGAGTGGTTGCGAATGTTCAATGAATGGCTGAATAGCCATGATTACATCAAGGCCCCGCCTCTTTCCGATGAAGCGATCAGCCGCGAGAGTATCTATCGCGAGCGTGAAGATAGACAACTGTGAGGTGGCTCGTAGATACGAACGTGCTACTCCGCAGCGCGCAAGCGTCGCACCGGATGTATGGTGATGTAGCGCGCTCTCTCGCGGTTCTCGCAACTCGCGGGGACGAGCTACGAGTGATCGCTCAAAACTTGATCGAGTTTTGGGCCGTAGCGACGCGATCAATTGCCGACAACGGAGTCGGAATAACCGCAGCTCAAGCCGTACAAGAATTAACTAAGCTGAAAACCCTCTTTGGCGTCTTGCCGGACACAGCGGACATCCTTCCACAATGGGAGCGACTTGTCGTCAAACATCAAGTACTGGGCAAACAAGTTCATGACACTCGCCTGGTCGTGGCAATGAAGGTGCACGGCATCACCCATCTGCTCACCTTCAACATTGATGACTTCAAGCGCTACGACGAGATCACTGTCGTCAATCCATCATCTGTAGAGTGACTGTGCGAGAAGATGACCAAAGAATTTCAAAGCATCCAGTTCAAGATCGACGATCGCGTCGCGCGGATCACGTTTGCGCGGCCGCCGCTCAACGTCTTCAACATCGCGATGATGCGCGAGATTGGTGACGCATTGAGCGAGTGTGTGCCGCAACGCGATCTGGCGGCGATAGTTTTCGCTGCGGCGCCGGACACGCGAGCCTTCAGCGCCGGCGTGGCGGTCGAAGAGCACGTGCCCGACACGGTCTTTCAAATGCTCGAAGCTTTCCATTCAATCTTTCGCGTGTTGCGGCAACTCGCGAAGCCGGTGATTGCGGTAGTCGATGGTCCGGCGCTGGGCGGTGGGTGCGAGTTGGTGGCCGCGTGCGACATTGTGATTGCCAGTGAACGCGCGCGTTTTGGTCAGCCGGAGATCAAGCTCGGCGTGTTTCCGCCCGTTGCCGCGATTCTCTTGCCGCGCATCATCGGCGAGAAGCGCGCCCGCGAGTTGATTCTCACCGGCGACCTGATCGACGCCGCCGAAGCCTTGCAGTTAGGCCTGGCGAATTACGTCGTGCCCGGCGCCGAGCTGGAGCAGAAGACGGAAAACGTGCTGGGCAAGCTGCGTGAACTATCAGCGTCGTCGCTCGCAATGACGCGCGCGGCCCTTGATCTTGGCGGTCAAAATGGTTTTGAATCAGCACTGACAGAAGTCGAGAATCTTTATCTGCATGAGTTGATGAAGACTGAAGACGCGCAGGAGGGTTCGCGCGCGTTCATGGAAAAGCGAAAGCCCGAGTGGCGGAACAAATAAAGGATGAAGGATGAAGGCGGAAGGATGAAATCTTTAGCTCAGAAGCGTTGGATCAAAGCGGTGGCCAGATCGTTCCGGCTTCCCAAGTTCATCCTTCATCCTTCATCCTTCATCCTTGTTTTCGCGGTTCTCGCTTCCGTCGTTCACTTCGCAACTTCGTTACGCGCACAGATACGGCCACCACGAAGCGGTGCGCACTCTGCGGCAGCGCGTGAAGTATTTACGCCTGCGGATCGCGCGTTGGTCGAACGCGCGATTGGCGCCACTTGTGCCGAGCGCGTGCGCGATCCGCTCGGCAGCGTGCCGATCGACGAGATGCAGACGCGGCCGTCTTTGCCCGCCGGCAACCCTGACGCGATCGCGGGCGCGCGCCGCGCCGAGCGCTTGCTCCCGACCACCAAAAAGCTGGTAGCCAACGCCATCATCGAATTGGCGAAGGATTACGACTTTTTCGGAACCGCCGCGAACAGAGCCAGAGTCAACGCGGCCACCTCACGCGTGGAAGCCGTCCGGCGCATCAAGCCCGACGTCGATTCGCGCGACAACGCATCGGTGCTGTTGCGTGATCCGCGGGTGATCGACTTTGGCACAATCTTTCTTGCCGGCCTGCGTTCCGACGAAGGCATGGTGAGCGTGCTGGCTCACGAACTGACGCACATCGCCAGCGGCCAGGCCGATTCGCTGCGACCGCTGTTTCGCGCCATCGCTCGTCGCGCCGCCGCGCGCACCGGCTTACGCATTCAGGGTCAACGCGCCGAAGAGCTGGGATGCGACCTTGTGGGCGTGATGGCCGCGCGCGCATTCATCAAACAGACGCCAAGCTGGGAGCCACTACCGCGCCGTTTGGCCCGGGCCTTTGAACACAACTGTGTGGACGACGACGCGTCGGACGAAGATCACCTGTCGCCGCGCAACACCATTCGCGCACTGTTCGCGCTCGATGTGAGTTTGGCCAGCGAAGAGGTGAGCGACGGGGGCACGGGCGCGTCATGGATCGTGCCACGGCTGCCTTTCACGAGACCGACGCTGTTGACAGCCTCGACACGCTCTTCCTAAGATCACGCCGAATGCTCGCAAGCTTGAGCACGGCCAAACTTTTTTTGCAACGAATTCGCGCCCGGTCGAGACACCCGAGCGCGCGGCCCGCTCTTTCTCTCCTGACAATGTTTCTTTCCGCGGTCAGTGTAGTTCTGATCATTTGCACCCTGGCCTGTCGTCCGGACAGCGAAGCGCAACGCGTTCGGCCGCGACAGTTGCGCGATGTTCCGGCGCAGCGTCTGGCTTTCAGCTTTCAGGTGGATGTCGAGCCGCCCACGGGCACAACTTCTGAAGACGTTCCAAAGCTTGCGGCGATTCAGCAGGATTTCGACGAGCGCCGCAAGGACGACGCACTCCTGCGCACTGTGGTTTCGCCCAACGGCCAGCGAGCGCTGGCGCTTTACGGCACCGCGGACGAACCGACGCAAACCTTTCGCATCGATCTCTATTCCGCGGACGGAAAGTTTTTGCGTAATTTGACGCCGCCCGATTTGGCGGTCGTGTTTCAGGATTCGGTCGCGTGGTCGGCCGACGGAGGATTCATCGCGTTCGTTGGCCGCAGGAACTCGAAGCCGACGACGAATCCGACTCCGGTCGAAGAAGAAGAACCCGCGTTGCCATCTGCATCTCCGCTTCCTTCGCCTTCCATCGCGCCGCTGTTCGCGCCGCTGGCACTTTTTGAAACCGAGCAGGTTTATCTCTGCAACAGTGACGGCTACGATCTGAAGCCGCTGACGACGCGCCAGGGCTTGATATATTTCGCGCTGTCGTGGGCGCCTGATAGCCATGCGCTGGCGGCGCTGGCGTGCAAAGAAATTGAATGGGAGACGCGCGAGAAAGAATTCAAAACCCCTGCGGGCCGGCCGCGTCTGATTTCAATCGACGGAGAAGAGCGTCTGCTGGATGACGAGCTGGCCGAAGTGCCGCCCGTTTGGTCGCCCGATTCATCAAAGGTCGCCACGGCGTTCGGCGTTGACGTTGGGATTTACGATGCTGCCGGCAGAGCGTCGACGCAGGCGCGCATCGTCTTGCGCGAGCGACTCCTGAGCGCTTCCGCGGCTTTCGACGAAAAATCAAAGCCGGCGAAGAAGCCAACCCCTGAAGTCTCAAACAAGAACGGCAGCAATCAAAACACTTCGCCGGCGATGACCGTGCCTGTTTCATTCAATCCGATCGTGCGGCTGGAATGGCCAGCGCCGGAGAAGCTTTACATCGAGACTGCTTACGTGAGTCTGCGCAGCGAATTGATCAAGACTTTCTCGCGCTGGCACCTGGTGACGTTGAGTCCGCAGGCGGCCGTGCTTGGTCGGTGAGCTTTGGTACATCAGAACCCCGACCTGTCGGGGTAGCGACCCGATCATTTTCCATTTGTCATTTGCTATTTGCCATTTTTCGGCGGGTGGAGTTCATGTTCACTCACAGTGTCCGTAGAGATCCCTGCCGCACGGCAATGCCAAATGAAAAATGTCAAATGGAAAATGGAAAATGTTTCGGCTCGTGGTTTTGTAACCTCGGCGTTGACGGCCACACCCATGACAGAACCATCCCGATCACCCACAGGCCGGCGGCCACCACGGCGCTCATCACGATCCAGAATTTCCAGTAGCTGCTGAACGTTGGCTCCCAGCCGGTTTGAATGCGGAACGCCACGTTGACGTTCAGTTCCGGAGAAGTAAAGAAACGTGCGGCGAGTTGCAAGATCAAATACCAGGCGAAGGCGTAGGCCCAGGCGATCCGATCCATTCGCACGCTGCGCAAAGCGATCAATCCAACCATTATCCCGCCGACGTGAACGAGGATGGACGAAAACACCATTTCGTAGTCGAAAGGGGCGTAAAGCACGTAGCGAATCCAAAGGCCCAATCCGGGAACCGTCCAGATCGCCACCGCGCGGATCAGCTCGCGCCGCTCGAAAAACAGACCAATCGCCAGCAGCAGATTTCCGACATTGCACATCCAAAGCAAATTTCCCAAACCACCGACCCGCCAGTAGTGGACGGTCTGGGCCAGGAAGAAAATCAGGGGCAGGAAACCCAGCAGGCGAAAGCGCAGCGTCAGTTGCCGAGGCATCTTCTTAAGAATATCACGCACGTTGTCGTAACCGGCCACGCCTCTTACCCTGATCCCTTGCCCCAGAAGTATTGATTTGTTCGTTTCGTTCCGGCATTCTGTTTATTGCCATGGAAGAGACTCAACCAGCCCCGACTAACGCTGAGATCAAGACGACAAAGAGCGAGCGAAGCTGGATCGGATCAGAATCCGCAGTGCGCCTGGCCGACCTCTTCGTCGGCGCGATCGCGATCACGCTGGTCTTCTGGTGGTTGCAGCGACAAACCCAGGCGATATGCTGTGGCGACTTTGACGGCTACTATCACATCAAATGGGCCCGCCTGCTTTGGGAAAACATGCGCGCGAAGCATTTCCCGCCGGCGTTCACCTGGCTGCCGCTGACGACGCTGAATCCTCACGATTACGTCGATCATCACCTGCTGTTTCACATCATCCTGATTCCGTTCACGTGGTTTCGCGATCTGCAGACGGGAGCGAAGGTTGCTGCGGTCGTTTTCGCCAGCCTGGCCGTTTTCTCTTGTTACTGGCTGGTCGTGCGTTACGAAATCCGTTACCGGCTGATTTGGTTGCTGGCGCTGCTCGCCTCTTCAGCGCCGTTTTTGTATCGGCTGAACATGACGAAGGCGCCGCCCTTCGCGATCATCTTTCTGGTGATCGGCATTTATCTGCTGTTCGAAAAAAAGTATTGGCTGCTGCTGCCTTTGGCTTTTGTGTTTGCACTGACCTACGACATGTTCGTGCTGCTGATTTTGACGGCCGCGATCTGGACGGTGGTAATTGGCTGGACTGAAGAACGCTTTGAATGGCGGCCGATCGTCTGGGTTCTGCTGGGCGCGGCTGCGGGACTGGTGATCAATCCGTACTTTCCGCATAACCTTTATCTTTTTTACGAACATGCGCGCGTAAAGATCACGGCCACGGATTTTGCGACCAAGGTCGGACAGGAATGGTACCCGTATGACACGCGCGAGTTCGTCCTCAACTGCTACGTGGCGCTGGCGGCCATGCTGATTGGCTACATCGCATTCGACGGCAGCGATCGCAAACGCGCCGCGCGGCCGTTATTCTTTCTGATCTTGTCAACGGTGTTGCTCCTGATGACTGCGCGCTGGAAACGCTTTGCGGAATACTTTCCGCCGTTCGCGATCCTGTTCGCCGCATTCACGCTGGAACAATTCTGGCGCGGCCGCGCGGTGTTCACTCATCTTCCGCAGGACGTGATGGAGGACTTGCAGCCTTTTCTCGACCGGCAGAAACCGACCGCGACCGCGAAGGAGGCGCAGCACGAGGAGACCTGGAAAATAATTAAGGCTGGATTTGTCGCACTCGCGCTGGGCCTGGCGCTGTTCGCAAATGTTTACCGCACCACGAAGGACATTAGCGAAAGCGATCCGCGCGACTATTACGCGAAAGGCGCGGCGTGGATGCGCGCGAACATTCCCGCCGGCCAGACGGTTTTTAATACTGACTGGGACGATTTTCCGCGCTTGTTCTACTACGATCCGACGCACGTTTACGTGTCGGGACTTGATCCGACTTACCTGCTGGATAAGAATGCCGAGCTGTCGAAGCTCTACGATCGAATCACGACCGGCGAGGAAGAAGATCCGGGCCCGTTGATTCGTGATCGTTTCGGCGCGACGTGGGTGTTCAGCGATAACACGAAGGACCACGACTCTTTTTATGACAACGCAACGCGTAGCGGCTGGTTCGATCTAGTTTACGAAGACGGCGATTGCAGAGTGTTTCACGTACGGGATCAGAAGGGCGAGCCGCTGCCGGAAGACAAAAACGGCGACAACGACAAAGGCGGCGGTGATGAAGGTGATAACAAGGAGGCTAATTCGCCTTGACGGTTCGCGGCTTTGCCGCTTTGCAGTGCGGTAAGGCTCTGCCTTACCGGCACGCGCTTGATCCGAAATTTATCGACGAGGCTATGCCTCGTCGATGGCGGAGGCACAGCCTCCCTCAATGTTGAGGACCGGCGACGGTCAGGCAGAGCCTGACCGCACTGGCGAGCGGCAAGCCGCAAACTCCAGGTTCATGATTCGGAGATTCCTATGAAAAGCTTTCTAGTCCGATCGGCCGCATCGACTGTCGCCGCCGCGTTGTTCCTTATTTGCTCTAGCGGCTGCAGACATCCAGCTTCACCTTCCTTAGACGAGACGCCCGACACTTCAACTTATCAGCCTGTGCCGACGCCAGCTTCAGAATTTGAACAGAAACTGAAGTTCGTGCGCGACGCGCACTTCACGCACATCTGGGTTTTTACACGCAAGGACGGCGGCGTGTTTACCAAGGAAGACACTCAGATCCTGCACACCAACGCGCCGAACGTCGTTGATTGGCTGAAAGTGGGCGATATGAAGAAGTTCATCGCCGGCTCAAACTTCCCTATCGACCCAACGCAAATGGCCTTGCTTCAGAAGCGATACAAGATCGAGGATTATTCCGGGAAGTGAGCGTCTGAGGGTGCGTGGCGTTGTCCGCGCTAGCGGGTAAACGCCGAACTGCTCGTTCCACAGCAAGCCAGAATCGTCAAGGAGAACGCAACACTACGCTAGTTGGCCTACCGCCTTTCCCGCCGCCGCCACCCCTCCGGACGTCTGCCAATAGCGTCGATTTCGGACACCACCCCCGCATTGCCGGCAGCCCTTGTGCTAATTTAACGAATCCGCTTTCTTCATATCGGCTGAGAAAGGAGGGGACATGAAGTTCAAGTATCGATACCTTCGCGACTCATCAAGCTCTGGGCGCGATTACGTCAGACTGCCGTTGCTACAGGTTCGACTTGGCTTTGGAACGAATCATTCTGATGTCGTTGGTTTGGTAGACACCGGCGCGACCGATTGCCTTTTCGATCGAGATGTTGCGGACGATCTTGGCATTGAGTTAGCGGATTCGGACGTTACGCGAGAATATTTCGGCGTAGGCGGGCAGTCAGTAATCGGGCATATTCACTCGATCCGACTTCAGATTCAGGGCTTCTCTGAATGGATCGAGATAGAAGCTGGATTCATTGACGCAAAGCTGCCATATCAGCTCTTGGGCCAAGCCGGTTTCTTTGATAACTACGAGATAACTTTTAAGCGGTATCGTGGAAGGTTTGAGATTAAGTCGCGATCATTCTTGCAGCGGGAGTAGAGGCACGAATATTTTGTCCGAAGGTGGGACCTTAAAGAATGTCGTATCTTTGAAACCGTGAGCCTCAGCGTTCTGCCTTGCTTCACGAATGCTATCACCGGCGGCCACAATACTCTCCTCGTCGCTACCGTAGTCCATGATAGCGACCCATTTGTTTATGTGCTTGTCCAGTTCTTGAAGGAAGGCTAATTCCTTGCTGTCTGGCTTCTGCTCTATCACCTATTATCCCTCCGGACCAAAGTACCCGAAGCAGGCTCGGGCGACAATGATAGCTCCCGAAGCCTGGGTTTTCCAAGCGTTGGCCGATTAAAAGCATTCTACGCCCTCCTGACGGTCGGGCTATTGGCCCAGTTTCGCTAGGGCAGCAGCACCAGTTTCCCAAACTGCGCGCGGTCTTCCATCAGTTCATGAGCTTTTCTGGCTTCGGAGAGTGGCAGAGTGCGATCCACGACGGCGCGAATCTGACCGCTCTCAATGAACTTCATCGCTGCGAGAAGCTCAGCTTTCGATCCCATCATTGAACCGAGGATCGTCAGGTGACGATAGAAAACCTGGCGCAGATCCGTGCGGGCATCGTAGCCGCTGGTCGCGCCGCAAGTCACCAGGCGCCCGCCCTTTTTCAATGAGATGATCGAGCCGGGCCACGTAGCTTCGCCGGTGTGTTCGAACACCACATCGACGCCTCGGCCGTTCGTTAGCTTCTTAACTTCTTTCGGCCAATCGTCGCGCGTGTAATTGATCGTATTGTCAGCGCCGAGTTCGCGTGCCTTCGCAAGCTTTTCTTCTGAACTCGCCGTCGCAATCACGCGCGCGCCGTGCAACTTGGCGATCTGAATTCCGAGTGAGCCCACGCCACTGCCTGCCGCGTGCACCAGCACATCTTCGCCGGGTTGCAGCCGAGCCTGGGTTACCAGCATGTGCCAGGCAGTCAACGTCACGAGCGGCAGCGCCGCAGCTTCCGGCCAGCTCAAATCTTTCGGCTTCGGAATTACATTCACGCCCGGCACGGACAGAAGTTCCGCATAGCCGCCCGCGCGGCGATAGCCAATCATGTCGTACTCGTCGCACATGTTGTCGCGACCGGCAAGACACTCGACGCAATGACCGCAGGAGATACCAGGTTGGACCATCACTTCATCGCCGGGCTTTGTCCAGGTAACGAGTTCGCCGACTTCGCGCACGACGCCCGCGACATCGTCGCCGAGAATGTGCGGCAAGGGAATCTTGATCCCCGGCAGACCGCCGCGCACCCACACGTCGAGATGATTCAGCGCGCAGGCGCGCACTTCGATCAAAACTTCGCTGGCTTTGATTTGCGGATCGGCGACCTCGGTCAACTTGAGGACTTCAGGTCCGCCGTGTTGTTGGAAGACGATTGCTTTCATCACTTCTCACTTTAGCTCGATGTCGATGGCTTCAAAGCGCGTTTTGCCGACGTTCTTGATCGAATGCGTCACCGCGCCGGCGCGCCAGCGCAGGTCGCCGGCCGGAAGCTTGAGGCGATCGGGTTTATCTCTTCCTTCAGTGATCACCTCGATCTCGCCGGTGGTAATCGCGACTCCGAGACCTGACAACAGATGCGTGTGAATCTCAGTCGATTCGCCGGGCGCGAGCGAGAGACGATACACGCGCACGCGTTCGTTTTCGAGAATCGGCTGGCGACTGGTTTGCCCAGTTCGTGGGGAAAGGCTCTGAGGGCCTGGCGGCGACTTGAGAATCTCAATCGTGAAATTATGAAACGGCGTCGTCCCAATATTTATCGCTCGATGCACATAGGTCGCTTTGCGAAAGCCGACATCGCCGAACTTCAACTGACTCTCGGCCGGTGCAGCGCCGACAGTCTCGATGCGAAGGCTTGCATCGCCGAAGGTGACGACGACGTTGTCGTTGCGATGAACATGCCAGAGCGTCACATCGCCGGGAGGCACTGTAACATCCCAGATACGCACGAATTCATTTTCAAATTTCGGGTGAT
This sequence comes from Pyrinomonadaceae bacterium, assembly GCA_035545035.1. Lineage (GTDB taxonomy): Bacteria > Acidobacteriota > Blastocatellia > Pyrinomonadales > Pyrinomonadaceae > UBA11740. The sequence goes on from DASZZL010000041.1 coordinate 60,704, forward strand.
GACGCGGCTCGCCGCTGATTTCAACCGGCGAATCAGCGCTCCCCGACCCACGCGATTTAATCTGCGTGCGGAGCGCGCGGCCGGCGAGAGCGCCGATGTACGCGCCATTCTCAACCGCAATCTTGCCGTTAACGATCACGAACTTCATTCCAACTGAAAACAATTCCGGCTGTTCGTAGGTGGCGCGATCGGCGACGGTCTTTTCGTCAAAGACGATCACGTCGGCAAAGTAGCCTTCGCGGATCAAGCCGCGCTCGGGAATGCGAAACGTTTCGGCCGTCAGCGCGCTCGAGTTGCGCACGGCAAACGGCAAGCTGATGAGCTTCTGGTTGTAAACGTACTCGCGCAGCTTGCGCGTGAACGTGCCGTACTTGCGCGGATGTCCGGTCGATCCGTCAGAGCAAGTCGTTACAAACTTCTCCTTCATGAAGCGCTGGATGTCTTTCTCGTTCATGTTGAAAGAGATGACTCCGGAGCTGCCCAGCTTGATCAATTCCAGCGCCGCTTCGACTGGCGTCTTGTTCATGTCCTTCGCGATCGCGTCCAGACGCTTTCCGACAAACTCACCATTGGGCGAATCGGCGATCAGCAAACTGTCTGCTCCGCCGCGTCCCTTTAGATTTTCTTCCATCTCCTTTATCAGGCGCGGACGGATTTGCGGATCGTCGATGCGCTTCAACAGTTCGCGTCGCCCGCCGACTTCGGCCCAGCGGGGAACCAGCGCAGCTTGCAAGCTTGTGCCCGAAGCTGTGTAGGGATATTGACAGGCGCTGGCGTCGATCCCTGCGGCGCGCGCTTGCTTGATCATTTTGATGGCCTGCGCGCTGCGATGCCAAACCTCCGGCCCCAGCGCTTTGATGTGTGAGATGTGAACCGGAATTTTCGCTTCGCGTCCGATGCGAATCGTCTCGGCGATCGAATCGAGCAAGCCCGCGCTTTCCGAACGCATGTGCGTGTCATAGATCCCGCCTTTGGACGCAGCGACCTTTGACAGTTCGATCACTTCTTCTGTCTTCGCGTAACTCTGCGGTGCGTAGTAAAGACCCGTGGACAATCCGAACGCGCCTTCGTCCATCGCGCGCGCAACCAGCGCTTTCATCTCTTCAAGCTGCGCCGCGTTTGGTTGTGCGTCAGTTGGTCCGAGCACGCGTCCTCGAATAGTGCCGAAACCTGCGAGCAGAATCGCGTTGGTGCCGATGCCTTGTTCGTCCCACTTCTTTAACGTTTCGCCAATGTTCAAGACGCTGCCGCCGTCGTTGCCGGTAACAACGGTGGTTACGCCCTGCATAAGGTACGCTTCGTTGCTTTTGCGATTCTGATCGGAAAGATCGCCGAGCGTGTGCGTGTGCGGATCGATGAAGCCGGGCGAAACCACGAGGCCCGTCGCGTCGACTATGCGCTCCGCAGTCAGGTTTGCTTTGCGAGCGTCGCCGACGAAGACGATGCGATCACCGCGAATGCCGACATCCGCCGTTCGCGGTTTCTTGCCGGAGCCATCGACGAGTTTGCCGTGAAGGATGAGGAGATCGAGTTGCGGCTCAGAGCGAGCCTGCGCGTGAGGAGTTGGGTAAAGACAGGGAACGTGCGAGAGCGCGCCAAGTGCGATCAGGATTACCAGGGCAATGGAGTAGCGAATAAATGAACGCATGAGTTCATGGTAAGCGAGGGCCGCAGGTTTACTCAAACACTTCCCTCAGCCGATCAAGTGCCTGAGCCCAAAACTTTTTCATCTTAGCCGCGCCCTTCGCATCCGGTATTTTGCCGTGCTGAACCACAACCTGAGATTTGCCGTCGCCTTTGGGATAGAAGTTTACTGACAGGCTCGTCTTGCCGTCCTCCCAACTGATGCGCAGCGATTTATTCGTTGTTGCTTTGCGGATCGTGAGATTTGCAGGCAGCCAATGCTTCCGGATCTTTTCATCCGTCCATGCTTTGAAGGCTTTGCCGAGCGGCGCGTCAATGGTACGGGTCACACTGATCTCGAAACCCTCCGGCTTCTCATGCTTATCGCGCAGCCCGCGCGCTTGTTCATAAGTGACCGCAACCATCTGCTGCCACCATGGGCCGACACCGTGCTTTTCACTGAGGTGCGCGACGATTTCCCGGTGCGACATCTTCTTCGCTCCGGCCGTATCCAGATGCTTGAACCAGCGACTCCACGTCTTGCCGGTCCTGGATTCCACCGCTTCGTCGCTCATGCGCGGAGCTTGTTTTGTTGTTGCTGCTGTTGCCATCTAGAACTCCAGCTCAGTGATGCGGCTTTGCCGCCCGATGTGTGGAAAGCCTCTATGCCTCGCTCCGCTAGGAGCGAGATGTTTATAGCCCCGTTGGCCCTAAATCAGCCAAGCTCCTTTAGGAGCGAAATGTTTCTTGCTCAAAAAAACTGTGGTTCGACTGTGACATCGTGTCGCCCTAAAGGAGCTATCGATTCATTAGAGAATTCTCTTGCTATAAACATCTAGCCCCTCACGGGGCTAAGACTACCAACCAATTCGTGGCCGTGATGTCCTTACGCATCGCGATCGTAGGCAACCTTCAACCAGCGTTTCACTTCGTCATCGATGTCCTTCAGCGAAGTGATCTCGAAGCGATGGGTGATGCGGTCTTTCTTGGCGTAGCCGCCCGTGTCGATCAAGCGCTTCGGTGCTTTCATGTTCCCGAGCGCAAGACCAAAATCGATCCGCGTCTTTGTAGTCGGTTTGATTTGCGCAAAGACGTGTCTGCGATAGAGCGGCACGATCGTCTGGCAGGGACATGCCTTCGCCTCTTTGCCGATCCCCAAGCCTAGTTTCAAAAGCGCGTGGTAAATTGGCCGCAGATGTTCTTTCTTGCCGGTGAACATTTCTTCGACATACTTCTCAGCGGCTCTCAAATAAAGATCGGTGTCGCCAATCTCGTCACCTTTGCCGACGGAGCGCTCAGCCATCCACCAGGCTGAATTCGTGCCCAGCCCGTAATTAGTCTTCAGCCATTCGCGCCGTTCTTTCTCCGTTGGCGGTCCCTCTTTCGTGATCAGCTTGAGCCACTCGTCGAGCGTGCGTCCGGTTTTTTGTTTCAGCTCGGCAATCCACTTTTGCGTCATCAACACGCCGGGATGTACGCCGTAGATCGATTTCTTCGCCGGCTTGGTTGCAGTCTTGGCCACTGATTATCCTCAAGTTGCGGCTGGTCTCCCGCGCACGACCGCTGACATCAGGAGCGAAGCGAGAAACCATCCGATCACAATCGCGCCCATTTGCATTAGGATGTAAGCGTTGCTAAAGCTCCACCAGTTCCATTCATCGAGGTGGCCACCCACGAAAATGATCAGACCAACGGTCGTGAGAAAGATGACTCGACCCCGGTAAGAAAGCCCGCTGGTGTGCAGCAGCAAAAAGGTTCCGAGCAGCGCGACGAGAAACTGCGTCAGAAACTGGAGCGCCAGAGGTTTTCCCATCGACGTGAACGGCTCAAGACGCACCGAAGTGAAAATGATAGGTCCCTGCGCCATCTTTTGCTGCGCCGCTTGCATGGCCGCGTTGTATTGCTGATCAGTCATGCCCGGCGTTCGGTTTTCATTCGGCGCAACGTAAACGCCGGAACGCGGCGCGTTCTCTTTAATCGCCTGGAGCACCGCGTCTTCGTTGGTGAAGCTGCGCAGCGGATCGCCCGGCCACGGAATCAACATCCACGCAATTGTGCTCCACAGAAACAGCACGATCGAGCCGAGCACAGAACCCAGCACCAGTTGTTTGGTCATTGAAAGATCCTCCTTCGATTTAGGTGAAGACGGTTGCTGATTCGCATTTCAGTTCAGGACGCCTACTCTTTCTTTTCCTGCGACAAGCTGAACCAGTTGCCGGAATTATCTTTCATCACCGTGGCGGTTCCCCAGGATTGCGTGGTCGGTGGCCCTTTGAATTCGACCCCGCGCGCCTTTAACTCTTCATAGGTCTGCTGGCAGTTGCCGGTTTCAAATACGCCCGCGCCCAGGACGCCTTTGTCGATCAGGGATCTCAATTGAGCCGCTGATTCTTCATCCAACATCATGCCCGCCTTTGGCTCCATCAGAATGATCTCAAAGCCCGGCTGAGTTTTTATCCTCATTGTAAGCCAGCGATAATCGTCGCCGACCATGGCGTCAGTGTCGACTTCAAATCCCAGCTTATCGCGATAGAACTCGAGCGCCTCCTGCTGGTTCTTTACCCAGATGGTTGCATGCGACATTTTCGTGATCATAGTTTTTTCAGCTCTCCTTCGTCAGGTTTTGAAGAGCAGCATAGAAACTTTGCGGAAAACTCGCTTCTCGAAAATTGCTAAAGACGTTAGCGTCAGGCCGGCTTCAGTCCGTGCATGTAAAGAAAGCAACCCGGCACTTTGCGCAGAGACTGCATTTCGCGCTTGCGGTAATCAACCGGCGTATTGCCGACGCATCGGTGGAACAGGGTGCTGAACGATCCCAGACTTTGGAACCCAACTTCAAAGCATACGTCCGTCACGCTCAGTTGCCTGGATCGGAGCAGCTCTTTGGCCTTCTCGATTCGACGTTGAATCAGGTATTGGTGCGGCGTGGTTTCAAACGCGTCACGAAAAAGACGGAGAAAATGATAACGAGACAGACAGGCTTGTTTCGAGATCTCGTTTAGGTCAAGCGGCAGGTCGTAGCACTCGTCGATGAATCTTCGCGCGCGGCAGAGCCGCTCGTGAACGTCCGAGCCGTTTGTTCCGATCGCGGTCTTTCTTTTCACAGCCATCACTGGTTCGTGCGCTGCTTAGCCAACAAATCTCGTCGCCGGTTTTTCGGTGAGCGAGATTCTACTGCGAGACGCCCGAAAGCGGAAGCCCGATCGTTAAGGAGGGGTAGCCGCCGCCGCCCTCCCTGACGGTCGGGCTTGCGGACACTATCGGCCAGAGTTGTACCAGTAACGATCCGCCAGACGCTCGTCATGCCAGTTCCCTGTCACCAGGCTCTTGATGGCATGTCCAAGCATCCAGAAATAATGCCAGTCGCCGAACTGATCAAACTTGCGCGTACAGCCCAGGGCTTTGATGCTGCTCAATCGCGTCAGTCTCAGGCCGCGGCTCTGGCCCAGCCGGCGCAGCGCCATTAGGAACACCAAGTCCTCGGCATACAGACGGCTTTCGTCATAGCCGCCAACCGCTTCAAAGTCTTCGCGGCGACAGAAAATAACCCCCGCATCCATCCGGGTTATTAACACCAACGGCGCTCCCAGGCAATAGGTGACGAGGAGGCCCAACGATTTTCGTTCCAGCGTCAGGCCGGTGGAACCGGCAACATAGCGTCCGCTTTCAATTGCCCGGCCGATCGCGTCGAAGGTTTGCGGGTGCACGGCTGAGTCGCCATCGATGAAACAAACAATCTCGCCCAACGCAGCGTGGCCACCGCCGTTGCGCGCCGCGGCAATGCGGCGTTTCTTAACTGTGACGACGCGGGCGCCGTGCGCGGCCGCAACGTCGGCCGTGCCATCGGTGGAGAGGTTGTCGGCGACGATAACTTCTACGGCCTCAGGTCCGCCAGAATAGTTGGACTTCGCGACTTCAATTGAATCCAACAGACGCGGGAGATACTTTGCTTCGTTGTAAGCGGGGATGATTACTGAGAATCGAATGTCGTTTGCAGAAGTCATTACCAAGGTGTCCAATCGAGCAACTCGCTTTCTTCCACGTGTTACTCGATCCAAGTATAAACCTTAACCCAGTTTACGAATTCTGCTAGACTTTGGGCAATGGACAAGGTGATCTACACCGAAAGAGAGATGTCGCTGATTGATCCTAAGCCGGGGACGGCCGCGGCTGCGGCTCGAGACTTCGGCATTGACCTGTCGTTGACCGTTAGTAATCTTCGGCTAACACCTGAAGAGCGAATCAAGAAACTCGATAATTATGTTGACGGGATCACGGCGCTTCGTCGCAGCTTGAGTTGGATCTCAAGAGGTCCGGGACCTCACGCATGACAGCCGTCGAGAAGCAGATTAGGCTCGTTAGTCAATTTCAAATTAAGTGTGTGTTTGTAGGCGGCTTTGCTGCCTTTATTCACGGCGCCACGATTCGGACGCGAGACCTCGATGTTTGCTATTCGCGTGACAAAGCGAATCTAACCAAGGTGGTTGAAGCTCTGCGGTCGGTCAATGCATTGCTGCGTGGCGGACCGAGAGATATTCCATTTATTTTGGATGAGGAAACTCTACAGCGTGGATTGAACTTCACATTTGAAACTGACATCGGCGACTTCGACCTGTTCGGCGAGATTCAGGGAGTTGGCGATTTTGCCGAATGCATGCGCAATTCGGAGGAGGTCGAGATATTTGGCACTCGGCATCTGGTACTGTCGCTCGACAAACTAATAGCAGCAAAACGCTCAGCGGGCAGACCGAAGGATTTGCTTGTGTTGCCCGAGCTCGAAGCGATCCTTCAGTATCGAAGAACCGGAAAGCCGGGCATGCGAGAGCGATGAAAAGATCTAGAGTCTATCCTGAAAATTTCCTGAATGAGCTGACGCTGGCAGTCCTCTTTGTCCTCGTTCTTTTTGCTTCGCCTTCTCTGGTCGCGGCATCGCAACCCAAGCCCGATCAGCTTTCGCTCACGCAGGATCAAGCATCGCATTTCGCCCGCCTGGCCCTGAAGTGCATCCAAAAGGAATACCCCAACAAACCCGATCACACGATTAACGACACTGCCGACGTGCGCAGTCCACGGGCGATGCACGCAGCGTTCTACGGTTGTTTTGATTGGCACTCGTCGGTGCATGGTCACTGGATGCTCGTGCATCTGCTGCGCTTGTTTCCGGCGCTGCCCGAAGCACGCGACATTCGCGCCGCGCTCGATGCAAATCTGAGCGCTGAGAACATCCGCGGCGAAAACGCTTATCTGCTTCAGCAAAATCGTGCGTCATTCGAACGCACTTACGGTTGGGCTTGGCTGCTGAAGCTCGCCGAGGAACTGCACGACTGGAATGATCAGGATGGCAAGCGCTGGTCGAGAAGTCTGCAACCGTTGGCCGATGGGTTTGCGGAAAAGTATCTGAGTTTCCTGCCGAAGCAAAATTATCCGATTCGCACCGGAGTCCATCCGAACACGGCGTTCGGTCTGACATTCGCGTTGGATTACGCGCGCGCGGTTGGCAACAAGAAGTTGGAATCGCTGATTGTCGAGCGCAGCCGCACTTACTTTGCTCGCGACACGAATTACCCCGCGTCATGGGAGCCGGGCGGTGAAGATTTCTTTTCGCCTGCGCTGATGGAAGCCGACCTGATGCGTCGAGTCATGAACAAAACAGAGTTTGCCGGTTGGTTTCATCGCTTTCTGCCCGGCGTTGTACGCGGCGAACCGAAAGCCCTATTGCAACCCGCGATAGTAACCGATCGCACCGATCCAAAGTTGGTTCACCTCGATGGCTTGAATCTCAGTCGCGCGTGGTGCATGCGCAGCATCGCCGTTGCGTTGTCGCGCAACGATCCCGCGCGCAAAGTTCTGGCGCGCTCTGCTTCTGCACATGCCAACGCGGCCCTGGCTCATGTCGCGAGCGGCAACTATGAAGGCGAACACTGGCTGGCATCGTTCGCGGTGTATATGCTGACGACGCCGGCGCCGTAGGAGGAGAGTTACTCAGGTCTGCATTTACGATCTCACGATATAAACCGAATCATCCGGCCTGAAATCTTCGCGAGTAATCGAATACTGCACTACGTCAATGCCGTAATAGTTCGCAAGCATTTCAAAACGCAGGCCGAGTTTCTCCATCACGTGAATTGAAGCAGCGTTCTCAGGCTTGGCGATGGCCACGATGCGCGCGAAGCGATGCGCTTCAAAACCATATCTCAAGCTGGCCCGGCCCAGCTCAGTAGCAAACCCTTTGCCCCAGTGGGCGGTAGCGAAGTGATAGACGACCTCGGGCAGTCCGAACAAAGACCTTAATCCGCCGAACCCCACGAACTCGTGCGTTCGTTTGTCCTCGACGGCCCAACGGCCAAATCCGTGCCGGCGCCAATGTTGAATGATGCTGGTCAGCGCCCGGTCGGTTTCTTCTCGATCAACCGGTTTTCCGTCGCCTACGTAGCGCACCACATTGGGATCGGCAAATAATCCGGCGAGGTCGTCCAGATCTTCCGGGCGAAACATGCGCAGGCGCAACCTGGCGGTCTCGATCGAAAGCGAATCGACGGTTGACGCGCCATCCGTGACGGCGGGCGGCTTTTTCTCACTCATAGGTTTATAATTATCACAAACAACAGTGTCACTTTTACGAGTAAGCGAGACGAAAGGTTTATTCAAGTAAACATTCCATGAGCGAAACGGTTGCGAAAAGACCCGCGCAAGTCAGATTTAACGGCCGAATTCTGTTTCTGACGGAAGACACATCGATCATTCGAGCACAGCTTGAAAGGGGTCAGGGGTCAGGGGTCAGGGATCAGAAGGAATTAGAGGACGAACTAGCGCGGCGTCTGATAAACGATGATCTGCCGCTGATGAATAATATTTCGACCGATGAGATCACGCCCGGCTGGGTTTGCTTTTATTACGACGAGACGTTGGGCCAGTACGTCTATGTCGGCATGCGGGAAGGCGCAGTCAAAAAAGACGAAGTGAAGAACGGCGGCTTTGCGGTAGTGGTCTCGGGTTTATCGAAAGGCTGTGGATCGTCGCGCGAGACGGCGCCTTACGCGGAGAAGTGGGCCGGCATTCAACTGGTCATCGCCAAATCTATTGAAAAGATCTACGGACAAAATTCACAGAACATCGGACTGCTGACCTCGACCGACTTTGGTTTGATTGAGCGCATTCGTCGTGGTGAAGAAATAGCGCTGAAGGAATTCACCCACGGCCTTGATCCGATTTCAGAATCAATCGTCGAGTACGGCGGCCTGTTCAATTACAACAAGGCCCGCCTGGCCGGCGAAGTCTCGCCACCAATAGTCGAGGTGGCCCTCCCTGACGGTCGGGCTTCTGACACGTCGATCAAGCGCCGGCCGATGAACATCGTCGAAAAGATTATTGCGCGCCATGCCTTCGTCAAAGCCGGAGAGATCGGCGTTGCAGCAGTGAAGCCGGGCGATGCGTTGTTCGCCGTCGCCGACGTTCGCTTCTCGCATGAATACGTCACGCCAATGGCTGAGTCGCTTTTGAAGCAGGCGTTGGGTGCGGATGCGCGCGTAACCGAACCCGAATCAGTCTTTGCCTTTCGCGATCACCTGACGTTCCTGAACAAAGTGATGTCGCCGAAGCATCGCGAGATGGGCTTGCTGGAAAAGGCCGACGGCCTTGCCACCACCCAGGAGAGTTTTACCAGGAGTCAGGGCATCAAGCTCTATGGCGAGAACCCGGAAGGTGGCTCGGAAGCAATCTGCCACAACGCGGTCGTCGAAGATCTCGCGCTGCCGGGTCAGATAGTAATCGGTACCGACTCGCATACATGCATGGCGGGCGTGCTGGGATGCCTTGCGTTTGGCGTCGGCTCGACCGATATGGCCAACGCCTGGTTCACGAAAGACATTCGCATTCGCGTGCCGGAAACCGTGCGTTACGTTTTGAAAGGGCACAAGCGCGCCGACGTCGCGGCGAAGGATGTGATGCTCTACATCCTGGCGACTGATTATATGAAGTCGAGCAAAGGCATCGGCAAGGTCCTGGAATTTGCGGGCGACGATCTGCAGAACTGGGCTATGGATGAAAGAGCCACGCTCACGAACATGTCGGTCGAAGCGGGCGGCTTTACCGGCATCATCGAACCGGACGAACAAACGCTCGATTACATCGTGAAGATGCGCGGACTTGATCCGGAAGAAGTGCGCAAGGGATTTGTTTACAGCGATACGGACGCCGAATATGCGGCCGTCTTTGAGATTGATCTCGATGAGATTCGCCCGATGGTCGCGCTGCCCGGCGATCCGCGCAACGGCATTCCCATCGACGAACTCACAGAAGAAGTTCGAATCGATGCGGCGTACGGCGGTTCATGCACCGGCGGGAAGATGGCCGACATGGACATGTATGCAGAGGTCCTGCAGAACGCATTGGCACAGGGCAAGCACGTCGCGCCAGGCGTTCATCTCTATTTGCAATTCGGCTCGCAGAAAATCAA
>DASZZL010000042.1:0-42087 GCA_035545035.1 Pyrinomonadaceae bacterium
GCAACGAAGACTATGGACGCATCACGCGTATCCTGGCCGACGGCACCGAAGTCACACTGGAGTTCGACATAGTCAATCGCGTGTATCCCGAAGGCAAGATTTCTTACAACACTGTGGCGGAGATTCCTGGCACAGACAAAGCCGACGAAGTGATCATGCTGGGCGGGCATCTGGATTCGTGGCACGCAGCGACGGGCGCGACCGACAACGCGATCGGTTGCGCGATCATGATGGAGGCCGCGCGCATTCTGAAGACGCTCGGCGTCAAACCGCGACGCACGATTCGCGTGGCGCTGTGGAGCGGCGAAGAAGAAGGACTGCTGGGTTCGCAGGCTTATGTGAAAGCCCACTTTGGTTCGTTTGAAAATCCGAAGCCCGGTTACGGAAAGTTCGGTGGCTATTTCAATATCGATTCAGGCACAGGCCGCGTGCGCGGCGCTTCGGTGTTCGGTCCGCCGGAAGGCGCGAACGTCATGCGCGAGATTCTGGCGCCCTTCAAAGATGACGGTGTTGTAGGAGCGACTGCTTCACGCAGTCGCAACCTCGGCGGTTCGGACAACACATCTTTCAGTAACGCCGGCTTGCCCGGCATCGGCATGGGTCAGGACCCGATCGAGTATCAGTCGAACACCTGGCACACGAACCTCGACACCTACGAACGCATCCTGGAAGACGACGTGAAGAAAGATGCGGTCGAAGTGGCCTGGTGCGTCTATCAACTCGCGATGCGTGATGATTTGCTGCCACGCTTGGCAAAGGATCAAATGCCACCGCGACCGCCTGAGACCGCAGCGACAACTCCAGCGCCGACCAAGCCTGCGCCGAAACCGAAACCTCGGAAACGCGGGAAGAGAACATAACTGCGCCGGCGCCGGAGCGCTGGGCTATTTCAAGCGGCTGGTTCGCGGACTCAGATGAAAGGACAACAAACATGGCAGTTGAAATTGGAAAACGCTTTGCCGACTTCAGTCTTCAGAATCAGGACGGCAAGACCGTCACTCTGAATGATTTCGCGGGTAAGTGGCTCGTGCTTTACGTCTACCCAAAAGACGACACGCCCGGTTGCACAATTCAGGGGAAATCGTTCACCGCGACTAAGCAGGAATTCGACGACGCGAACATCGCGGTCGTGGGCGTGAGTGAAGATGGCGTGGAATCGCACAAGGCCTTCTGCAACAAGTTTTCATTCACCATTGACTTACTAGCCGATCCAAGTCATGAATTACTGAATGCCGCTGGCGTCGGACAGAGCGAATACAAAGGCACGATGTACTGGAACCGCACTTCGTTCGTGATCGATCCGCAGGGCGTGCTGCGCAAGATTTATGAGAAGGTGAATCCGGAAGGACACGAGCGCGTGCTGTTGGATGATGTAAAGGCGATGCAAACAACTGCCTAAACGCTACCTGTCAAGCAAGTCTGGACGCTTGATTGGAGAGCACAAGGAAGTATCACTATCACCTCAAGAAGGAGACCCTCAATGAAATCAAGAAGCATAATCACAGTTTTGTCCGCCGCGTTGTTCCTGATGTTGCTGGCACACGGCAGCGCTTCGACTGCGCCGCCCCCTTTGCCCAATCCGGTACTCTATCTTATGGGTCAGGAGTCTTTTTCGACGGGCGGCAAGCAATTCATCCGCTACAATTACGACGTGCTCAACAAAGCGGACTATCCGAGCGAGCTTTTCGCCGCGGCGCCAGCTTTGCCACCCTGCGGGAAAAACACCAAAGCCTCGCGGACGTGGGTGGATATCTTCGATCAGCGCGGGAAGCGGCTTTACGGATTTTGCGCTCTCAGCAAACCCGCCGATCTTAGTGGGATATGGTTTGCGCTGGAGGTAAACGTGGTGCCGCCAAGCTACGTCTATATCGAGATGACGGATCGCCAGACCAACACCAAATACAAATCGAATCTGGCGGAGACGACGCCATAGTCTAAGCTCGGAGAGTTGGGCGGGCTATCCGCCGATGAAGCTCATCGACCGCGAAGGCGCGACGAACTGAGGATCGTTGATGAAGTGCCGCGGCTCTTTCTTCATCACGACGGCTTCGATGAAGTCGATGATTTCTGATCGTGATGCGCCATCGCGAACGACGTCGCGCAACGAATGCTCGACGGTTGAGAAGAGACAAGTGCGAATCTGGCCGTCGGCGGTGAGGCGTATGCGCGAGCACGCCCCGCAAAAAGCTTCAGTAACGGGAGCGATGATGCCAATCTCTCCGGGCGCGCCATCGGCGAAGCGATAGCGCGAAGCAGTTTCCGAGCCGCGCTGAACATCGAGTGGAATTAACGGGAAGCGCTCACTGATGCGCTCACGAATCTCTCGACCCGAAACCACATCGTCACGCGACCATTCATGACCCGCATCGAGCGGCATGAATTCGATGAAGCGCATTTTGATGTCATGCTCGCGCGCGAAGGCTGCGAAGTCAGCCACTTCGTCTTCGTTGTGACCGCGCACAACGACGGCGTTAATCTTGATCGGTTGCAGGCCCGCCTTCTTCGCGGCTTCGATTCCCGCGAGCACGCGATCCAAAACGTCAACACCCGTCATTTGCTTGAACACATCTCGCTTCAAACTATCCAGACTGATCGTGATGCGATCCAGTCCGGCGTCTTTCAAACCCTGCGCGCGGTCTGGCAGAAAATAACCATTAGTCGTCAGCGCGAGATCGCGCAGACCCTTCGACTTGAATGCCGCCAGCTTGCGAATCATCGTTTCGATATCCTGGCGCATCATCGGCTCGCCGCCGGTGAGTCTAATCTTTTCAATGCCCAGCTCGACGAAAATGTCGCAGACGTATTCGATCTCTTCATACGAAAGCATCTGCTCTTTCGGAGCAATCGGCGGCTCACCGTGCGGCAGACAGTAGAAACAGCGAAAATTGCAGCGGTCAGTTACAGACACGCGCAGATCGCGGATCGCCCGACCGTAAGAGTCCTTCAAAACCCCTTTGTTAGTTTCGGTGAGAACCTGCATGCGGCAATGATACGCCGCCATTGTGAGCTTTCAAAACTACCCGCCCTCTACCGCAGGCGGTACCGACTCCGTCGCCAAGCAATCACGCGCCGAGCGCCGCGTTAGACATGAACACCGCCGGTGGCAGGCGCTGCTGCATCCCGGGAAGTTTCATTGTGCGCTTCAGAACAAAATCAAACAGCAGTGGATTGTAATCGTAGATCTCGTTCAGGTAAACGCGCTCTTCTTTTGTGATGTAGCCCCGCTTCCGGAGCGCACCCGTGCGGACTAGCATGTTGACGGCCGGCAAAGGATAGTCGCTGCCGTTAACCAGACGTTCGTGCAAGTCTTCGCGCTGCAGGATCGTAGTGAGCGGCCTGCCAATGCGATTGTATTGCGTCATCGCTGAGATGTCAGCGAAGACCAAGCCAGCGTAACACTTCTCATCCATCAATCGCAGGAACAGGTCGAAGTTGGGCACGCGCTTTCGCTCTCTGTCGTCGAGGTCTTCGTTATCGCCGAGCCCGGCACAGTGAGCGACGATCACTTTCACGCTCGCGTCGAGCGCGCGGCGCAGCAACAGAGGGTTTCCGAGTTTCTGATCTTCTTCAGCGTCAACGGCTTTTTCTTCACCGCCGTGACTCAGCAAAACCAGATTGAGTTCTTTCATCTTCTGATAGAACGGATCGCAAAGCTCGTCGGAAGGATCGATGCCCATCGCATTCGGCAGCCACTTGACCATGCGCGCGCTGCGCTTTGCTCCGCGTTCCAATTCTGCCAGCGCGTCCGGGCGATAAGGATTGACCGAGATTACCGGCTCGAAGAGATCAGGAAATTGTGCGGCGATCGCGAAGACGTAATCGTTCGGGACAAAGAACTCCGTCTTCTCCAAATTCGCCGTGCCATCGCGATGGTAATTCTTATCGAACGCCAGCAGACGATGCTTGCCGTGACCTTTGATGTTGCTGACTAAACGAACCAGGCGCTCGATGATCTGTTCGTCGGCTCTCTCGACGTCCGTCACCGCGCCGGCACTGAGATAGACTTTGAATTTGAGGTGATGAAACGGATGCTTCCAGGCGAGCATCTTCGGATTGACAAAAGCATCCGTGCCTTTGCCGAGTCCGGCGATGTGCGTGTGATAGTCAAGCAGCCGTGCGGGATCGATATCATCAAAGGCTCGCTTGATTAGGTCGCCGGCCTTCGTGCTGATCTTACTTTTCAGTTCTTCCGGCTGATGAGTGAAAGCGCCGGCGATGTGATGAAGAAGGCACATTGGTATCTTTGCGCTCCGTGAATTCTCTGTGTTCCTCTGTGTCTCCGTGGTGAAATTATCGATGCGTACCACTCACCACAGAGGAACGGAGGTCACTGAGAACGCACAGAGGATATCAAAATCGCCTACTCAAACTGTTTCTTGAACTCGTCGAACTGCCGGCGCAAGCTTTCGACTTCCGCGGCGAGGGTCTCAACTCGGTGTTCAAGACTAACGACTTTTTCGGATTCGATCGAACGGCGTGTCTGCTTGCTGACCGGTTGCTCGCCGGCGAGCTCTTCGCTCTTCACTTCACCAGCCAGCAGATGCGCAAAGCGGGCCTCCTTCTGACCTGTCTGGCGCGGCAGCTTAATCACCATAGGCTCGGGGTCTTTCGTGCTCAGCGAATGAATGGTCTGTTCGATTTCTTCCAGTCCGGTGACCTCATACAGCCGGTATGCGCGGCCGCGAATCTCGCCGGCGGTTTGCGCACCGCTGAGCATCAGCACGCACATCACGGCTATCTCTGGCGGGCTCAATTGCAGGTTTTCCGCCACGTGCTTGTACTTCGGCACGCGGCTGGTGCTGCCAAAGAAAACGTAGGCCAGATTTTTCTCGCGCAAACTGTCGAGCGCCTGCTCGACTTCGGCTTCAGTGAGCGCGGTGACGGGATTACGATTGTTCTTCTGATTACAGGCGAGCGTCAGCGCATTAAGTGTTAGCGGATAGTATTCCGGCGTCGTGATCTGCTTTTCGATCAGCGAACCGAGAACGCGGGTTTCGGTGTCGGTTAGTAATGTTGGCATAAGGGCACTCAGCGTGAGACGAAAATCGCTTTCGGAATCATCGCATGCACGCCTTTGTTGCCATCGACGAGTTGCGTGATGTCCAAATCCGCGGCTACGCTCGACAACTGATAAGCATCGTCGCGCGTCAGGTGCTTGACCGTCACCAGAAAATCAATCATTTCGCGCAGCGCCATCTTCGTCGCTTCATTCAAGTCTTCATGCAAGCCCATCGTGATGTAATGTGTCGGGGTCTCGGCCCGTGGCCAGCGCAGGTGCATGTCTTTGCGCACGACAAGCTGAAAAGTTCCGATCAGCGAAGTCTCCATCGCGGTGATGTCCACTTCGCCATTGCCCTGGCCGGCATGGCCGTCACCGGCGAGAAACAACGCTCCCTTCGCGTGCACCGGAATGAAGAGCGTCGTGCCGGCCACGAGTTCTTTGTTATCGAGATTTCCGGCATGAATCCACGGTGGTGCGCTGCTGATGCGGCCTGACACTTCTGGCGGCGCGACGCCTATGCTGCCAAAGAACGGATGCAAAGGAATCTCAATGCCGTCGGCAAAGTGCGCCACCATTCGTTTCTCGTCGAGCGGAATGATGCGCATCTTTGGGTACGGAAAATCCTCCGGCAAAAAACCGCGGCCGGGACTGAAGGCGTTGTAGGCGTAGGGAATTGCCAACTTGATCGATTTGATTCTGACTTCGAGCACGTCGCCCGGCTCCGCGCCTTCGATGAAGATCGGCCCGGTTAGTATGTGCCCGCCCGGTCCTTTGTTCGTCACTTCCTTGTAGATGTCGCGCAGAGACTGCTCGACATCAGCCGGCTTCACGCCCGCGCCTTCCAAACGCGTCGGACTCGAAGTGATCAGCGATTGCAGCTCGACTGTATCGCCCGACTTGATGCGCAGCACGGGCGGCGTGCTGGCATCGTAATAACCCCAGGCGACGGTTTTGGGTGTGGGCTTGAGTTGGTAGATCGCGGCGTCGGGTTGCTGCGCTTGCGTTGCGAGAGCAAGCAACAACATTACGGACAGTATGGATGTGCGCTTCATAGGGTCTCCCTTTTCAAAAGAGATCGGGGTTAGAGTGCCGCTCATTGTAGCCGTTGGTTGGGTGATGACAAAGTACTCTGAAACAGCCACACAAGCGGCGGGGGCTAGTGGATTACCGCAACTATCACTACACAAATCATGGCGCAGCGGTTAAGCTTACCATCATAACCGATCGGAAACTTACGATGCGCAGAGTTGAGACATATCTTCCGAGAGTCCCCTGGATAGTGGGGGTGAGCCTGTTGCTGATCGTTCCCGCGCTGGCAGAGTCTATTGAAAGCGCCCGTGCGGCTGCGAGCGACCCATGCGCTAAGACGGTTCTTCACTGCGAGAGCTATGGAAGCGGCGACCCGATCATCGCCCTGCACGGCCTGGGAGGGACTCTTTACTCGTGGCACAAGCTAAAAGGCAAGTTCCCTAATCATCAACTGATTCTGATAGATCTAAAGGGCGCGGGTGATTCACCCAAACCTCATGACAAACATTATTCCATCCGGGATCAGGCCGACCTTATCCTGAAGCTTATCCGTGACAACGATCTGAAGAATCTGACCTTGATCGGAAACTCTTATGGCGGGGCGGTCTCACTCTTCCTGGCCATTGAACTCTGCAAAGAAAAACCTCGCCGCCTTGCATCGCTTATACTCATCGACAGCGGTGCCTCTGATCAGGATCTGCCCTCTCATCTAACGATTCTCAGAACACCCGTGGTCGGATGGTTAGCGCTGCACCTGCTCTCGCCGCGGGCTCAAGTCCGGAAAGTTCTGCACGATTCTTACTACTGTCCGAAAAAGATTACCGACGATCAAATCGACGCGTACGCCAAAGGGATCGCCTCGCCCGGCGGCCGATATGCCTTGCTGCAAACGGCAAAGCAGGCGATTCCGAAAGATATCAAAGAGATAATGAAGCAGTACAAGACCATCTCGGTTCCGACGCTTATCATCTGGGGTCTCGATGACCGACTGATTCCGATAAAGATCGGCGAGATGTTGCACGGAGAGATTGGCGGTTCGACATTGGAGCTCGTTGTCGATTGTGGTCACGTGCCGCAGGAAGAACAGCCGCAGGAAACCATGCGCTATATCACGGCGTTCTTTAGACGAATGGGGCAGAGGCCGTAACCTTGTGGCGTAGTAGATCGCTAATCTCCGCCCAAGCGATGAAAAGCCGCCAAAAGATTCTTTGGCGCGGCTCGTCGCCAGGACGCGGTCAGCAGATCGCGAAGCTGATCGGGCCTGACTCTTGAAAGCCGCACAAGCATCCACGGATGGTTCAGATAGTGATCGGTGATGTAGAACCTCTCTGGATCAGCGCTCATCATTTCTGCGCGCTCGTCGAAATCGACGCCGACCACCAGCGACTCGCCGTCTTGATGCAGACGCGCGAACAGTTTTCCTTTGACTTTGAAGGCCGGCGTGCGGTAAGAGGTTCCTTCCTCGGCGCCGGGCAGAGTTTGGGCGATCTGTCGCACGGTCTCGAAGGTGACTGATTTGGTTTTGCGTTTGGAGGCTTTCATCCTTTGGTTTTCTGTCGCCGGCTTCGCGGGCTTTGATTCTAGTGGGCACGTGCAGATCATGCTAGGTCTTACTATCGGCCTTCATTTACCACCTTGATCGCTGCTGACGTCTCGATTGGCAAACCGCGAATCCCGAGTAGCCACTGCGGCTGCAAATTCGCAAAAAGGTTCGCAATCCACATGCGATTGTGTTCGCGTTGTCGCAAACCGAAAACCTCATCGCGAGCGTGCAGGAGCCGCCAATTGTCAAAAAGAATGACGTCTCCTTCCCTTGGCTTGAAAACGAGTTGGTATTCGGCAAAGTTAAAACGTCGCTTCAATTCTTGATAGTCTTCCAAGCAATCGGGATGAAGCTTAATTACTTCGTCAAAACGCAGCCTGGCGATAATGCTGGCGGCAGCGCTTAGCGAGAATATCGGGCCGGAATAATCCATGCCGCGTTTTGAGAATGTTGCTGCATCTTGCCGCGATAGACTGACCACAAGTTGGTGCCGTTTGCGACTATCGATGTCGTGCAACACACGAGCGGCATCAACAAAAATGCTATTGGCACCCACTTTAGCCTCGGCAACATATTGGAATGCTAGCAGGGCGGGTTGAATACTATGTTGAGTCCCGTCAACGTGAAGTCCCAAATCAGCAACTGTGTCACCAGAATTCCTTAAGCCGTCCGGTTCCGGTCGAATTCGCTTAATGGTACCTCGATATTTATTTTGTTCTTCACAAGGTGGACCGAGGAGTTTGGCAAGAGACGTCAGAACGTGATCGTCGGCTGACTGTGCGGTCATTCGCAGCACCGAAATCCCATATCTCTCAACGCGTCGCATCAATCTGCCAACGTCGAGATCGCCTAGATTTGGCGTCTCCACGATTAATGGTTGATGGTCGAGCCCGGCCCAAGGTTCAATTCGCGCCAGCTGTAGTGGCGTGGCGATCTCGGTTTGCAACATTCGTTTATTTCCCTTTCCGTGTCGATCTTCGAAACTGTCAGGAGGGCCAATCGGCGTCTTAAGAATGCTATACAGCACTTCGCTGTCGACTGCCTCGCGAGCCATTTCCACATCGCACAAATCACAGAAGAAGTTCGTTCTGAAGTTAGTCATTTTTCCGACGACCGAATCACATGACGGACAGACGGCGAAGATGACAGGCGTAACGACTCCTTCATCACAGTAAAGGTCTAGCAATCGCTTGAGCGCCGCGGGGTCAATTCGGACATGGTCAGCCGCACGTTCTAACCGCAATTCCCCGGGCCACACGAGACTCATGTAGGAATCGAAATCTCTAACCTTCGTTGACAGCTCTAGATGATTAGAGGCTATGGTGTCGGATTCTCGAAAGAAGATAACGTACCTCCGCTTCAGAACATGCGCCAAAAATGCCAACGCGTTTGTCTTTCGGATAAAGCTTCACATGGATCTCGCGCTCAAGCCTGCCGGCTGCAGGTGTCCAATAAAAGTTCCCCAGCAGCGCGACTGTGGCTGGTCCCAGCGCCTTTCGTGCGTCTTCCAATGCCGGGTCATCAAAGGCGTCGCGCGTTCTTGAAGCACTCGTGAAGCTTGCTACCGAACCGCGCTCGGTCTCGTGTTTGTATTGTCGCCGCCGTGCTTCGCCCGACTGTTCAATCTCGTCAACCGCTCCCGCCAGCCGAAGCTGCTTAAAGCCTCTAATTCCAATTAGCGGCTCCAACTCATGCTCAATACGAGATTTTACGGCGCCGTAGTCTGTTCCGGTTGGCAGCCGCTGAATCATAAGTGCCGCGTGTCCGGTCGTGAGGTCCCAATCAAAGGTGATTACGCCGCGTGTTACGATTCTGCGGAAGACCAAAAACATGACGTCGCCATCTTCATGATCTTGGTCAGGCAGCCGAAACTTTGTCACGCGCTTGTCTGTCCATTGAAATACAACTCGGTCACCCGAACAGCACACCGATGACAGGTGCAATCGATCCGGAATGAGTGCCGGATTCCGTCTGTTGCACAAGTGCGCTAGACCATTTTTCCGAAGGATCTCACGGCAACCGTTCTCAGATGACCAGGCGTCACCCGCTTCAACCGTTGAGCGATAGAGGTAGGAATGCTGGTTACCCCAGCCCTCAATCTGATCGAGAATA
Source organism: Pyrinomonadaceae bacterium (assembly GCA_035545035.1). GTDB lineage: Bacteria > Acidobacteriota > Blastocatellia > Pyrinomonadales > Pyrinomonadaceae > UBA11740. The sequence goes on from DASZZL010000042.1 coordinate 9,687, forward strand.
CTAATTAGATCGGCGGCTGGAACGCCACCAGAAGCTACCGCGTTTCGAATGCTCTGAATAATCAAGGCCTTATTTTCGTAGAGCGGAATTCCGTAGCCACGCAAAAAGGGCCGAAGAATCCGCAGCGGATGTGTGGCGAGCAGACCGATTAAAGCTTCAGCGTCTTCTTCGGGCGGGGCTTCATAAGCGTCGATGAGGTCGAGGAGTGGGAATGACGGGAACTCAGCGATCCGCGGGCTCACATGCGTGCTCATAACGGTTTCTCCTTCTCTGCGTCGAAACTCTGGACTGCTAGACTTCTTTGCGGTACATTCTTCGCCGCCGCAGTTCTTGGCGGCGGCTCCCACGGCGTTAATGTATACCTTAACACCGGATTAAATTTAACATGCCCAGTTGACTTTTGTAAAGCCATAAATTAACATCGACATGCCTTTCAGGCAGATTCTTCTAGGTACCGAATTCAGTGTTTACGCAGGGTCTACGGAAGACCGCCGATGGGAAATCGATGAGTTTTTGACGGTTCTGGAACAGAGCTCACCTTCAGATTGGCGTAAACTTGTTTCACTAATCGTAAAGAGTGCGAACGATGGCCCCCCGGAGAACGACGAGGTATGTAGAGTCGTCAATGGGGCGAGTGAACTCTATGAATTTGTGTCACCTGGAGGTTCCTGCGTCGTTTGGTTCCCCTATGCTAATAGCATTATTCTTTGTTTAGGCTATGACGAGCGAGATGGTAGACAAACGGCTCGCTTAAGCATTGCGAGAGCCCTCTTGATTCGGGAGCGATACTTCAGGGAGAAGGAACATGGGAAAATTTGAGAATAAGCGTGAAGCCACCACGCTCCAAAAGATGGTACAGAAGCTTGAGAACTCCGGACATCTTTACGTGGAGTTTGCCAAGACGGAAATAGCTGAGAACATCTACTTAGCCATGAAACGGGAGGATGTTTCTAAAGCTGAGCTAGCTCGACGTTTGGGCAAGAGTCGCGCCTACGTAACTCAGATTTTACAGGGCGGCGTTAACTTTACGATTGAAAGTCTTGTTCGAATCGCCACAGTATTGGATTGTGAATTGGATATGCGACTGGCACCGAATACCATGATAGAGCACTGGAATCTCCAAAGCCTCGGCAACGTCGGTAAAGCAGAGAACTCTGATAACTTCGTTGGGACCGGTAGCGAAAAACCAACCGCCGCCAACACTAACGAATTGGCTCTCGCTGCATAAGCACGTCAGCGTCTGTTGTTAGCATCAGAATTCGAACTTACCAGAGGATGACAAGATGCGTCCCTCGCCCTTGGAGCTTAAGACATATTATACAACGCAACTCAGCTTCTCGGCTCAACCTGGCTTCGAAGCAGCTGTTAACGAGAGCAATGCACTAACGGATGGCGACTTGGCCGTAGACATCCAGTGGAAGGACGGTGCCCATACTCGTGAAAGAACCTGTTTGTTGTCGATTGAATTAGCCGATCCGTCGGGCAAGAAGTTCCCTTGTATTTTTAAGACGGCCCTAGTTGGCCTGTTTGAGGTTGTCCCCGACTGGCCAGAAAACATGGTTGATGTCTTGTTTCAAGCGAATGCTCCGGCGCTGCTGTATTCCGCCGCCCGCGAATCTCTTGCGATGGTGACAGGACGGGCTCCATTTGGAAAGATCGTACTTCCCTCTGTAACTTTCTTAGAAACGAAAAAAGAAAAATCAGAGGGCGAACCGGCGGGAGATACGGGAAAGGAAGTACGGCCGACATCAGCAGAACCTGGGGCCGCCTAGCCATCGCCTCGACTGAAAATTCAGCCCGGAGACTTTTCACGTCACTTCAACGCCTGATCCAGCGACGAACGATCATCCAGCAGAATCCACTCAACGATCGACAGCGGCAGGCTGCCATTCTTGATTAAGTCGTCGTGAAATTGACCGAGGCGGAAGTTAGCGCCCTGCTTGTCGCGGTACTTTCCGAGCAGACGCATGATCTGCCACTTGCCCGTCATGTAGTAAATCTTTTGCGTCGGACTCGCGGCAGCGCCGGCGGCTTCGCCTTCGGCGGCTTCGCGATCCAATCCGCCCGCTTCCATGAAATATTTCACCGCCTGCTCGAAAGTCCAGCGGCCGGTGTGCAGATTCACGTCCACGCCGATGCGCGCGGCGCGATAACGCGCGAGCCGCAGCACCTGGCCTTGCGACGCGGAGTTGACCGGATAGAGTCCGGTGCGCATCAGCATCTCTTCGCCATACAGCGCCCAACCTTCGACGAAGATGCCGTCGGAATGTTGGCGGCGGATTTCGTCGTTCAGATGATTCGCGATCGAGAGTTGCAGAAAGTGACCGGGGATTCCTTCATGACCGAGAATCGGGCGTGGGTCTTCGATGGCCGCGCGAATGTAAAAGTTTTTGCTCGCGGGGTTGTAGGTGGGAATGAAATAAAAGCCGGTCGGATCGTTATCGTAAACGCCGGGCGGGTTCATAAAGCCGCCGGGACTGGTCGGCTTGAACGCTTCTGGCAGTTGGCGAATTTCAAAACGACCGAGATACGCAGGCAGCGTCACGAGCTGATTCTCTTTCAAGAAGCCAATCATCTCAGCTTCGCGGCTTTCGTATGCTTTCAGAAAGTCGTCCTGATCTTTCGGGATGACTTTGGCGCGGGACGGATCGGGATTGGCGAGCGAAGGATCGGGCAGCATCGATTCGAGACCGCGATAACGCGCGAGTTCCGCCTGGCCGAGCATCTCGATCTGCTTGGCATCGAGCGGCAAAAGATAAACGTGCTTGAGCAGATAGTTGTAGTTTGCCTCGCCCATCGGCGCGAACGGCGGCATCGAAGGTTGACGTTTTTCCAGCCAGTCGGCGTAATCGTGAATCGATTTGATCGCCGCGTCGCTCGCGGTAACGAGGTTGTTCATTTCTGAGGACGACAAATCTTTTGCCAGCGCCGTCATCATGCTGTCCTTGAAAAGACTGTCGATCGAGCGCGCGGAATCGATGGCGAGTTGCGCGTAAAGCTTCACCGGCTTCGTGAGATTTTGCTTGCCCTGCTCGATCATCGCCGGCATGCCGTTCAGACGCGCCGTGGCTGCCAGCGCTCGATTGCGGGGCGTGTCGTATTCTTTCTTCAGCAGCGAAAAGATGCTGTTCGAGCATTCGTTGACGTAGGTCTGCGGATCAGCGTGTTCGAAATCCATCACCCGATCAAAGAAGGCGACACCTTCCAGTTGAGAGCGAAACAGGAGCCAGTCAATCCGGTCGTCCTTGTTCCACTTCTCGGTTCGGATCGCGTTGACCTGCGCCAGAAGCCCGCGCACGTGCTGCCTTCGCGCTGCGATCGCCGCGGGCGAATAATCAGTCAGCTTGCTGTCCCAAAGGTGCATGCCCGCATCGCTGCTGGCAACCGGAAACTCCTGGTTGCGCCAGTGGTAATAATCGATAGCGGTGCGGCGGAGCGTGGTCGGTGGTGTTTGCGCGCTCGTTATGTTGGTGGAGACGATCATAGCTGCGCAGGCAGTAAGAAAGACTACCAGGAGTTTCATTTCGATTTACCTCGATGAAAGGTCTGTTGCCAGGTTCGCGCATGACGATAGATCAGGTTTACGTTGATAACAAGGCTTAACGCAGAGGGCACCGAGGCTTTCGCAAAGGAACGCAAAGACGTGAGCAATTCGCTCGTCCAAGAAGTTTGCACTGCCAAGAGATTAGGAATAAGCTTACGCCCGCGCACACTCTTTGAACCTTGGCTGGCCCATCGCTCACGGGTGTTGACTCTCAAAACACTTGCTCCCTAAGAGCAATCCGAAAAGGAGAAGAACAATGTCAATCAATGTCGTAGTAGACATCTCGCACCACAACGGCAACATCGACCTGGCAAAGGCCCAGGCGGCCGGCATCGTCGGCGTCATTCACAAGGCGACGCAGGGCACGACGATGGTCGACAACATGTATGAGCAGAACCGGCAGAAAGCCGCAAGCCCCGGTCTGCTTTGGGGCGCTTATCACTTTGGGACGCAAGCTGACGGCGCGGCGCAGGCAGATTTTTTCCTGAGCAAAGCCAACGCTGACGATCAGACACTGCTCGTTCTGGATTACGAGCCAAATGGAAATTCAACGATGACGTTGGATCAGGCGCGGGCTTTCGTGTCGCGCATCAAAGACGTCACGGGCAGGTTTCCCGGTTTCTATTCTGGTTCGCTCATCAAACAGCAACTCGGCGGCAAGCCTGCGGACCCGTTGCTCTCGCAGTGCTTTCTCTGGATAGCGCAATACGGCCCGGCGCCAAAGCAGATTCCGGCGACCTGGCCGGCGTGGACCATGTGGCAATACACCGACGGCAACGTTGGTCCGCAACCGCACTCAGTAGATGGGATCGGCAACTGCGATCGCGACCAGTTCAATGGAACCATCGAGCAGTTGCAGCAGCTCTGGGGCGCAGCCACTGAAGCAGCGGGCGGATAAAGTTTACCGCGCTCGCTACCGCTGGCGGTCCTGCAGCGCTCGCGCGTTGCGTTGTAATCCGGAAAGCTTGGCGCGCTTCATCGCGCTCTGGCGAAAGCGCGCGGCATAAGTGTCGGGTATCAACTGAAGTAACTCGGACAAGTCAGCGTTGATGTTTCCTTCGCGCGGCTCAAAACGCGGTTCCGTGGTTGTGGGCGTCATTTGGTTCCACGGACAGACGTCCTGGCAGATGTCACAGCCGTAGAGCCAATCTTCGAGATGCGCTGCTACGTCTTCACGCATTTCGGGCGCGCGCGATTCGATCGTCGCGTGCGAGATGCAGAGGGTTGAATCAAGCACGTAAGGTTCGACGATCGCGCCAGTTGGACAGGCATCGATGCAAAGTGTGCAGCTCCCGCATTGATCCACGACTTGATCGTGTTCGTATTCCAGGTCCAGGCTGAGCAACAGTTCGCCAATGAAGACCCACGAACCACACTCCTCTGTAATCAGGTTTGTGTGTTTGCCGATCCAACCAAGCCCGGCGCGTTGCGCCCACGCCTTATCCATTATTGGTTGAATGTCCACGCAAACCTTGCCTTCAGCTTCCCGCCATTGCGATTTGATCCATTTCAGGAGCGCGCGCAGCTTCTCGCCGACGACTTCGTGATAATCATCACCCCAGGCGTAGCGCGAAACTTTTCCAGTGTCCGGATGATCGGAGTGCGCATGTGGCGTGTAGTAATTTGAGGCCACCACGACGACAGATCGCGCGTCAGGAAAAATCTTTCGCGGATCGGCGCGCTGCTCCGGGTCGCGCGCCATCCAGCCCATCTCGCCTTGATAACCGCGCGCGAGCCACTCTTTCAGTCGAGCATGCTCTGGCGATAACGCATCAGCGCGCGCGATTCCTACCTTGTGAAAGCCGAGTTGAAGCGCGCGGGCTTTGATTCGATCGGCAGCCTCAGTGCGGCGCGCGCGGTCGGGCAATTCTATTTGTTCATGAAGAACAGACATTGCGGTTGCGGCCAGTATAGCAAGGTACCGAAACCGCGAGCGGTCGTAAGCGGGCAACTCGATAAACTCCCTCTCCCTTTGGGAGAGGGCCGGGGAGAGGGACTTGCGGCTACGGCTTCGCTAACGCCCTCTCCCTAACCCTCTCCCAAAGGGAGAGGGAACGAAGAACCGCTTCCCGGTTCTGTAACGAAAAAATCGGGCGCGCCCTTTGCAAACGCGCCCGGTAGGTGGTTTAAGTTTGAAGTTTCGGTTAGAACTCGAATCGCACGGCCAACTGCACCTGCCGCTCGCGGAAGAGCGAGCTGTCCGCGCCGGTGGTAGCCCCGAACGGGCCTAAGGTATTGAAAGTCAGGGTCGAACCAGAGAGATTATAAAGCGTGGTGTTCACGTTGGTCACCTGGGTGCGGTTGAAGAAGTTAAAGGCCTCACCCAGCACTTCGATTTTCGCTTTTTCGCCAATATCGAAACGAAGGCGTCTTATTTCCGCCGGGCGCTCCACGCCATTTGAGCAGTTACTGTTAACTTCACCACTTTGCTATTCTCTAATGAAATAACACGGGTCCTTTGCTTGCGAATTCATGGAACCAGAAATATCACTTGCGCCAGAGATATTGTCCAGCGTCGAGCGAGCGCTTAGCGAAGATATTGGGACCGGCGATGCCACGACCGACAGCATCGTCCCATCCGATGCAAGTCTCGAAGGAGAAATCGTTGCCAAGGAATCGGGCGTGGTGGCAGGACTTTCGGTTGCCCGAGTTGCTTTCCAGTTGCTTGGTAAGCGCGTCAACTTCAGTTCCTGCACGAGTGAAGGAGGACGAGTTAAGGCGGATCAGGTCATCGTTAAGATCAAAGGGCCGGCACGTGCGATTCTTAGCGCAGAACGCACGGCGCTCAATTTTCTTGGCCGAATGTCCGGGATTGCGACGATTACGCGCCAATTCGTTGACGAAGTTCGCGGCACCACAGCAAAAATTCTCGACACTCGCAAGACAGCCCCGAATTTGCGCGCCTGCGACAAATTGGCGGTGCGGCTTGGCGGAGGCGAGAATCACCGCGCTGGTTTGTATGACATGATTCTGATCAAGGACAATCACATAGACGTCGCTGGCTCGATCACGGAAGCCGTCAGGCGCGCGCGGGAAGCTCGCTCTGGCCTCGAAACTGAAGTGGAAGCACGAACCGTAACAGATGTGGTTGAAGCTCTCGACTTGGGAGTGCGACGGATAATGCTGGACAACATGTCGCTAGATGAGATGTCCCAAGCCGTCGCGCTGAACAACGGACGGACAGTGCTGGAGGCATCGGGAAATATAACACTCGCAAATGTTCGCGGGATAGCAGAGACTGGAGTGGATTACATTTCTGTTGGGGCACTAACTCATTCAGTTAAGGCTTTGGATATGAGCCTGACAGTAACCAAAGTATCAGTAGCCGGCTGATTGAGGTCGTTCCTTTGCAAGCAGCGACACACTGGAGGGTTTGCTTGAGGTTGCAAATCAGCCGAGCTTTTTTGAATAATAGGATCGATCATGCAGACTACCGGTTGGAATATGGCGAAGCTCGATCATCCGCAGGATCAAATTCTCGACTACACGCCTGAAGTTGCCCGGGCCACAGGACCAATATATGAGCGGCTTCGAGCTGTAATTCCTGAGATCGAGTGGCCGGTTCACGCGCCGTACGTCGCGGCGATTAACGAACTCAAGAGCCGGCGCAACGCTGTGATACTTGCTCACAACTACCAGACACCGGAAATCTTTCACGGCGTGGCAGACATCACCGGCGACTCGCTGGCGCTGGCGCGGCAAGCAGCGCGCACAGATGCTGACGTAATTGTGCTTTGCGGCGTTCACTTCATGGCAGAGACTGCGAAGCTGCTTTCCCCTGAAAAGACTGTCTTGATCCCGGACCTTGAAGCCGGCTGTTCACTTGCATCGTCAATCAACGCGAACGATGTGCGCCTCTTGCGGCAACGTTATCCGGGAGTTCCGGTGGTGACCTACGTGAATACCTCGGCTGCGGTTAAGGCCGAATCCGACATTTGCTGCACTTCCGCAAACGCAGTTGAGGTGGTTGAATCACTCGGCGTCAATCGCGTGATTTTCCTGCCGGACGAATTTCTCGGTCGCTACGTCGCGAGCCAAACGCCCGTCGAAATAATTCTGTGGAAAGGCCACTGTGAAGTGCATGAGCGGTTCACGGCCGCGGACGTGCGTCACTACAAGGAGCATTATTCGGATATTGAAGTCCTGGCACATCCGGAATGTCCGCCAGAGGTTCTGGCCGAAGTGGACTTCGTCGGCTCGACCGCCGGCATGATTAAGCATCTAAATGGGAGCAATAGCCGAAGAGTGGTGATGATCACTGAGTGCTCGATGTCTGACAATGTAGCGGTCGAGTTTCCTCAAATCGAGTTCATCCGTCCATGCAACCTTTGTCCTCATATGAAGCGCATCACGTTACCGAAGATCCTTCACTCGCTTCGAACAATGACCCACGAGGTCGAGATCGACCCTTTGATTGCTGAGAGAGCTCGCCTGGCCGTCAAGCGAATGGTCGAGATGGGCAAGAATCATAGCGACTAGCTTTTTGCCCGGGCCAATGCTATGACAAGAAAAGGGCGGCCATGAAGGCCGCCTTTTCCCAACCAGAATTAATCCAGTAACGCTTGCCGCGTTCCGGTATTAGAAGTTGAATCGTATCGCGATCTGTACTTGGCGCTCGCGGAAGACCGAGTTGCCCGTCGCGGAGTCTGTGCCGAAGGTGGCATCTGGGACCAGGTTCACACCGGGTCCGCCGGAAACCGCACTAACCAGGCGAAATGCCGTTGTGTTTAGCGAAGTTATTTGAGTTCGATTGAAGAGATTGAAGGCTTCGACCAGAACCTCGAGATTGGCGTTTTCAGTAAACTTGAAGCGCCGCGAAAGGCGGGCATCAACGTTAAAGATCTTCGGCTGGCGGAAGCTGTTGCGCCCCAACGGAATAAAGTAGCTGTCACCGCCCGATCCGTTAATACTGCTGTTAAGTGCATTGACGAGCGGTCTGTTTGTGACAGAGACTCCCGGCGAATACGGCCTACCAGACTGTAGGGTAACGATCGGTGAGAACGTCCAGCCGTTGAGAAACGGATTGTCGCCTTTCTTGGGAGACCAAATGGCGCTGGCCACGAAGCGGTGCGGGATGTCGGAGCTGGTGCGACCTCGATCCAAATTGACGGCGTAAGGATCGGTTGGAGTATTTGTCGAAGTGAAGGTTTGAGACGTCTGTCCGTTGTCGCGCGCGATCGACCTTGTGTAGCTGGCCTGAAACTGCAAACCGTTTGTCATCCGACGATTGGCTTGCAATACCAACCCGTGATACGCCGAGTCGACCGCGCCACGAACTTCGGTGATATTGAAGAAGTTCGAATTAAGACGCGCTGTGTAGACCGGCACAGTAACACTATGGCCTGCGAACTCACCGCTGGTTACCGTCAAGGTCTGAGTCGCAGTCGCCGGAGCGATGTTCTTATTTATGAAGGTGGGCAGGAAGCGTCCACGGCTTGTTATATAGGACGCGGAAATCACCGTGTTGCGCGCGATCTGCCGCTCTACAATGATGTCGCCCTCAATAATCGTCGGCAGATGTAAACCTGGCTCCAGCACGACAATGCTGGATCCGGGGATATGCGCGCCGGTTGGATTTGCAATTGCAGCCGGCGCTGCAACAACGTTCGGAAAGACCGGCGCGTCCGGAGCCGTGGCCGGGCTTAGGGACACTTGCAATTGGGCCCGATCAATTCCGGTGTTGGTAATCGCGTTAGAGATCGTGGAATTGATAAGCCGGCCGTAATAGACGCCAATCCCACCGCGAACCGACGTCTTGCCATCGCCTTTCACATCGTAGGCGAATCCGCCGCGCGGTCCAAAATTGTTCTTATCACTAGGCAACACGCTGGTCTGCGGGAAAATTGGATTTGGGAACTGCGCATTGGGTAGAAGTTCGACCTCGTAACGCAGGCCCAGGTTAACAGTCAGGCGACGTGACCAGCGCCAATCGTCCTGAATGTAAAAAGCCCAGTCGTTAGTGTCAAACTCGGCCCCATGAACGCCAAAACCTTGCGCGTAGTTGCTGGTGTAACACTGGCCGGCGCGCCTGGTAGAGGTGGAGCAGCGGCCCAATGGATTCGTGGTCGGGGTGCTGGCGCTTAGCGCGCGCAGTGCACCGGTACTGGTGAAGTTCACGTAATCAACGATGAAATCGGGAAGGTTGTTAAAGGCGTAGACGCCGCCCTCTTGGAAGAGGTTGTCCAGAAGGTCTCTGGTGCGGAGGTAGTCGACGCCAAATTTGAATGAGTGATTGCCTCGAACGACCGAGATGTTATCTACAATCTGAAGGGTCTTCTCGAGTGGATTGTGCAAACGTTCCAGAAAGTTAGGTTTCCCGAACGTGAGACCATTAGTGATTGCCACCGAAGGAGAGCGTCCGTTGAGACCCGTGGTCGGCTCGCCAGGCAATGGAGGCTGGCTGAATTGGAACAGGTCTTCCTTCCCGATCTTGACGCGCGCCTCGTTGAGGACTTTGGGGGTAATCGTCGAGCTCAGCCGGAAGATGCCGTAATCAAGGTTTACGAAATCGTTGCCGAAACTGGCTTTGCCACGCGCAACAGTCGGAGCCGTCTGAATGCCGTTGGGCGACACGAAGCGAAGCCGGTTGTAAGTAAATGTGAAGGTGTTCGAGCTGTTAATATTCCAATCAATCTTTGGCAAAATCAGCCGCTGATCCCCCCTCCGGGGCACCTGACCAGTCAGACTGAGAAGAAAAGTACTGGTCGCATCAATCTGGGCCTGTGTGACGCCGCGGGCGGTCAAATTCGTGAGCGTGGTCGCCGAGGTTAGGGTGGTTAGAAACGAAGCAGTATCAAATTGGGCAATTGCGGGGAATTCGCGCTTTTGCTGATCGTAGGTGAAAAAGAAAAACGCTTTGTCTTTCACAATCGGACCGCCGATGGCCCCACCAAATTGATGACGTTTGTCCACTGGCTTGAGCGCCGCTCCGGTCAAGGCGTTGAAGCCGCGGGGATTACGCGCACCCCATTTATTGTCGCGCAGGTAGTAGAACAACTGGCCGTGGAAATTGTTTGTACCGGACTTAGTGACGGTATTAATAACGCCGCCAGCCGCGCGACCGTATTCAGCCGAGTAGTTTGAAGTGTTGACCTGGAACTCGCGTACAGCCGCCTGGCTGATTGAGGAACCGGTGCGATCACGCCCCGCTTCCTCGGAGAAGAACATATTGTTGTTGTTGCCACCATCAACGGTGTTGTTGTTGAGAAGCCCGGAGATGCCGCGGAAACTGAGCAACAAGAAGTTGCCATCAGAGACGACACCGGGCGTCAGCAGCACGAAGCTGGACGCGCGACGACCGTTTATCGGAAGCTCATTGATCGAAGTCTGGTTCACATTGGTCGCGAAGTCCTGTTGGGAAGTATTAATCACCGGCGCCTCACTAGTTACCTGAACCGTACTGGTTACGCCCTGAAGGCTCAGTCCAACGTCGAGCGGGGTCGAACGTCCGACCTCAACTGTGACACCCTCGTTCGTGTAGGGCGCAAACCCGGAGGCATTCACAGTTACTGTGTAGGTGCCGGGGTCCAGATTCGTAACCTTAAAGCCACCGTTGTCGTCGGTCGTCGCCGTGGCTTCTTTGTTCGTTCCGTTATTCTTGGCAGTGACGGTAGCACCCGTCACGACCTCTTTGTTCGGATTCATGACGGTGCCGCTTATCGCGCCGGTCACAGTTGACTGGGCCATCGCGCTCAGCGCGCAAACCGCGAGCACCAAAAGAGAGGCAAAACAGAAGCGTAGAAATTTACACATATCAGGAGAACTCCTTAAGGAAATCAGTATCGTTGAAACCATTTTGCGCGCGAGCCATCGCGCGCAGAGTTAACTGAGACTTCCGAGAACGCTATGAACTTCTTGTTCCGAAGGAATGACAGCGAACAAGTGCAGAAGGCGGTTTCTATCATGACGGGTGGCAAAAGCGCAAGCAGAAAACCTTCAGCAATCAGGCTAAATCTTGTGACCACTTACGCTAACCAACTCAAACGACGGAAATTCAACTTCCAGCAGGCGTGACTTTTTTCGCAAGTATTGTGCCTGACATCAATAATGATCGGGCGGCCGCATAAAAACTCTGTTTGCCGCAAGTTAGTTCCCGCCACGACCCACGCATCGCTAGCAGCTTGCACAAGAATTTGGATTTTCTATGAAAATCTAAAGGCAGCGATAAGTGAAAGGTAAGCAAGTGACAAGAAAGAACGGCCATTGGATTATGAACCGCGAAGGCGCACCCGCCGTTCCTCAGATGCGAAATGTGGGCCTTAGTTTGTCACTCTTTACCTATCACGGCTGTTAATCTCGCGCACAAATAATCGCGATGCCTTGTCCGCCGCCGATGCATGCCGTGACCAGCCCGTACCGGCCGCCGCGGCGCGACAATTCGTGCAGCAGGGTCAGGACCAGACGCGTTCCGGTCAATTTGGAGTGCGGTGGCAAGGGCAGCGCGACACCGCTTTGAATCTGTACTCGGGTTGCGGAGTTCGCGTTTGTACAAAAAGACTTAGCCAATCCAAAGCGCCGTCGACGCTGCGCTCTGCCGGCGCACTCCAAAGCTTATCAATCGATGAACCGATGCCGCTCTCGATACCGATGCAGCAGTTCTTCGAGAAAACCTTCGTAGGTGAAAGCAGACAAATCGTATTGCGGTCGCAGCTTGAAAAGAATCGGCATCGCGACGCGCCAGGCCATCCATTGACGCGGATAGTCTTTCAAATCCCAGCGCCGTCGCAGAAAACTTTCCACGACTGAGATTTCCTGCTCGGTCAGACTGTTCACGTCAGCGGTAAACGAAACGGGTTTGAAAGAACGTCGCAGCGCGGGATCGGAAATCGGCGAAGCAAAAACTTCGGTGAAGGCCGGGGCTTCCGCTTCGCGCTCACGCACGACGACGGTGCCGGCGACCAGATCGCCCACGCGCTGGTCACGGCCCGTGGCAAAAACCGAAATCAATCCGACCGAATAGAACACAATCGGCTGGATGTCGACGAGCCTCAGGAGGTTTCGCACCATGGCTTCAAAGAAACTAATCGGGCGACCGTCATCCCGAATCACGCGCAGCTTCAACCAACGTTTTCCCGGTGTCTGGCCTCGCCACAACCACTCAAACAACACGAAGTAGCCGTCCCAAACGACGAACACAATGACGACGAGCAGCGCTCTAACCCACTTTGGCATACTCGAAAACTGGTTTCCGAAATCAGAAACGTCTGAAATGATCGCGAAAAGAATAACGAGCACGATCAGCGCGACGATCTGAATAGTGTGGTCAATCGCGCAGGCAATGAAGCGATTGCCAATCGATGCCAGCGCAAAATGGAGCGGGACGCGCTCAGGCGTTTCGATTACCAGGGTTTCATCGGTTGTAATTACCGCGGACATCACTCTTTGTTCGCTACTTGTCTTAGCACGACCGACATCGTTTCCGGATAAAGCTTGTGCTCTTCGGCCAGAATCCGCGCTGATAAACTCTCAACTGTGTCCGTTTCATCCACGGGCACTACGCGCTGCGCAATTATCGGCCCCCCATCCAGGGTTTCATCGACAAAATGAACCGTGCATCCGGTGGATTTGACGCCATGTTCAAGCGCTTGTCGCTGCGCATCCAGACCGGGAAAAGCCGGCAGCAGACTCGGATGAATATTCAAAATGCGACCGCGATACGCTGCGACAAACTCGCGCGACAGCACCCGCATGTAACCCGCCAGGCAAACCAGATCGACGTTCTTCGCTCTTAAAGCTGCAATGATTTCACGATCGTGTTCCTCGCGCTTGCGCCCGCGGCGCTCGATGACCAGCGTTTCAATGCCGCGTTCTTTCGCGTTCCGGAGGCCAGCGGCGCTCGGCTGATCGCTAATGACTACGGCGATCTCGGCATTCGGAATGCGGCCTTCACGCACCGCATCGGCCAGCGCGACCATGTTCGAACCACGTCCGGAAATCATAATCCCGACACGCGCGCGCCGCACAGCTTCTAAGTCTGAGGACATTCTCTAAGCTAGCCTTCGCCGAATATCTGACTGAGGTGATGCTTCAGATGCACGACGTAATCCTTCATAAGGTATTCAAGTGTAGCCGGTTCGGTCTCGTCGACAGTTTCAAAGGCAATTGTTTGCAGGCTGTGTTGCGTGCATCGGTTCGTTAGCTTCTCTTTCGGCACATACGACATCACGTGCAGCAGGTGAACGTTGTACGCTCGCCACAACTCTACGAGGTGCGGCCAGGAAGCTTGCTGATATTGCTGCACCCGGACCCAGCCGTCCTGTTCGTAACCGGGAAAGAGCAAATCATCTTTTAATTGCGCCAACACAAACCGCGCGTGATTGTTTGCCGCCGAGTCTATGAGGTGACCGATGGTTTGCTTCGATGACCACCCTTCGGCAGAGAGCGGCGCTTCGCTCTGGCTTTCGCTGAGTTTGAGCAGTCGCGGCGTCGCCGCATCAATCGTTTGCTTGAAATCTTCGAGCCATTGATCCATTTCCATTTTTCCTTGATCTAACGAACGTAGCTAACGCGCTGGTCGCCCCTCGTAACGCGCCCAATTTGATAACAGGCCTCGCCGGATGACTCAACCTGAGCTTTGATCTTCGCGGCGTCCGGCTCCGCACAAACGATCACCATCCCCACACCCATGTTAAAGGTGCGGAACATCTCCGTTTCGGCGACGTTTCCGAACTGCTGCATGACTTCAAAGATTGGCAGCACGGGCCACGAGCCGCGCTGGATCTCTACGCTCGTTCCTTCCGGCAGGATGCGCGGAATGTTTTCAGTCAGGCCGCCGCCGGTGATGTGCGCCAGTCCTTTTATTAATCCGCTGTCGAGCAAACCATCGAGCGCGTGAAGATAACTCGTGTGCGGGCGCAGCAGCGCTTCGCCGACGGTTTCGTTGAGCGCGCCGAGATAAACATCCGGCGCACATTCGGCGACTTCAAAGAAGAGTTTGCGCGCCAGCGAATAGCCGTTCGTGTGCAGACCAACCGAAGGCAACGCCAGCAGGACGTCGCCCAGCGCGATTGTACGACCGTCGATAGTCTTTTCGCGATCGACGACACCGACGATGAATCCGGCAACATCGTACTCGCCGTCGGCATAAAAGCCCGGCATCTCGGCGGTCTCGCCGCCGAGCAACACGCAACCATTTTCACGACAACCGTTGCTGATGCCTTCGACAATGCCGGCGACAGTTTCTGGCGCGAGCTTTCCCGTGGCGATGTAGTCAAGAAAGAAAAGCGGCCGCGCGCCCTGCACTAGAATGTCGTTGACGCAATGGTTCACCAGATCGCGTCCGACGGTGTTGTGTGTGTTCGTCGCGAACGCAATCTTCAGTTTTGTTCCGACGCCATCAGCGGATGCGACGAGCACGGGGGCGCGCATCTGCGGAAACGCGCCGTCGAACATACCGCCAAAGCTGCCAATCTCAGACAGCGTGCGCGCGTTGAACGTCGCTCGCGCCAGTTCTTTGATTTTTTCGGTCGCGCGGTTCGCGGCGTCAATGTCCACGCCGGCGTCTCTGTAGGTTGCGGGTTTAGTCATCAGGGTTCGAGCGCGTGAGCGGCTCCGCCGCCCGATGTGCGGAAAGGCTCTGCCTTTCCGGTCCATGCTTCTTGAGAAACTGTGCTGAGGCTATGCCTCAGCAGAAACGAGGCGAAGCCTCGAAAGAATCAAAAGAGAGAATCCTGACGGTAAAGGCTAAGCCTTACTGCACATCGGGCGGCAAAGCCGCAAAGCGGACTCACTTCTTCCTGGCCTTCTCAGTTTTCACCTTTGGTGGCGGGCCAAAATCGCCGTACGCAATAAAACCCGATCGCGACGAGTCATCCTTCTGCGCTTCGCGGCCCGTCCAAAGATCGTCCTTCGTTTCTTTGGCAGTTTTGATGTCGTACAGCTTTCCCGAATCCAGTTTGCCCTTCGACGTGATCGTGACCTCGCCCTGCAAGTCCGTGCGATAGACTTTCGCATTCGCTGCTTTCAAGCGATCCAGCACGACTTGCGCCGGATGTCCGTAACGATTCCACGCGCCGTCAGAAATGATCGCGGCAGCCGGCTGCACGCGCTTCACAAAGTTTTCCGTAGTCGCATACTTCGATCCGTGATGCGCAACCTTGATCACGTTTGCTTTCAGATTCAGGTCTTTGCCAAGCATCCGCTCTTCGGTTTGCGCTTCGGCATCACCCATGAACAGCATCGAAAACTCGCCGTAATCCAGCCGCAGCACGATCGAGTTGGCATTCGTTTCGTTGCCACCGCCTTTCACATGCTCCTTCGTGAAGAATGGTTCGGTGGGCCCAAGCACGGTCAAGATCGCGCCGCCGCCGAGATCGTATTTCTTTCCCGGCTGCGCTTTTTCATGCTGCGCGCCGTTTTGTTTCAGCGCGGCTGCGTATTCGTCAAAGAAGCCGTTTACCGACTTTGTTTTGCTCTTTTTTGGAGGTGGAGGTGGCGGAGTAGCCTTCGCCTTTGACCCTTTGCTGCTCGGCGTCGCTTCCGGCACGGGCGTGGAAAGATCGACGCCATTGTCGATTACTGTTCCGACTTTGATGGCGCCCAGCACTTCATCCGCGCCGCCAATGTGATCGGGATGGGGATGCGTGGCGATGAAATAATCCAGGCGCTCAACTTTGTAGCGCTTCAAGGCATCAAGCACAACTTTTCCTTTACCCGCGTCGCCCGCGTCGATCAAAACGGACTTGCCGCCAGGCGCGATGATCAGAATCGAATCGCCTTCAATCGGTCCCACGTCGAGCACGTGGACCTGCAACTCGCCCCCGACGGAAGGCTTGCGCATTAGAGAATGCAACCATGGAACGCCTCCCAACTTCCAGAACGCGACGCCACCCGCGCCGAGCAGCAGCACGAGCACCGCAATCGCACATCCGCATCCGCGTGTGGTTCGCTTCACCTCTCTTTACCTCTAGGTACACGCAGATCGCTCACCTCGACCATGATCTCTCCAGACGACAACAGTTCTAAGGCCCGTGGCAAGGCTGTTCGAAGCAGCTGTCTCAGATGCGCGTTGGAAGTATTTCCGCAGGTGATCCAAATTACCTGGGGAGAGGGGCCGAGGGCATCAAGCAACTTCACAAAGTCGGCATCCTTTGTCATTACAATTGTGGATTGCTGTTTTGCTGCGAGGAAGATCTCCCGATCGGTAGCGTCCCTCAATCCGATATCACGTAATGCGACGGCTGAGACGCCGAATGTCCGGACGATCCAAAGCGCGAGCGCCGGAGAGAGTTGAGCGTCGATCCAAATCGTCACGCGGCAATCACAGGATGGTCAAGCTTGCGCGCGGCATATTGAAGCGCCGCTTTCAAGTCGTCCATTTCCAAATCAGGCATCTCTTCTAGAATCTGATTTGCAGAGAGACCAGCAGCGAAAAGGTCCAGCACATCAATGACTCGAATCCGCATGCCGCGGATGCAGGGTCGACCGCCGCACTGCTCGGTGTTTACGGTAATTCGATCCATCAACTCCGCCATGTCTTCTCTCCGGTTAGGTAAAGATCAATGTTCTCAGCAAAGTCGTCCGGCCCGTCAATTGTTACTTCTCGGAGTTTTGACATAAAGCTCGGGCCGCCGTTCTGAGCGCGAGTCTGCGCGTAGCTCTTAACCATTGAATAGAGATCTTCCAGCCGTTCATCCGGCACGTTCTCTATTTCCGATTTGATTAGTTCCTTGGAAATCATTCGATTTGCTCCGACGAATTCAGATTCGAAGATAGGACTTTCATGCACATATATCAAGCGCTCTGCAAAACCGAG
Source organism: Pyrinomonadaceae bacterium (assembly GCA_035545035.1). Lineage (GTDB taxonomy): Bacteria > Acidobacteriota > Blastocatellia > Pyrinomonadales > Pyrinomonadaceae > UBA11740. The sequence continues at coordinate 26,984 of DASZZL010000042.1, forward strand.
GCGTCGCCAATCTGCATTACGAAAACTTCACCCGCTCGAGCACCAGCAATCCGATCGACACGAGCGCCAGCGCATACATCACGAGATGAATCTCGCGGCGGCGGCCGACCATCAAATAGAGTCCGACGTGCGAGATGAAGCCCCAGAATTCCCTGCGTGATCGAGAATGTTAACGGAATCAGAATCAAAGTTAGAAACGCGGGCACGCCCTCTTCGAGTTTTGAAAACCTTATCTGGCCGATGCTCGTGAACATCGCGGCGCCGACCAGAATCAAGACAGCCGCGGAGGCAAACGGCGGTACCATGCCCGCGAGCGGCGCGATGAAAAAACACGGAAGGAAACAGAGCGCGGTGAACACTGAAGTCAATCCCGTCCGTCCGCCCATCCGGATGCCCGCGACACTTTCGATGTAAGCGGTGCCCGACGATGATCCTGCAAGCCCCGCGCCCATCGTCGCCAGCGAATCTACGATCAACCCTTGTCGCAAATTGCGTGGATGGCCATGCTCGTCGAGCAAGTCGCCGGCGTGCGCGACGCCAATGAATGTCGAGATGGAATCGAAAAGGTCAGTAAAAAGAATTGAGATGATCGACGGCAGCAAACTCAGCTTTAAAGCACCGAGAACGTCGAGCTTGAAAAAGACGCTCTTGAAATCCGGCAGACTCAAAGCTTGCGACGGAGCGCTTACCAGTCCGAGTGCCCACGAAAGAATCGTTACGATTACTATTGCGGCCAGAAATGCAAACGGGTTCTTTCGCGACATCAGGAAAACTGAAATTGCGAGACCGAGAATCGTCAGCAGCGCGGGCTTGCCTAAACTTCCGAGCTTCACGAAAGTAATTGGGTCCGCAACGATGAACCCGGCATTCTTCAAACCAATGAAGGTGAGAAAGATGCCGATGCCCGCGGCGGCGGCGATTCTGATCTCGGTGGGAATCGCTTTGGCGATCGATTCGCGAATCGGAGTAACCGAGATCAGCAAGAAGAAAACTCCAGCCCAAAAAATGATTCCCAGCGCTGTCTGCCACGGAACTCCTTTGCCCAAAATTATCGTGAAGGTGAAGAACGCGTTGATCCCCATGCCCGGCGCAACGGCGAACGGCAGCTTCGCGTAAAGACCCATCAAAAGCGTCATCGTGAAGCAAATAAGCACCGTCGCCGTCAGCACGCCGCTGAAGGCCATTCCGGTTTTTCCGCCAGCGGAAAGTATTTGCGGATTGACGATCACGATGTAAGCCATCGTGAAGAAAGTCGTGATGCCGGCAATGGCTTCGGTCTTGAGGTTGGATTTTTGGGCAGCAGGCGAATCCATGATGGAGTGGCCGCAGTTGTGAACATGAGGTCAGTACCACCCGCGTAAGCGGGTGGGTCAAACACTCAACGCGCTGGTCGAGTGCTGGATCCACCTGCTTACGCAGGTGGTACTGACCTCATTACACGCATCGAAGCAATCACAGAGTCTTACTTTAAAATCGCGCCGAGTTCTCGCAGCGCCTTCTCAATATCGGAACGCGAAACGTCGTAGTGCGTAACCATGCGTATGGCCGAGCCGAAGCCTGACGCCAGCACGCCACGCTCTCGCAGTTGCGCGCAGATCGCGTCGGCCGCCGTCCCGGTTTCAGCCACGTCAAAGATCACGATGTTCGTTACGACTTTCTCTGGATCGATCTTCACGCCCGGCAGCGCGGCCAAACCATCAGCGAGCAGTCGAGCGTTAGCATGATCTTCGTGCAGACGCTTCGGCGATTCTTCGAGCGCAATCAATCCGGCCGCCGCCAGCACGCCTGCCTGGCGCATGCCGCCGCCAAGCATCTTGCGCACGACGCGCGCTTCATCGATGAATGCGCGCGTGCCGAGCAGCATCGATCCCACCGGCGCGCCCAGACCTTTCGAGAGACAGAACATCACCGAATCCGCAGGACGCGCGAGAGCGGCGACCGTTTCGCCGAGCGCGACGGCGGCGTTGAAAATACGCGCGCCGTCCAGATGCACCGGCAAACTCATTTCGTGAGCGCGCGCGCAAATGTCTTCCGTGCGTTCGCGCGTCAGGACCGAGCCGCCCGCGAGGTTGTGAGAATTCTCGAGCGCAATCAAGCCAGTCGGCGCCACATAATACGCGGTATTCTTGTGGATAGCGCCGGCAATTTCGTCCCAGGTGAGAATGCCGCTCCCATCGTTGCTGCGAACCGGACGGGCGAGCGCGCCCGAGAATGCCGACATTGTTGCCATCTCGAAATTAAAAATGTGACCGCGTTCTTCGATGACGACTTCCTGCCCGTGCCGCGTGTGCAGCTTGACCGCGGTCTGATTGCCCATCGAGCCGGTGGGCACAAAGATCGCAGCTTCTTTCTCGAAGATTTCTGCCGCGCGTTCCTGCAGGCGATTGACGGTCGGGTCTTCGCCGTACACGTCATCGCCAACTTCGGCATCGGCCATCGCTCGACGCATTGCGGGCGTGGGTTTCGTAACAGTATCGCTGCGTAGATCGATCATGATTTGGATGGGGGACTCTATCACAGAATGGCGGAGCAATAACGAGTCACGCCTCGGATGATCGCGGGCTCGGGTTAACGGCCGGCAGCGACTGCCATCGCTTCCGGTTTTTCTTCCGAATCTGGACCGGGCGGCGATCGTCGCGACCGCCTTGATACTGTCGACTTCCGAACAGATGATCGCACGTTCTTTTCGTTGCCGGATTTACTCGGTGGCGAAAGAAAGTGGCATTGGCCCTCGAAAACTGCGCCCGGTTGGATTGAGAGCGCCGGCGTTTCAATGTTTCCAATCACGCGCGCCGTACTGCCGAGTTCAACGCGCTCGGTAGCGCGAATATCGCCCCGCACTAAACCGTCGATGATCGCCGTGGCCACGAAAATGTTGGCTTGAAGCTCAGCGGTTTCGCCAACCGTCAGCGTGCCGGTCCGCGAATGGACCACACCTGAAACGCTGCAATCGAGGCGCAGCGTACCTTCGAACTTTAATTGGGAAGCCGGCGCAGGACCATCGATTGGTTTCGGTGAAGGCCTTAGGCTTTCGAGCCAGGCTTCGAAGTACGGAGTCGTATCGAGCAGAAAATCCGCGAACTCGCCGCGGGAAGAGTCGTTCAGAAAAGACTCTCTGGTGGAAACTGTTGATGATTCGGGAGCAGGCATTTCGTCCCCCTCGTTCGATCTGGGCTTTACTGGTCGCCGTTTTCCTCTTTCAGCATCCGGCAATCACCATCAAACACGGCGCCCGGCTTCAGTGATAGCGAACGCGTAGAGATGTTGCCGTTGATTATCGCTCCCGGGCCGACCTCGACGCGCTCATGACCGATGACATCTCCGTTGACCGTGCCGCTGATCACCGCGACGGCCACGTCAATGGACGCGTCCACTCTCGCCGATGCATCGATGATGAGCGTACCCTTCTGTGAAAACACCCGGCCGGCGATGTGACCGTTGATGCGCAACATGTTTTTGAACGTGATCTCTCCGTTGAGTTCCGGCGCAGATTCAGCGGCGCCATTTCTCGGACGCTGCTTGATCGTCAGGGTGCTACCGCTCACGCCTAACTGTCCAGAGATTATTCCGTCCGCCAGCAGCCAACCACGGTAAATTGCTTCGCCCTGGAGCACCGGAATGCGCGGCTGAAAGTTAAAGCCATTCTGTCGACTCGATTGCGACAGGGGCTGGGCCGCGACTGGTCGCTTTTGTGGTCCGGCTCCAGCCAGCGCGTTAGGAAGACGACGAGGAACCTCGGCCGGTAGAGCAGACGGAACACTGCGAATCGTATTTTCAGTTCCTGACTCGGTCTTCGCATTAGGCTCGTGTTTCAGAGCCGGCTTCGCTGCTGGGGGCATCGTCGTTCTCCGCGGAAACTGTTACGCACAGTTTCGAAGTGAGTCCGAATCATCTAGTGGGAAGACCTCGCCTCAGACTTTACGCCCGGCGAGTCTTTCGAAGAGCAAACCGCCTTGAGTGGCGCGCACAGTATCACAGGCGAGCGTCGGGGTTCAAGAAAATTTCGTCCTGACGGGAGCCGGAGCTACCGCGCGGCTGATGGAGCGTCGAAGTCAGCGCGATCCAGTTGTCAGCCTCTAACTTTGAATTCTGAACACTCAGGGCCAGGATGTCGTCCAGCGCGCAGATGGCGGCGCGGTTCGCCGCCTGTGGCAGCTTAACGCCGTTTAGATCGACGGACGTGTTGCCGGTCATCATCGCGGCGCCGATCTTCACCCAACCCTTTCCGGAATCGATGTAAACGGGCACAAGCATTTTGAATTTGTCTGAGACGCTCGATTGCGTGATCTTTCCGGTAAGAGTGGTGCCGCCATCCGAAAGCTGATAGTCGAAACGATAACTCGGCATCTCAGTACCATAGACCCACTCATTAAAGAACCAGTCCATGTTGCTGCCCATATGCTTTCACGCCGACGACATCATTGAGACGTTTCTGCTGAATCTCTTTTTCGTCGGCACCTTGAAAGCGATGCCGCCCGTGCTGCGTTCTAACGACGGACGCAACACGGTGATTCGGCCGCTGGCTTACTGCCGCGAAGTCGACGTTGGGGAATTCGCGCGCAGCGCGCAGTTCCCGATCATTCCCTGTGACCTGTGCGGCTCGCAGCCCAACCTGAAGCGCGCGCGCATCAAGCGGCTGATCGAAGATCTCGAAAAAGAGATTCCGCACGTGCGCGCGTCGATGCTGACCGCTCTGGGCAAAGCTGTGCCGTCGCACCTGATGGATCCGAAGCTGTTCGATTTCAGGGAAACTACAAAGCGGCGTTGGTGATCTCGAAGCCGAACTCGATCTCGCGTTGGGTCACACCGACAGCGAGCCGGCGCTGGTGGCGATCGGTAAGAGTCACACGCGATGAGGTCAGTACCGCCTGCGTCAGCGGGCGGGACAATCGAGCACCCTGGACCCACCCGCTCACGCGGGTGGTACTGACTTCATTCTCTTTTGTGGTTAAATCCCCCGCATGCCGCCAACAAAACAGCGCGAACTTGATCTGAGCGAGTTTCCGTCCGGCACGGTCACTGAATACACGACGCTCGTTTGTCTCGCCTGCATCTTCGACATCTTCACCAAACAACTTGGCCTGGCGCCGCGCACAGCTTTCTCTGAAATCAAACGCCACACGCCGACGGTTGCAGAACTGACCAGCCGGGGCGCGATGCGGCCTTACTTCGACAGCGACGAAAAGCATCCGCATTGTCCTTACTGTGGATCTGCGAAGCGTTGGCTGGCGCGCTTTGATACTTATTGCATTGAAGGCGGCAAGACGACCGATGCCGCGCGCCGTAAGCTTCAGAAGAAACTGCCGAAGGCCGAAGATCAATTCGTGGTCCAGGAAAAGAAATCCGATTCCGGCGCGGTCTTCTTTGACTGGCTCGACACCCTGGGCCGCAGTCTTGATCTCAATGACGAAACCTGGCTGATTGACGCCAGCCGCATGTATCTCGAACGACGCGAGCCAAAGACAAATTGGGATGAAGTGTTCGACGAGTTGCGCGCCGTGCGTCGCTCAAGTCGCTTAGACGAAGGCTGGGAGCGCGACGGCGCGCGTTTGTTTCTGGCGCCGAATCTCTACAGCGAAGCGCTTCTGATTCAATATCTCGTCAGCCGCTCACACGCGCACGGCGGATTGACGCTCGAAGGTCGTTTGACGTTGATGGAACTGACTCGTCGCCTGCGTTACAGCGGCTATCTCGAACAGTTGGGAATCAGCGAACGTGATCCGGGCGAGGTATTCGAGAAACTGATCAATCACCTGGCGGCGACGCACGAATGGTCGAGCGTGCGGTACGGAACCCCGACTAGTCGGGGTAGCGAGCGGGTTAGCGCTGCTTCGAAAAAAGCAAAGATAAAAAAGACAACTAAGAAAGCCGCGAAGAAATCATCGAAGTCCCGAAAAGCAAAAGCCTCGCCGCCCGAACCCGAAGTGATTGTTACCGAACCCGTCAAGCTTCATTACCTCATCGACCGCCGAGATTTTCTCGAGAAGGTGAAAACGGTTTACGCGAGTTACGCGGGATGAACTTTGGAGTGCGCCGGCAGAACGCAGTGACGACGGCGCTTTTGATGCCGCGTCCGGGGCCCTAGCCCGACCGTGAGGGAAGGGCTCACTTGGCCAATCCAAAGCGGCGTCGCGTCTTCGCTTGCCGCCGCACTCCAAATCTACGCCTGGCGATCGCGAATGAAATCCACGATCGAGCGCAGGAGTTTCGTTGGTCCCTCGATGCGCCGCAGCGCCTTGCAAGCGGCGCCGTGCACGGCCGCAAGTTGCTCGTGCGTGGCTTCAAGGCCGTGAACCTTCGGGTAGGTTGCTTTGCGCGAGCGCGCGTCCTTTCCCGGAGTCTTGCCGAGATCCGCCGCCGTCGAAGTCACGTCCAGTAAATCGTCGGTAATCTGAAACAACAAGCCGAGATGCGTGGCGTATTCCGTTAGCGCTGCGAGTTCATTCTCACTTGCGCCCGCAATGATTGCGCCGCAGCGCGCCGCCGCGCGGATCAGGGCGCCCGTTTTTTTAAGATGAATGTCTTCGAGTTCCTCCTTAGTAACGTCGAGAGATTCTGCGGCCAGATCGTGCGCTTGTCCCGCGACCATACCCCCGGGCGTTCCCGCGTGGTGCGCGATTTCCGCGATCAGTTGAACGCGAAGATCGGGCGCTAATCTTTCATCTTCGGCAATCGTTTGAAAGGCGAGCGTCTGCAAGGCGTCTCCCGCGAGAATCGCGGTCGCTTCGCCAAACTTGATGTGACAAGTCGGACGTCCGCGCCGCAGATCGTCGTCATCCATCGACGGCAGATCGTCGTGAATCAGCGAATAGGTGTGAATCATTTCCAAAGCAGAGGCAGTTCGCACTAAATCCTCGACCGGCGCGCCAAAAGTTTGTCCTGTTGCCAGCAGCAAAGCCGGACGAAAGCGCTTGCCGCCGGCAAACACGCTCCAGCGAATGGCGGCGTGAACTTGCGTCGGTTCGTCGGTTTCTTTCGGGATAAGGCGATCGAGTTCCGCATCAATCAACGTGCGACAAGACGCGAGGAATTCGCGGGCGTCGGTCTCCAAAGTAGGCTTGCTGGCTTCGTGAGTTATGTTCACGGGTATTTCTCTGTGCGATCTCTGTGTTGCTCCGTGTCTCTGTGGTAAATGGCGTTGGGGAAGATTCACCACAGAGGCACGGAGATCGCACAGAGGACCACAGAGACTTTACGACAAATCTTCGTCACCCTCATCCGATTCGAAGGCGCTGACGGTGGCGCGGCCCTGGCTGTCGCGCGTCAGAATCTCGATGCGGCGCTCGGCTTCGTTCAGACGCTCCTGGCACGCGCGCGACAGTTTCACTCCCTGCTCGAACAGCTCCAGACTTTTTTCCAGAGGCAGATCGCCGCGCTCAAGCTCGCGCACGATTCGTTCCAGCTCTTCCAAAGAGGTCTCGAAATTTTGCGAGTTGTTATTTTTCATGACGTTGTAGCACAGACTTTAGTCTGTGCGTGTTCTCCCGGCGTTATGAAGTCAGTACCACCTGCGTTAGCGGGTGGGTCCAGCGGTCAACCGTCGCGCTTAGTCTTTCACCCACCCGCTAACGCAGGTGGTACTGACAATCCGGAGACTGAAGTCTGTGCCACGCTATGGCTTCGGCAGGTTTAGCCCCTTCAGTTGCCGCTCCAGTGCATCCTGCCATTGTGACGGCGATTTTGGTAGGTTTTTTTTCACGCTGTCGGCGATCAGTTCGGCTAACTTGTCGTCTTCGATCGCTACGATTTGCCAACGGCCGGCTGCGTCCGCCTGCATCGTGAGCTTAATCTGTTCATCCTGAAGCTTGGTTTCGGCGGTCGCGGCGTTGCCATCCTGTTTGATGTTCACGAAATAAGGGACGGCCAGCGCGATCAGGGGGAAAGGCTTTCCGTTGGCGCGCTCAGTCAGTCGCTGAACCTCTCTGATGAGTTCGTCGCGAACGGTTGGTTTCAATTTCGGAGACGAGTTCGCGATCAACGGCTCAGCCTGCGCCGGCAATAGCCCTCCAACTACCGATGCACCGGGAACTCGCACCTTCACCTGCGCAATAAAATCGGCGGTGATCTTATCCATGTCCAGCAAACGATCGATTTCCGCGCCGTCGTTTCTTTGCGCCGCGTCAACCAAAAGTGCGAGAGAGTAAGCAGGCTGGGTTTGGTAATGCCGCCACCCGAAAATACCGCCCACCGCCGCGCCGATGATGATCACAACCAGCACGACCGCGATGATTCCGAAAACACGGCCGGCACGACCTGAACGACCCGCGCGCGCGCGCCCTTGCTGGTCAGCACGAGCTTTGTCGAGATCGATCACGATGCGGTTACGCCTGAGTTTCATGTTTCTGACCTGCTAATTCCCGTTTGTTCGATCGACTCGACAATTTAGATGACCTAACATCTGAGTTGACCCCGTGAGATAAGCTTTGGTATCTCACGGCAACAGGGTGGAAACCAAGAGAACAAGTTGAAGCGTGCGCTGCACGCGCTCCGGTCCAACGAGTTAGGCGGCGTTGTGTCCACATTCCCTCCTCACATCTTAGTTCTTTCCTGGAGCGGTGAGTTGTTTGCCTTTTCGCATATAGGTTAGCGCTCCAAACATTGCAATTATCACTGAAGAATTAAGGATCGTGATCGTCACTGCCCAAGGAGTCTTTAATGCAGCCGGAAAGTTCGGCGTCTTACCGATAATGTAGGAAAGGTAAAAGGGTAAGAAGGCACTGATGACGGAATAGGCAATATAAGTAACCCAGAGAACCAAGGTACTTTGCTTCCCGGGAAGTATGTTGATGAGGAATTGAACGCTCTGGAATGGCGACGGGTACTGCATGTACCAGGACTCAAACGTGCTGCGCTGATAGCGGTCTATCAACTGGCTGCATAATAAGTCACTAAGCGAGGTTGTGAGCACTAGAAGGGAGATGAGCCAGATTTGCACCACATAACATAATAAAAGAGTTACTGCGGCAGCAAGCCCCCTACTTACCTTCAAAGCTAACAGAGGCACCGACACGCTGTCTTCTACGTTTTTGCCATAGACTAATAGCACGGTAAGACAAAGGAGTGAAAGGTAAGTCAAAAAAGACGTACCAAGTAACTTACCTGCCTCGAAGAGAGCTTGATGTGTTTTGTCTATCTCAAACTTTAGTAACTCATTTCTTAGAACATCAATCTCGGGCAATTTGACTTCATGTTTGCTCATAAGTCTCTCCGCAGCATTAGTCTCAGCCTAAGTGCAGCCGCATAGACATAATGGCTGACCGGGCGTGGCGATTATTAATACCGGCGACCGTCGATACAGAACCCGGAGCGGTAGCGACGGGATCCCACCCACTCTACCTCAGCGGGTCGTGCAATGATCGCGCGTTAGACGACGCCTCGGGTCGTTCAGCAAAAAACGGACTGCTCGCCGGTACGTTGAGCGGTAGCATCCGGTCGCTACCGCTCCCGGTTCTGTACCGACTGCGCCGAACATCAGTTGACCGGGCGCGGCCTGAACGACGCGCGCGCGCGGGACCCTGCTGATCAGCACGAGCTTTGTCGAGATCGATCACGATGCGATTACGCCTGAGTTTCATGTTTCTGCCCTGCTAATTCCCGTTCGTTCGGCTCGATAATGACTTACCGTTTGTTGGTAATCTGTTGGGCGTGGACTTGTCAATAGACCTTTTTAAAATTCCGATAATTGCGCTCTCCGCCGATGCGGCGAATCTCTTTGCCATTCGGAGTTAATAGCCAGTAGTGATCATAGCTTCCTACCTTAGCTCCGAAAAAATACTTGTGTTCTTGAACGATTAGGTACCCTCGATACTTGCCTTTCTGTATCACCTCAAGCGTATTTCCGGGCGAGACAAATGATTCTCTCTTAGATTGGATATCCACGACGTGAACTGCGCCTGAAGTAACCCACCCAACGCTCATGAAATATACTCTCCGCCCGTCCGGTGAGAATTGTGGTGAGCTGAAATCAGCCAAGCTCTTTTTTGGATCACCGTCCTCTTTACCAGATACTAGCAGCTCAGGTTGCTTGCCATCGCTGTCTACGAGCCAAAGTTCAGTTGCTTCTGTGTCACTTAGGGAAGTTTGTACTGTTTTGCCTGGCGTCCTTCTGACGAAAGCAATTCTTCTCCGATCTGGTGACAGGCTAGGCTGAGAGTCTTTGCCTAAGGCTGTTAGCTTCTTCGTCTGACCGGATTTGTTCTTGATAAAAACATTCCCGTCTTTCGCAAAAACGGACTGGGCTTTCGAAGGTGCTGAAGGGAATGCGAGTGCTAATATTGAGCAGATTAGAAGCAGCGACCATTTGTGCATCGGAGAATACCTTCCATTAATTAGCTGTTCGCATTCGGAACCAACCACAAGCTGCCCGACATGTCCTATGCCGCAGAAGTGCGGGCTAGTTCTCGTCCGTTCCCTCAACACGGCAATCAAGCGTGCCCTTCCACAGACGCAGGCGCAACGCATCGCCGACGGAAATCGTTTTCGCTTCACGCACTATGCCGCCAGTCGCGTCCTGCGCAATCGCGTAGCCGCGCTCCAGAACTCGGAGCGGCGACATGGCATCCAGCGCGGCCGCGGCCAGACTGAACTGCTGCCCGGCCCGTTCCATTCTTGCCGTTAACGCAGCGTCGCGCGCGTGGCAAAGCGCGTCGAACCGCGCGCGCCCTGTCGCCACGCGCTCGCGAAGCTGGCTCGGCGTCAGAGCGTGCGCGGCGGCATCAAGTCGCCGCAGCGCTGACTGCACACGCGCCGCGATCGAAGTTTGCAGCCGATACTCGGCGTCGTCTGTCGCGGTCATCGCAGTGCGCAGTTGCCCCCGCACTTCGTCAAAGCCGCGCGAGTATGCGAGCTGCTGGACGCGCGAACGCTCTGCACTGAGGCGAAAGCGAATCGATCGCGCCAGATTTCCGATCAGACTTTCGAGTTGTGAGCAAAGCTGCTCTTCGTGCGCGGCGACCAACTCGGCGGCTGCCGAAGGCGTGGGCGCGCGCAGGTCCGCGGCAAAGTCGGCGATCGTAAAATCGGTTTCATGACCGACGGCCGAGATCACCGGAATCGCCGACGCCCGAATAGCGCGCGCGACGGCTTCTTCATTAAAAGCCCACAGGTCTTCGATGGATCCACCACCGCGCCCTAGTATTACTACGTCAATCCCCGTATCGGACCTTTCATCGCGCAGCGCGCGCGCGTGATGATCGTTAAGGAACTTGATCGCGCGTACGATCTCGTGCGCGGCGCCTTCGCCCTGCACCCGGGCCGGCGCGAACAGAACATGCACACTGCGCGTCCGTCGCGAGATTACATTGATGATGTCGCGAATGGCGGCGCCGCTCGGCGAAGTTACGACGCCAACGCGTCTTGGGAAAAATGGAATCGCGCGCTTCAATTCCGCGGCGAACAAACCTTCAGCCTGCAAACGCGCTTTCGTTTGTTCAAAAGCTAATTGCAGCGCGCCGGCGCCGACGGGCTCGAGCGCTTCGACAATCAACTGATACTCGCCCTTTGGCTCGTACACGCTCACGCGGCCGCGGGCGCGCACCTGAAGGCCGTCTTCGGGACGAAAGCGTATGCGCTGGTTGCTGCTGCGATAGCACGCCGCCCGCAGTTGCGCGAACTCGTCTTTCAAAGTGAAGTACCAGTGCCCGGAACTGGGCGCGTGGAAATTTGAAATCTCGCCTTCGACCCAGACGGACGCAAAACGCTTTTCCAACTCGCCACGAATCGAGGCCGTCAGCTCAGACACGGTCAACGGCCGGCGTTCAGCTTCGTCAAAGAGAGATGCGAGCAGAGGTTGGGACATTAGCTACCAAATGGTTTCGACGGCGGTGGCGCGGATCTTACGATCGCGAGTAATGAGTGGCAGATTCAGATGTACAGCAGAGGCCGCGATTATGCGATCAGGCAAGTCGGGTACTTGCGTCCTTGGAATCCGCTGTAAACACCTCGCGATGTCAAGATTCAAAGAAATGGCTGTTGGCGCCGTGGACGCATCGAGAAGCGATGCAATCAGCTTGTCAAATATATCTTCAGCAAGCACTGCCTTGTCTACCAAGTAACGAACTTCGACCACGCAGATCGTCGGGACATAGATCAATCCGGCTTCTCCTTCTGCGGTTGCAAAAGCTGAGCGAGCTTGCTCCGATAGTAGGGTTGGTTCGAACAGGTACCAGATCAGCGCGTGAGTGTCGGTGACGACTGCGCTCATCAAATATCCTCGCGTGGGAAGTTACCCCACATCTCGCGTCGCGCTTCTTCAATGTCTTCCTCAGTGATATGGACATTGAGATCCGAAAAGAGTCCCATCAAGCTGCGGCGCGGCGACTTCGTTGCATTGGTCTTCGTTGCATTCGTCTTTGCCAGCGCATCGACAAGCTCAACGACTTCGCGCTGCTGTTCTGGCGTCAGTGATTGTAGTTTTTCGACGACGGATTCGGCGACACTCATGATTGCGCTCCCTGGTCCGGTGCTTCTCGGGTAATGCTAACACCAGCCGCAGGATGAACGCCACAAATCAGGCGCAGAATAGTCTTGAAAGGAAGGAGGCGCGAGCGGTTTGACTACGCGCCGCAGTACTGCTCAGTGATTCGGCGGAAGTGATAACCCATCGCGGCGAGAGCGACGGCCTCGGCCAGCAGACCGCGATCCTCGGAACTAGTGCGACGCAGGAAGCGCCAAAAGTCTCGACGCGAACGATCGAGCAGACCCAGTTTGAAGACGACGCGCACGCCCGCAAGCAAATTCTCGAGGTTCATCATTCGATCCCGGGGCATTCCGGTAGTGATCGTATTCTTCAATGAAGTCAGGGCCCGTGCGTAGTATTCGGCCGGCTCGTACAAAGTGCGCATGATGGTCTTGTAACCGGCGATAAGCGTCTCCGATTCAATCTTTGGGATGAAGTTCAAGGTACAGTCGGTATTGTCGCCGGTGCTCTCAAAGATCAAGCGGCCTTCCGCTTTGAGCCGGCGCCACAACTGCGTATCCGGCAGCGCCGTCAGCAAGCCGACCATGGCCATCGCAATTCCGCTCTGAGTGATAAAGTCTATCTGGCGCTGGAAAATATCGGCGGGATCGTTGTCAAAGCCGACGATGAACCCGGCCATGACGTCCATCCCGTAGCTTTGTATCTTGCGCACTGATTCCATCAAGTCGCGTCGCGTGTTTTGTCCCTTCTGCGCTTCCTTCAAACTCGCTTCGACGGGCGTTTCGATGCCGAGAAAGACTTTGCGGAAATTGGCTCGCCGCATCAACGCGAGCAACGCATCGTCGTCGGCCAGGTTGACCGAAGCCTCAGTGAACAAACTGAACGGGTACTCGTGGCGTTCCATCCAGTCGCACAGTTCCGGCAGCAAATTCTTGACGGCCTTCTTATTGCCGATGAAGTTGTCGTCCACGATGAAGAGACGGCCGCGCCAGCCCACGTCGAGCAGCGCATCGAATTCCGCAATCATCTGCGCGTTGGTTTTCGTGCGGGGAACGCGGCCGTAAATTTCGATGATGTCGCAGAACTCGCACTTGAACGGGCAGCCGCGCGAGAATTGAATGCACATCGATGAGTAACGCTTCATGTTCGCGAGCGCAAAGTCGGGAACCGGCGTGTGAGTCAAGTCGGGCTTCTTGTCCGTTTGGTAAATGTGCCGCGGGCTACCGGCCTCAAGGTCGCGCAAGAATTCGGTCAGCAATAATTCTGCTTCGCCGAGGAACAGGAAATCGGCATCGTCGACATGCTCAGAGCCCGTACTGACGAAGGGGCCGCCGATCGCAATGCGCTTACCCTGCGCTTTGCAGCGGTCGAGTATTTTCCGCAGTGAACCTTGTTGCACGATCATGGCGCTGGCGAAAACAATATCCGCCCACTCAAGGTCGGCGTCTCGCAGCTTTTCCACATTCAGATCGACCAGCCGCCGTTCCCATGACGCGGGCAGCATGGACGACAGCGTCAGTAGCCCAAGCGGCGGAAAAGCCGAGCGTTTTCCGGCCAAAGGCAGGGCGTGCTTAAAACTCCAGTAAGTGTTGGGAAACTCGGGATAAACAAAAAGCGCTTTCATGGATTTGTTTGGGCCGACGGTTAAAGGGGTTCTCTCAGTTGGACTACGAGCCGCAAAGCTATACTCTTGGGAAAAAAGTTTGTTAAGATATGCCACCTCGTGCTGGGTAGTGCTAGTGTTCTGGAGGCGAAAAGCACACTTCTTTTATCATATGCCCCGCGGAAAAACCAGAGAATCGGCAAATGGCGATGTACCAGAACACTGAAAAGCAATCCTTTGGTAATCCCAAAGAGAGCCATTTAATCACTCTTGCGACTGGCAGCGGCAACTACTGGTTCAGCTTTGTCAGCGATCCAGCGACCGTCGTATTCTTCCTCTTCTGGGAAGCGATCGTCCTGCGTAGCAGCATCCTGGTTGTGGGCGTTAGCTTTGGCGCGGGTCTCTTGAGCTGGAGCCTGATTGAATACGTCTTTCATCGATGGGTCTATCACAAAGGCCGGACGCCGGCCCACGTCGGTCACAAGAAACATCACGAGGCGCCCGAAGCGCTGATCGCTATGCCGTGGTTCATAGTTACAGCTGTCATGGCGAGCGTGTGGTATGTCTTCGCTTACCGACTGCGGCTCCATTTCATCCTGGGCTCCCTGGCGGGCTTGCTGGCTGGATTCGTTTTTTACGGCATCTTTCATCACATTCATCATCATTTCCATTTCAAGAATCGACGGTATCGGAAGCTTAGGGCTCACCACTTCATTCATCATCAATTCCCCGATGTGAACTTCGGGGTCACCAGCCGTCTCTGGGATCACGTCTTCGGTACAGCGTATCGGAGAGAACTCAAAAAGATGGAGCCCGCCAACGGAACGCGTTTGATTATTGAAGAATACAAGCTACGCTGAACCCCGTCCATCTGAGGATTAAGGAATGCTGAGACAAACCTTTGATGTGGTGGCCCGCGTTTCCCCACAATTCCGCCGCTTCATGATGAAGAGTTGGTACGAGACGCTCGTCGTGTTGGATCGCGACAGCGACATTACGTATATGAATTACGGCTATTCCGGCCTTGATACTTCGGCAAATGAAATCGCGCTCAACGACGGAGAGCAGGCGAACCGTTATTGC